>CAYJLY010000037.1:0-19987 GCA_964371385.1 uncultured Rikenellaceae bacterium
GCATCTAGCTTTTCTATTTATGGTTTCGTTTTTGTTTGGCTCTAACTGCGCCTTTTTTCGGGTGCACCGCAAGGGGCGTTAAAGCGTGTTTAACTTCAGTTAAAGACGATCGCCCCTCTGGGGGGGCGGTGCGCCCGTCTAGTGCGTGTCCGCACTAGGCAATTATTTATCTCGGACTTTAGTTTGCTCTAGCTTTTCTTTTTATGCTATCGTCCCCGCTCCAGAGTACAAGCGTCCTGATGCGCTTGTGTTCTTCCGCGGTCTCGATATCAAGGGGGGTTCTTTTTTTGTTTTCTTTTCAAGGACGCACCGGTACGCGCGGCTATTTGTATTGGTTCTCAAATCACCGCCTGCGTAAGCTCACATGGGTGCGCGCGGCATTTGTATTGGCTCTGTGTGGAGCGCGCGCAGGCGCACCCTTTAGCCTTCATTGCCAGTGCGGCTCGCACCCCGTTGGGGGAGCGTGCGCCCTGCTGCGGAGGTGCGAGCCGCACTGAGCGATGATTGTCTCTCACGCGGCACACGCAATGATATACCTCCCACAGATCCTCTGGCACTGCTGCTCGCACTACCTATGGTTACTACTAATATTTTCAACGCACGATGCTTGGGTTTTATTTTACTACCTATAAAAAATGGCAAGACTACCAGCTAAATCATCAAGAGCAAAACCAAAAAACTCAAAATGAACACGAAAAACAATAAAAAGTGTTATCTTTGCGTAATTATATAAGTACGTAATGAAAAAAACTTTTGTAAAACTAACTATTGTAGCCCTAGTGCTTGGCGCAGTGAGCCATAGCACAATGGCGCAAGACAAAACACAGGAAAAACCGCAGATCGAACTAAAAACCGCATCTGATTCGCTTTCATACGCCATTGGGGTGCGTATGGGTGAGGGGATTAAGCAGGGTTTTGGCACAAAAATAGTTAATCCTGAGATTATCGCCCAGGCTATAAGGGAATGTTTTGACAGCGAGACGCTTATAAACATTATGGATGCGGATAACTACATAAAATACTTCATGGAAAACATCCAAGACACCCTTTTGGGCAATGAAAACGAGCGCAGGGGTTATGAGTTCTTCGACAAGCTAGCCGACCGTGAGGGTATCACCTCGACCAATTCGGGGCTCTACTACCAGATACTCGAAAAAGGTAATGGTGAGACCATAAAAGAGGGCGACCAAGTGGTGATGAACTTTGTGATGGGTAACATTGATGGCGATATCATAGATTCAACCGAGAAGCACGGCAAGCCTTTTGAGTTTACCTACAAAAAAGGCGCGCTGATTGAAGGTTGCTACGAGGGGCTGGAGTACGCACGCAAGGGAACCAAGATGACTATCTACATCCCCTATGTGCTGGCCTATGGCGAGAAGGGTACGGGTCCCATAGGGCCCAAGGAGTCGCTGATTTTCGATGTGGAGATTTTGGATGTAACCAAGGCTGAAAAATAAAGATTTAGATACATGAGCTCACAACGCACACTTTCAACACTACTGAAGCTCGGGGTTTTCTCCCTGAGTGGGGTTTTGTGTGGGTGTGGTTCGCTCGTTTTGTATGATGATGATAGGGGAGAGAAACTAGCAGTAGTGGGCGACAGTGTGCTCTACAGCGGTAATATCCTAAGTCCAGAAGGATTGACCCCTGCCGACAGCCTTGCCCATCAGAGGCTTTTTATTGATAAGTGGGTTCAAGAGCAGCTGCGCCTGAGTGCTGCCCTCACCCAAAACCAAGAGCAACTAAAGAGCATAGAGACTCAGATCAAGACATACAGAGAAACCCTACTAAAGGATAATTTCCAGAGGCAATACATCAAGGCAAACCTCAATGAGGAGGTCTCCGATGAGCAAATAGCCCAATACCACAGAGCCAATGGCAACAAATTTAGATTATCGGGAGCGATAGTCAAGGTGTATATTGCTCGTATTCCATCTGCGGCACGCGAGCTCGAGGAACTGCGAGATTTGTTGCGCTCAGACCAAAAACGCGATATGGCAGAGTTTATTGCTATTTGCCAAAAGAACAATTATTTCTACGAGGATCTAACTCAGAGATGGTCGCCTTTTATCAGTGTACTCGAAAAGATACCTTTCTCGCAGACCGATTTTGATAGTTTCTTGCGTCGAAATAGTTTCTATCAGATTCAGGACGAACAATACTACTATATGATGCGCATAGAGGACCGCAGGTTCACTGGCGATCACACCCCATTGGAGATGCTCCAAGAGGACATCAAACGTATCATTCTCCACGCCCGAGAGACTGAACTAATCGAAAGTCTCGATGATAGCCTGCGTTCCAAAGCGCTAGCTTTGGGAGAGATGGAAATTTTACTCAAGGACACCGCCCAGCAAAACACGCTCACCCTCCCCGAAGATAACTCCAAGGAAACCACGGATTCCTCCACACAACAATAAACAAAACACTAAGCCATGGAGGAGATGTAAGACACCTCTGTGCCATCATAAGTTAATCAAGATACTGAAAAATAACATACTTAACAAATAATGAAGAAGACACTATTCTCTATTTTCACCCTCTCGCTACTACTTTTTGGATCATCCATCACTAGCGCACAAAATAATGCGCAAGGTGGTGAACACACCCCCTCAAGCTACATAGCAGATGAGGTGGTTGCCATTGTGGGTAATGCTCCCATCATGCTCTCGGAGGTCGAGAGAATGAAAGATGTGATCATCGAGCAACGCAAACAAATGGGTGTTCCCTCGCAAAACACTCCCCTAGAGGATGCTTTTCAAGCCATGCTCCTTCAAAAGGTATTGGTCCAAAAAGGGCGCGCTGACTCACTAGACAAGGAAGTGAACCGCACCGCTATTGCTCTGCAAGTCGAGGATCAGGTTGCCCAGATGATAGAACACCTGGGGTCGGCCCAAGAACTCGAAAAACTCTACGGAAAGGCGCTCTTCCAGATCAAACGCGATTTGGAGCGTGAGCAACTCGACCAGCAGATCTCACAACAGTTGCAGGCTATAATTAAAGAAGGTGTGGATGTGTCGCACAACGATGTGTATGCATTTGTCAATAACATGAGTGCTGATTCGCTACCCATGGTACCCGAACAATATATGTATGCTCAGATTACTCGTGCTCCAGAGCAGACCGACCTTCGCAAGATGGCTATCCGCGAGCGTTTGTTGGGTTTCCGCGAAAGGATACTTGCTGGCGAAAAACTAGCTGTATTGGCTCGCCTGTACTCACAAGACGAGGGTTCACGAGGCAAGGGTGGCGAGATAGGACCTCAGGACATAAACGACTTTGTGCCCGAGTTTGTAGAAACTCTCTCGGCTCTCAAACCAGGTCAAATTTCTGAGGTGGTTGAGACGGAGTATGGTTTCCATATCATAGAATTGATTTCAAAGAGGGGTGATTTGGTACACTACCGCCACCTACTACTCAAACCCGAATTTGACCTCGAGGAGCTCGAAGGTGTTGTGGCGGAGTTGGATTCTATACGCACCGCTATTGTGGACAATAAAATCACTTTTGCCGCTGCTGCCTTGCGAGAATCACACGACAAGATGAGCCGCAATAATGGAGGTAAGGTGTTCAACATGCGCGCCTACAACCAAACGGGCGATATAGCTCGCGCATCGACACTATTTATGGCAGACGAACTATCACAGACTTCCGTGGACGACTATCGTACTCTGGCGACCATGAAAGTGGGCGACATCTCAAAACCTTTCCAAGGAACCGACGAGAATGGCAATGTGGTCTATAAGATTATCACCCTCGAGAAAGTAATCCCCACCCACAAAGCATCGGCAGAAATGGACTACGAGATTATTGAGGATGTGACCCGTATAACCAAAGAAAACGAGGCTATCGACCTATGGATGGCTGATGTGATCAAGGATATGTATATTTATATTGCTCCCCAGTATCACAGTGGCTTCAATCTTGGTAATATTGGTTGGGTCGAGGCATCTAATCGTAGCACAAAAGACCCTATCGAAAACCAATTGCCTGAGAATTTCTGGCAGGAGGCTATGAAACACTACGACAACTAAGGAACAATATCTAAGCTTTAAAACATTTTTTTTGGAGCGCGAAGATTTCAGGGGGTGACTAACTTATGTGTTAATCACCCCTTAATGTAATGAAAGGGTGGTGGTAGGGAAAAGCTACTGCACCCAACGAAAAAATACCTATTTTAAAACTACCCTCGAATTTTAAAGCGTATGAGAAAATATATAGTTAAAGGACTTCTTTTTGCCGTTGTGGCACTCTGCGCAGTACAACGCAGTGCATCCGCACAAACCGCCCCACCACAGAGCACTCCCTCCATCTCTGCTGCCAATTCTGAGGCTAGATCCATGGCTTACTATGAAGCAAAGCGTGAGCTGGTCTACGGACAGGTAGATAGGGCGAAAGTCAAGCTACAAAGGATAATCAAACGCTGGGGTGATTTCCCACCTGCGCTGTATAACCTTTCACAAATTCACCTCTATCAAAGCGACACTACGGCGGCTCTGGATGCAATCACACGTGCCCTTAAGATAGACTCAACCTGCCAAGATTACCTTCGCGAACATGCAGGCATACTCACCCTGATGGGCGATACACAAAACTCTGAAATTGCCCTGCGTAAACTCCTAAAACTTACGCCCCACGACCGCGAAGCTCAACGCCAGCTAGCCCTTGCGCTACTGTCCTCGAGCCAGACCGACAAACAAGACCAAGGCCTAGAGTTTGCCGACCAATGGGAGAGCCACTTTGGATATGACGGAGAGCTCACCGCTCGCAAAAACATGTATTACTACGGTAGGGGGGATGGCGAAAGCCTAAAGAGCTATGCCCAGAAAATGTTAGCATCCGATAGAAATGCCGCCAACCTGCTCAACTATGCACGCATTTTGGCAAGTATGGGGAGTAAAGACGAGGCTAGCGAGGCAGCCCAGCAGGCTCAAAACCTAGCTCGGGGCGACATCAATACGCTGTTGCAACTAGCAAACTTTTGGAGGGTGGACAAAGACGCTGAAGGCTATTTGGGTGCGATTGACCAGTTGGTGGAGTACACCGAAATATTCCCATCACAGGGACGCATAGACATGCTCTACGAGTATTTTAACCTAGGAGGCGACCCGAGCTCACCAAAAGCAAAAGATGTCTTCAAAAAAGCATATACAGCGGGTACAGACTCTGTTTTTAGTACTTTCTATATGGACTATACGCTGTTTACGCAGGACTGGGATGGTGCTATCGATGTACTAAGCGAGGAGCTAGCACAAGAGCGCATTAGCCCTCGAGGAGGCGAGATACTTATGCAGCTCTACATGCAGGCTCAAAAGAGCGATAGTGCACTGATGACCATAGACGAGCTAGAAAAAATCGAACGCCCCATGGTAAATGGAGATCTAATTGCAGGGAATATTCTCTCTATGATGGATAGATATGAACATGCTCTTGAGAAATATGAGCTAGCTCTCGAGAAAAGCGAGAACGATTCTACGCGCAGCCTTATTTATGGCTCTATGGGCATGATGTTCAGCGAACAGGGTAAGAATAAAGAGACGGTGCGCGCCTATGAACGTTCGCTTAAATTCGACCCCTCGAACATACTTTCGCTCAATAATCTCGCCTACCATATTTCCGAAAATTCCAGTTCCACCAACGAGCTCGAAAGGGCGCTAGCGATGGCAAACACAGTGGTGGATGCCGAACCAAACAACCCCACCTATATAGACACTCAGGCGTGGATTCTGTACAAACTAGGGAGGCTACAAGAGGCGCTCGATAGGATGCACCTTGTGATGGGGTTAGATCAAAACCCGTCGATCGAAGTTCTCGAACACATGGCCGAGATACTTCGCGCTATGGACAAAGGCTCCCAAGCCGAGATTTATGAGGATAAAATACGCAAACTAAATAGCACAAATGGCAATGAGAATCAATAAAAAGATGTCAAAAGTTGCCCGATTATTTGCGTGTGTCAGCCTTAGTCTTACGGCAGGAATTGGGCAGAGCAGGGCTCAAAACCTAGAACAGCAGCGCGATCAACTACGCTCACTTGAGCGCGAAGTTGAGCAGTTATCCTCCCAAATAGAGGGCAACCAGAAAATAGCCTCCACCCAAAAAAAGGAGCTCCTCGCGCTCGAAAAAAACATACGCGCCAGCATAACCAATGTTCGCGCACTCGAAAAAGATATAGCCACCATCCAAAAGTCTATGTCTCGTGATGGCAAGCAACTGGTGGCACTAAAAGGCGACCTGGGGCAAGCGAAAGCCAACCTCAGGGAACTAGTACGCGCGGGCTACAAATCAACCTACATGGACTCTTCGGTACTCTCTGTGCTCTCGATAGAGAGCAGGTGGAATATGGAAGTCATACGCCATCAGATAAAGACTATTTCCGAAGAAATTTCACAGCAAATGGATAGCCTAGATGCTACTTCTATGAGGCTGGGAGCGCGCTACGATGAGGCCGAGAAAAAATACGAAAAACTATCAACCCTGCAAAAAGAGCGCTCGGATGAGTTAGCAAAACTCTCTTCGCAGAAGAAAAAAATGGACGCCATAGCCGCAGATCTTAACCTTGAAATACAAGAACTTACAGCTCAACACAAAGAAAAAATAGCCCAAATCCAACGACTCGAGCGCGCCATAGCCCAAGCCATGGAAAAAGAACGCCAGGGTGCTGCTGGTGCCGCCAAAGAAGAGATAGACTATTCACTCTCGGGAAGTTTTGCATCCAACAAAGGGCGCCTGCCTAGGCCTGTGTCCTCGGGGGCAATAACAGGTAAACACGGACTGCGCAATATGGGTGCGGGACTAAGTGTAACCAGCCGCGGAATAGACATCAAATGCGGAGAGGGCGCCACAGTGCGTGTGATTTTCGAGGGGGTAGTGCGCGGTGTTTTCACCGTGAGTGGAATGGGACAGAGTGTTTTGGTGCGCCACGGTGAATATCTCACTGTCTACACTCACATGAGTTCAGTGAGTGTGAAGGCTGGCGATAAAATCAAAGCTGGCGATACAATTGGAGTTATAGATTCATCGGGGGTACTACACTTCGAGCTCTGGAAACAAGAGCAAGACCTGAACCCCGAGCTGTGGGTGAAATTTTAGTGAGCTTTCCATAAATGGTAGTTTTAGTAGGAGAGAAGAAAATTTGTAAAAAAATTTTGTGTGAGGATAATTATAGTTAGTCCGCGAAATTAAATCATAAAATGCTAAAATTTGTACACAAGCATAGAAAGTAAACTATTTAACATAATACAACGCAAAATATGCCTATAATTTACGCCATTGGCGATCTAGAGTTCGAACAAACAGAAGCCTTGGGCCTTAAAAGCTGGTTAAATACAGCAATAAAGCACGAAGGTAAGGTAATGGGTGACATTGTAATTATTTGGTGCTCAGATGATTACCTCCTCCAGTACAATAAAAAATTCCTCAATCACGACTACTACACAGACATCATCACTTTTGACTACTGTGCGGACAATATTGTCTCTGGAGACTTAATGATTAGTCTGGATCGTGTAAAAAGTAACGCAATTGAGCTTTATGGAACAGAGGAGATGTTCCACGTGGAACTAACAAGAGTTATATCGCACGGTGTACTTCATTTGTGTGGGTATGGCGACAAAACCGAAGAAGAACAGAAAATAATGAGGGCAAAAGAAGATGAATGGCTCCAAATATCTAGCTTTACTAAATACGGAGATGAGGCTTTGATGAACGGCAGCGACGATTTTCTTATTAACCTAGAGTTATAACATTATTCGCACGCAATAAGGTGATAGGAGTTAAATTGACCTAAATAATAGACGGAAAGAGAATAAATGAGATTTTTTTATGATATAATTGTAGTAGGTGCTGGTCATGCAGGCTGCGAAGCGGCTGTTGCTGCAGCCCGTATGGGGGCTGACACCCTGCTCATCACTATGGATATGAGCAAAATGGCTAATATGTCGTGCAATCCAGCTGTTGGAGGCATGGCAAAGGGTCAGATTGTGCGCGAGATTGATGCTCTTGGAGGACAAATGGGGGTGATAACAGATCGTTCGACCATACAGTTCCGTATGCTGGGGCGCTCAAAGGGTGCTGCTATGTGGAGCCCGAGGGCGCAGTGCGACAAAGATCTTTTCTCTAGGCTATGGCGCGAGACTATTGACAATACAGATGGTCTCTCAGTGTGGCAAGACGAGGTTGTGGGGGTGATTTGCGATGAAACCAAGGTGGGTGATCGCAAGCGTATATCAGGAGTAAAAACTGCATTTGGAGTGGAATTTAAGGCTAAAAAAGTGGTTCTTACCAACGGTACTTTCCTTGGTGGACTGATGCACGTGGGCGAAAAACAAAGCGAAGGAGGTAGGGCAGGTGACAAAGCTGCCAAAGGGCTTTCAGGAGAACTAGAAAAGCTGGGTTTTACTGTTGATAGAATGAAAACGGGGACCCCTGTGAGGATAGATGGTCGCACTATAGATTTTTCTGTGATGGAAAGGCAAGATGGAGACGAAAATCCTTCTAAATTCTCATTTTTAAGCAGCTCTAAGCCTGTATGTGAACAGATGCCTTGCTATTTGGTCTACACAGATAGCGAGATTCACGACACTCTGCGCGGTGGTTTCGACCGTTCACCCCTCTTCACAGGTGTAATACGAGGCATAGGGCCCAGATATTGCCCATCGATTGAGGATAAATTACGCACTTTTGCGGATAAAGAGTCCCATCAGTTATTCCTTGAGCCAGAAGGGCTTTCAACCAACGAATACTACCTAAATGGCTTTTCAAGCTCACTTCCGCTAGAAGTTCAGGTTGCAGCACTAAATAAGATAAAAGGACTGGAAAATGCCCAAATTTACCGCCCTGGCTACGCAATAGAGTACGATTTCTTCCCACCAACCCAGCTCACGCACACGCTAGAGACTAAACTAGTAGAAGGACTCTACTTTGCAGGCCAAATAAACGGCACAACGGGCTATGAAGAGGCTGGAGCGCAGGGTTTGATGGCAGGAATTAATGCCGTTTGCAGTATTCAAGGCAAAAAAGAAGTAGTTTTAGGGCGAAACGATGCATATATTGGCGTACTAATTGACGATCTGGTGACCAAGGGTGTAGATGAGCCCTACCGTATGTTTACTTCGAGAGCGGAGTACCGAATACTTCTGCGCGGTGATAACGCAGACCAAAGACTTACATCACTAGCACACGATTTTGGATTGGTGGATGAGCAGAGGTGGTCAGATTTTAGCACTAAAATGCAGAGTATGAACACTTTAGAAGAGTATATAAACACAGAAAGCTATTCTCCTGAAGAGTGTGCGGAATATTTCGAAAGCGTTGAAAGTGCTAATATAAACCAAAAACGAAAGTTGGTAGATATAATTCTGCGTAATGATGTGACAATACCAGAATTTAGATCTAAAGTTACTAGATTTGACACCTACTTAAAAGAGTATAACTTCTGTGAAGAAGTGTGCGAGGGTGTAGAAATCAAGATTAAGTACCAAGGGTATATAGAACGCGAAAATATTGCAGCAGAGCGAATTAAGCGCCTAGAAAGGCTCAAAATACCCCTTGATTTTGACTACTCAAAACTACTTTCTCTCACTATTGAAGCCCGCCAAAAGTTAAGCTCAATTCGACCAATTAACATAGGACAAGCATCACGCATACCTGGTGTATCACCATCGGATATCAATATACTCTTAATTTACTTCGGTAGGTAATATGTTCCACGTGGAACAATTAATACTCTAATAGCATGATAAAGCGAAAACTTCTTAGTCCTCACACTTTGGGGGTGAAAAAGAGTGATTTTAATAGCAAATACTCAAGATTTAAGCACAAAATGCTTGAAAAAGTGCTTGGTGTGGAGGAGTTGAATGTTATATGTGAAGATATTCTAGACGGGCGAGGTGGGAAATTTGCAGCAGACTTACTGGAAAAACTAGAAATAAAACTAGTGGAAAACGGTAATAATTTCGCTGAAGTGTGTAAAAATAAGGAAAAAGGCACGATTTTTATTTCAAATATGCCTCAAGGTTTATTGGATGTATTGATTCTGATGAAAATATCCGAGAGTGTTGAAAATTGCAAAATTCTTGTTGATAATCCTTTTACTCAGCTTGTACAGTTCAAAAAGTGCTTTCTCCCATCACAAAATGCGAATCAAAGCAATATTGGCAAGGTAAAAGAGATAGTAAAACATCTAGACAATGGTTACCCTTTGATTATATTCCCTACAACGAGCCCCTTGGATCACTATAAAACTCGTGAAAAGGAGATTGACCTAAAGTGGGATGATTTCTACCTGCGTCTAGCACGCTCAAGGGGATCTAATATAGTTCCAATAGAGATAATAGGTAGTAATAGTGGAATATTTAAAGCTCTAAACAAAATAGATAAAAAGCTATCTTACAGCCGTTTAATCAAGGAGTTATTGAATAAAAAAGGGCACACAGTTGATATAATTGTGGGTCGAGAGCTTATGGAAAACGGTATTAACATTAGCGATGAAAGCTATCAAAAAGTTATAAAATCGTGCCTATATAAGCTAGAAAATAATATCTACCACAGTGAAAATGACACAGTAACTCATCCCAACGCTATAACAATCAAATTGACTGAAGGAGTGACCCGTCAAATTCGTAATAATACGCACGAAACTTCAAATAGCAAAGAAAAGAATAGAAAGAAAGCAGAGCATTCCCATAAAATTGATCATTCTGTTACATTAAAAAATCTTGAGAATAACGCTGACGCAGCAATAATCTATCAAAATCTCATATATAAGATTATTGCTGTCCCCGAGGGCTATAATAAGATAGAGAGCAACAGTCAAATGGTATATGTCTTTGAAAATGATAGATTGATTGTTTGTGCGCGCTCTACAAAAATATCGAAAGAAAAGAAGTATATAGGGTTGAGCAAAATGAAGATAAACCATCATTTTGATAGCAGCCAAAAGAGTCAAATTGCACTCGCTGATAGTGCTGTAGAATTAAGCTCACTGGAGTTTGAAAACCTAGAAGATACACTAGAGGACATGGAGTATTACCTAAAACTGTTATTTAGGGTACTTGCGCGTAATTTCAATTCAAGATACATTATCTTCTATACTAATTTACAATTCAGCGAAACGGATAGTATTGTCTATCAAATAGTTAAACTACTAGAAAGCAATAAACTTGGGTTTGAGATAAAGCAGTTTGTAGGGAAATTTAATCCTCGTGGGTATAAGCTACGCTTTGAGAGAGGACAGACTAAAAACTTGCTTGACCTTAATGAAATTGAACAGATCAAATGGCTCAGCTCTCAGTATGATAGAGCACTTTATTGTAGAAAAGAATATGAGAGTCAAGTAATATTTGATGATATATGCGAGCTCTTATACCTAAAACTTCATAGTGTTGCTCTAGCTATAAATGGTGAAATCGACAAGGATAGTGAAGGTAAAACAAATAACTATACACTAGCAAATATTTATGATATGGAGCAAATGCCATAATTTTTTACTTTCTAATTTTCAATGACTTAACATATGATGCTTAGACTGATTATAAAAGTAGATTGTATACAATACAAACTATATAGTAAACAAAACCCCGTGGATCTAGTACTCACGGGGTTTATTTTTTAGGTAGATTCAAATGTACTAAAAACTCAGAGAAAGCTGACACACAGCAAAGTACTATGAAAGTACTATGAAAGCACTCTGAAAGCACTCTGAAAAAAACCACCCCTGAATCAAATGATAGGCAATGGTGGTTTATTTGATATTTATAGCTCATAAACGTCAACTGATAATACAGTTGCTGTAACAGCTGGCATCATCGCTAAAAAAGCATATTCTAGCAACCTTAGAGCATATATTTATGCTCTAGATGATGAGCTAGAAGAGAAAAAATCATCAGGATTTAAGAATATATAGCAAAATTCTCTTTAACGAGGTGCAACTACTTTGAGAGTCCCTCTCCAAAGAGAGAATCGATAAAGGGAGCAGGCTCAAAAATCTGAAGATCCTCTACCTTCTCACCCACGCCAATAAAACGCACAGGGATGTCCATACTATCAGAAATACCTATAACTACCCCACCTTTGGCTGTGCCATCGAGCTTAGTTATGGCCAAGGCTGTTACGTCGGTGGCAGCAGAAAACTGTTTGGCTTGTTCATAGGCATTTTGACCAGTTGAGCCATCCAAAACTAAAAGTACTTCATGTGGTGCTCCAGGAACGCCTTTCTGCATCACGTTGCGTATCTTGGTTAGTTCATTCATCAAACCCACTTTATTGTGAAGGCGGCCAGCGGTGTCTATCAAAACAACGTCTGCACCAGCGTTTTTTGCGGCTGCTATGGTGTCAAAAGCCACCGAAGCAGGGTCTGAACCCATCTGTTGTTTGATTATGGTTGCTCCAGCACGATTAGCCCACACCTCGAGTTGATCAATGGCAGCCGCGCGGAAAGTATCGGCAGCTCCTATATATACTTTTTTGCCGGCGCTCTGCAAACGTGAGGCTATTTTTCCTATGGTTGTAGTCTTGCCAACGCCGTTTACCCCAACAACCATTACAACGAAAGGATTACCCGAAGAGTCTTTCTCGAAAGAGAAACCATCGATATATTGGTATTTATGGCTCAAAAGTGCCGAAATTTCGCTTTTAAGTATAGAATTGAGCTCGGAGGTCGAAAGGAACTTATCGCGCGCAACACGAGCCTGAATATTGTCTATAATCTTAAGGGTTGTTTCTACTCCTATGTCTGAGGTCACGAGTATCTCTTCGAGTTGATCGAGCATATCATCGTCTATGCGCGAGCGGCCAACAACAGAACGCTTTAGTTTATCAAGAAGCGAAAAACGACTTTTTTGCATTCCGCGGTTCAAATCCTCATCTGTGTTTGTGTCTTGAGCTACATTCTCTGGTGTAGTAGGCTTAGATGGCTGATCAACAGTGGGAGGGGTATAGGGCGTGAGGTTTTCGCTTGATATAGATTCTCTGTGGGCGGCTTGCTCAACAGGGGGCACTGCCTCAGCTGGAGTCTCTTCTATGTTGTGAGCTGGAGCTGACTCTTGCTCAGCGGGTGTATTTTGATTGCTGGATTTGGAGCGTTTAAAAATGTCGAATATTCCCATAGTGATATTTATTGTTGTGTTTGTTTAAAGTTTTTTCTTCGATGGGGTATGATGTCATCCACCATGCAAAGTTACTTTTTCTTTTTTATTTAATATATATAAAATATAAGTAATTATATAAAATAAGTAATAATAATAATAGCTGTCGATAGTGTTGATAAGTGTTAGTTTTGGAGTGTTATATTTCTTTTATAGTGCTTAAATATATATTTTAATGTATTTAAAATCAATGCTTTATTATTACTGTGTTTTATTGTGAACATATGTTTTACTCACCGTGAGTTCTTGTTGACAAATCGAGCGAAAGTGTTTAAAACGCTGTTGACTCTTTTATGATAAGTTTTTTTGCATATTAAAACTCTGGGTTTTATATGAAAAATATTTTGGATTGAGCAATAGCTAGGCAAAAAAGTTATCAATTTTTTTTCAACAGTTTACAGTAAGTTTATCAACATTTTTCATTTTGTAACTCACTGATAATCAACACCAATTATTTTTTATCAACACTCTATCAACAGTAGTCACCGCGCTCATATGTATAAAAATCAGGGTTAAAAGTAACTTTTGTGGCTAGATTTTAAACCATGTATCAAAGTTAAGAATAAATTATGGTTTTTGCAATTGATGTTAGATTCACCCTCTTTTTTGTCCAAGGGAGGATGTGTCTTATGTACGGCTTACAACTTATATAAGGGTAGTCTGTAATACCCACAGTAGCCCCAGAGCTAACCCACCCAGAAAAAAGTGCACAAAAAAACGACACTATGCAATGTATAATATCACTTAGTGTCGTATGTTTTTATAGAAATTCCCTCTTAGGGGGCATTTCTAAATACTGATAAAATTACTGCTTAGAAGCCTCAAGAGATGCTTTTCTAAACTCTTTCATCATTTTCTCGATTTCAAGAGATGCTTTGCGAGCGCGAGTACCTGCAGCTTTGTTACCGCTGTTAGCTTGAGCAGCTGAATCAGTGTTGAATGCTGCAACTGCAGCTTCGATTTTGGTCAAAAGTTCGTTCATAATTCTAGTTTTAAATTGTTAGTATAAATTCTTGTTTATAAATTTTGTAGTACAAAGATAGAGTTTTTTTTTGTTCTCCAAATAAAAAAATATTTTTTTCTTTAAAAATATAATCCCTCGAACTTATTATCTCTCACTCTTTTATGTAATATTTGTTATTGTTTTTATGTATATTTATTTGATTTTAACCCCTATTATAAGTGAGTTAACTTTTTTTGTGTAGTTTGTTTAGTTGGCTAAAAAAGTAAGATTTTTTCCATTTTACCCATTTTTTGATAGCTTAATTCCTTGAAATATTGAAATAAAAAAACCACTCAAATTAGTAGAGTGGTTCTTTTTTGTTTATTTAATCATTCTTATACTGTCTTCTTTGGCAAGGAGTATCTCGAGTTGCTCTGTGGTTAGCACCGATTCAAACTCCACTTTCCAGTACTTCATTAGTTCATTTTTTTGCTCTGCGTAGCGTTCATAGAGCCTTTTAAACCTTGAAATACTAGCTCCCTTGAGCCCTAGTTCTCCAGCGAGAGTGTCGGCTAAGGTCGCATTTTGTGGCTCCACTACTCTATCGCCCAATGCACGGTTTGAGCTGGTGAGATATAACACACCGTAGGCAAAACCTGCCAAAAAACAGAAACCAATAATTACCCCCGAAAGAGATTTTATGGAATCAATGAGCGATTTGCTTTGCTCGCTATCACCGCTTTTGGTGTTATTATTAGTTTGCTCGCTATTATCGCCCTGGGTGTTATAATTGTTTTGCTCGTCCATAACTTTTAAGCCACTTGCCTAAGGAAATTTTCCTATTTATTGCCCCCCTTGCGCGAGATAGCACGATGGGCGGCAGCTACGATGTTCTTGGTGTCAAGACCATAGGCAACCATAAGCTCTTCGGGTGAGCCGCTTTCGCCGAAACGATCGTCCACAGAGACATACTCAACTGGTGTTGGAAGCTCGCGCGAGAGCAATTGAGCCACACTATCTCCCAAACCACCATTACACAAATGCTCCTCGGCAACCACCACACAACCTGTGTTTTTCACGCTCTCCAAGATAGCCTCGTTGTCAAGGGGTTTGATGGTGTGGATATTTAGAAGCGATACGGTTTTACCCTCCGCTATCAGCTGCTCTGCTGCCTCTAGGGCGTTGAACATCAAATGTCCAGTGGCGATGATAGTAACATCAAAACCCTCGCTCCATTTAATCGCTTTGCCGATAACAAACTCCTCAGTTGGGTCGGTGAAGTTAGCCACCGCAGGGCGACCAAAACGCAGGTAAGCAGGCCCCGTATGAGATGCCAGAGCAATAGTTGCCGCTTTGGTTTGGTTGTAGTCGCAGGGGTTGATAACGGTCATATTGGGTAGCATTTTCATTAGACCCAGATCTTCCATGATTTGGTGGGTAGCACCATCCTCCCCTAGGGTTAGACCCGCGTGCGATGCGCAAATCTTAACGTTCGCTTCGCTGTAGGCAAGCGATTGACGAATTTGGTCGTACACACGCCCAGTAGCAAATGCTGCGAAAGTGCCCACGAAAGGCAGTTTTCCACCCGTTGCTAGACCTGCTGCTGTACTTATCATATTAGCCTCGGCAATGCCTGCTTGGTAAAAACGCTCAGGAAACTCCTTTGCAAAGGAGTCGAATTTCACCGAACCAGTCAAATCCGCACACATAGCAACTACTCTTTCGTCTCTTTTGCCCGCCTCCAGTAGTCCGTCACCAAAACCGCTACGTGTGTCCTTTTTACCTTGAATACTATATTTTTTCATTTTCTTAAATGTTTTTTTTATCTAATTTTTTTCTCTCACACACCCCCCTAAAAAGGGTGAGTAATATTCACAGTGAGGTGATTAAAAATCACCTAGTGGAGTTGTTGGAAGTTGCGTTAGAGCCTCTAGGGTTTGCTGCTCGTTGGTTGCTTTGCCGTGGAATTCGTTGGTATTTTCCATGAAATCCACACCGCGACCCATAATAGTCTTGGCTAGAATCACCACAGGGCGACCCTTACCACATGCAGTCTCTTTTGCATATTTAAGAGTTTCTACCACTTCGCTCATATTGTGACCATCCACTTGGAGAACTCTCCAACCAAAGGCCTCGAATTTTTGAGGCAGAGTGCATATTGCGCCCTCCATTACCTGCTCACAGGTACCATCGATCTGTTGGTTGTTCCAATCGACAATAGCAATGAGGTTGTCTATCTTTTGGGCTGTGGCAAACATAGCTGCCTCCCAAATTTGACCTTCCTGCAACTCGCCATCACCCATCATCACGAAGACTTTTTTGTCGTCCCCG
Source organism: uncultured Rikenellaceae bacterium (assembly GCA_964371385.1). GTDB lineage: Bacteria > Bacteroidota > Bacteroidia > Bacteroidales > Rikenellaceae > Mucinivorans. The sequence goes on from CAYJLY010000037.1 coordinate 16,423, forward strand.
TCGGCTTTTTTGCTTAGTGCGTGGCCCGCTCCAACCGACAATCCCTGACCCAGTGATCCGCTAGCAACTCTCACACCGCTCAGACCGCTCTTGGGAGTCGGGTGACCTTGAAGTCGGCTACCCATCACACGAAAAGTGTTCATCTCCTCCACAGGGAAATAGCCCCTGCGCGCGAGGACGCTGTAAAACACAGGTGAGATGTGCCCGTTGCTCAAATAAAATACATCTTCGCCCTTACCATCTTTGGTAAAAGCACTTGGTTCTAGGTCCATAACCTCAAAAAAGAGGGCTGTTAGAACATCGCTTGCGCTCATCGAGCCACCTGGGTGACCTGAGTTAACTGCTGCAACCATGCGCACAATGTCGCGTCTTACTTGAGTGGCTGTAGTCTCTAGTTTTTCTATGTTTTTCATCTACAATAAAAAAAAGTATGTTGTTGTGTGTTTTTTAATTTAAGTGTTTGTATTACGACTCTAGTGCCTCCTTAGAGATGCTCTCAGTGAGGGTTTCCACCAGTTTGTATTTACTGAAAAACTCTCGTGCGAATACCCTAATTACCGTGTAGATAGGAATCGCAAAGAGCATACCCAGCACCCCCGCCATATAGCCTGCCATGAGGATCACTATGAAAATCTCCAAGGGGTGAGCCTTCACTGAGCTGGCATAAATATAGGGTTGCAGGATAATATTGTCGAATAACTGGAAAACAAGTAGGATAACCCCTATCCAACCGAACACCTCTATTTGGTCGGAGCCAGCTATTGGGTTTAGTGCCGCTATACCCAAGGCTATCACCCCACCTATAATAGGACCTACATAGGGGATAACATTTAGAACCGCTGTCACCATAGCCATCAACATAGACATATCCAGCGGAAAACCTAGAATATAAAGCGCTATGGAAATGAATACGAATTTGATTAGGGATTCGGCAAAAAGCCCTACGAAATAACGTCTGAGTAGTTTATTGATAGACCCTAGAGCGTGTTCCACGTTATGGCTGTGTTTTTTTGAGAAGAGCATCTTCACCCAAGATGAGAACATTTTTTCGTCCTGCAAAAAGAAAAAAGTAATAAACGACACACAGAATATCCCCATCATAACAGAGCTTGCCATCGAGGTGATGGTGCCTATGGTGTTGGACACCAAATCGTGGCGAACCACTCCCTCCATTTGGTTTTCTATGAATCCCGCCACCGTGAAATTACTATTTGGGAACGAGGCGTTTATGCTGTGTTCTATTTCTTTGATGGGACCCTCGATTAGCGATGTAGCCTCGCTCATATTGTGCGAGGAGAGCCTAGAGAGTTGACTGGCGATGATGGGCGTAAGGCTCATGACCATCACGGTGAATAAACTAATAATAACCCCCAAGGCTATGGTTGCCGAGATGCCTCGCGAGGGTTTCCAGCCTTTAATGCGTATCTTCTCTATGCCCACCACCACAGGGCGACCAATAATCGCCAGCAGAGCTGAGATAAGTATATACAAAACTATGGTGCTAAAATACCACATCAAGCCCACTAAGGTGATTACACCTAGGATGGCAAGATAGATTTTTTTGTTTTTAACGTCCATTATTCTGTTTTCCTTGACCCAGTGGGCTTGTGTATTGCTTTTTGGAGTTTAAGTTTGCCTTGAGCTTGCTTTATTTTGTTTTTGGGAGCGAGGCTATAATGGTTTGAGTGCCCGTTGGTTTATCGCCAATTTTCACCTTAATATCTGAACCCAAGGGTAGGAAAATATCCACTCTGGAGCCAAATTTAATAAAACCGCAGTTTTGATTCTGCGCCACAGAGCTGCCCTGTTTTGAATAGTTTATGATGCGACGAGCCACAAAACCCGCTATTTGGCGGAAGAGAACTTTATGCTCCCCTGTGTTCACAACCGTTGTGGTGCGCTCGTTCTCGGTCGAAGACTTAGGTAGCCACGCCACCAAAAATTTACCCTTGTGGTACTTGTAGTACTCCACCTCACCTCCCACGGGGTACCAGTTCATGTGGACATTCCACACCGACATAAAAATCGACACCTGCATCACTTTTTCCTTCAGGTACTCATCCTCATACACCTCCTCTATCACTACCACCTCGCCATCGGCAGGGGCATAGACTAGCGAATTATCGCTCTGAGGCATCTTGCGAGCGGGTTGTCGGAAAAAATTAACAACAAAAAGCATTAAAAACCCAAACAAGGTCCACAGAGGGATTTTCACCCATAGGTTGATGTCCCAAAGATAGATACCCACAAGCAGTGCACCGAGGATTACCCAAGTAAAAACGACAATTTTTATTCCTTCTTTATGAATTTTCATACTTTCTAGCAGAATTAGATTTTTTAGTTGTCCATGCCTTGTTTTGCTATTAATTTCATTGCATTAGGGCATAGTAAAGTGACCCACAAAAGTAACCCTTTTTTAGGGATTATGCAAAAATATATTTTTTATACACCCCCCTGCTCTTCTGAGCGTTCACCCCACAGTCCCCTTGTGGAGCCTAATTACTTGCCTTTAAAGGGTATTGGGGCTGGAAATTGGAGTGGTGAAATATATTTTGTAGCTTGAATAATTTTTATTAGATTTGTTATAATATTAACCCTTTAAATCCTATTTTTTAAATCTCAAAAACTATGAAAACATCACCCTTCTCTCTCCCCGCCATTATCTTGGCGCTGGGTATATTTGGCGCCTCGCTCACTATTGCACTAACGCTCAAAGACATAAAAAACATGGAACGCACGGTGAGCGTGCGCGGTCTCAGCGAGATAGAATGCCCCGCCGACCATGTGATTTGGCCTCTGGTTTACAGCATAGATGGCGACGATTTGATATCACTATTTTCTATGATAGAGCGCAACAATGCCATAGTGCTAGAATTTCTTGAAAAAGGTGGCATACCCAAATCTGAAATCACCGTTGGTACCCCTGATATCAACGATCGTATGCGCTATTCTAACAACAATGTTGCCACTCGCTATCAGGTGTCCCAAAGTATTACTGTGAGCTCCGCGGAAGTCGAAAAAGTGCGCTCGCTCATCTCCCAACAGACAACCCTCCTTAAGAGTAATATCGCTCTAATGACAGGCGAGTGGCAGTACCAGACCCAGTATCTTTTCAAGGGGCTAGACCAAGTAAAACCAAAAATGATAGAGGAGGCAACCCAAAATGCCCGCTCCTCGGCACAGAAGTTTGCCGACGACTCCCAAAGTACCCTAGGTAAAATCAAGCGCGCCTCACAAGGACAACTCTCCATCGAGGATCGCGACCAAAACACCCCTCACATCAAAAAACTCCGCGTGGTGACCACCATAGAATACTCCCTCTCCAACTAGGGTGCCAGCTTACGCGGACAGAGGTTTTGTGGGGGACAAATCATAAAGACACTCTGTGTCCGAGCCGAACCAACAATGGGAGATAAACACATAGACGGACGAACCAGTGTGAGCGTACGCGGGCAATCTTGCTCTTCATGCGAAGATCAGCTCATCCGCAAGCTTTCACCCCTGCGAAACCGCTCTACTGGAAGCACAGTACCATAAAAAGAAGAGCGAGGGTAAACGTAAGTGA
>CAYJLY010000038.1:0-19928 GCA_964371385.1 uncultured Rikenellaceae bacterium
GCCCAAAAACATCCTGAAAGCGCAGAGTGTCCGCCTTAGGAGTATTCTCGCCCGTTATGGGGTCAAACAATCCTGGGGCGTGCCATTTGGTTTGCTCGGCCTCAGCAGGCGCATAGCCTTTGCCCTTGACCGTTAGAGCATGTAAGAGTTTGGGGCCCTGCATCTCGCGCAACCTTCTAAGGCGTTTAACCAACATCACCACATCATTGCCATCCACAGGCCCAAAGTATCTAAAACCATAGGCCTCAAAAACGGCTCCTTGGTGTAGGAAAAACTGTTTGGTACTATCGGCTATCTTCTGCAGCAGGCGTTGAATCCTAGGGGTGCGGTTGAAAGCCCTCCAAACACCATTTTTAAAACGGTTATATTTTTGCGAGGTGCTAATTTTCAATAGATACTCTTTTAGAGCTCCAACATTGGGGTCGATAGATATGTTATTATCATTGAGAATCACGAGCATATCGGTTCCCGAGGCATTATTCATAGCCTCATAAGCAAGACCTCCACTCATCGAACCATCGCCGATGACAGCCACCACCTTCTTAGGTTCACCTTTGAGCCTTGCGGCAGTTGCTATTCCAAGAGCAGCCGAAATAGAGGTCGATGAATGCCCAACCCCGAATGAATCATAATCACTCTCTGCCATCTTTGGAAAACCACTCAGCCCCCCTTTCTTGCGGTTGGTATGAAACTGATTTTTGCGTCCTGTGATTATTTTATGCGCATAGGCTTGATGACCAACATCCCAAACCACAGCATCCGATGGAGTGTCATACACATAGTGAATCGCAACAGCAAGCTCCAAAGCACCCAAAGAAGAGCCCAAGTGACCTGGATTCTGCGCCACCTCTCTCACAATAAACTCTCTGAGCTCACGACAATAGTCCTTCAGCTCCCCTAACGCTAGTTTGCGTAGATCGGCAGGTGAGTTCACTCTATCTAAATATTTTCTTTGTTGCACTTCCATATTTTTCTCACACATTTTGTCTCTCTCTATAAACTACAAAGGTAGTCTTTTTTCGCTAGTTGCTCCAATTAAACCATAACTAAAACACCAAAGACTCCTCTATCGCTCCCACAGGACACGCCAAGCGACAGCTACCACAGTCATCACATCGCTCACTATTAACACTATAAGTATCCCCTGCAACAATAGCATCAAAACTGCAAGTTCTCTCACATACCCCACATCCGATACATTTATCCGCCACGATACGCACTCCCGCAGGATTGAAGTCCATCCCTCCAAAGCTAGCTCTTTTGCGCAGGAGTTTGTGGGAGCGGTGGAGTTTTTCAAAGTCATAATCATAGATCTCGACCTTAGCGGCATAGATCACAAAATTCCCTTCGCCCATCGCTGGATACATATCAATATCACGAGCTGCCACCTCCATCATTTTATTGGCTTTGGCCAGTTCTCGCACCTGGTCTGCACTCACAAATCGCACTTTTCCAACGAGTCGAAAAGTATAGCCTGGGGCGAAATGAGGTATAGCTCCAACATCCTCGTGGTTCAATATTGCACCACCCCACTGACCACACACGGTGACTTGCCCCGTTTCTCTGAGCTGCCTGCCGTAGGGTTTGGAGCCCATCGTGCGCAGGTAGATACCATTTTCGTCGTAACCATTGAAATGGGCAATACGAGAGTGAACCTCTCCGTTGTGGATGGTCGAAAAAGCCATCAAACCTATGCGATCAGCAGCTTGGTATATCTCTTTTATTGTCATAGCTAATAAATTTACAGTAAAGGTTCTTACAATTTTGTCGCCACAAGCATATTATGCTTCCCCAGCGCACCCTCAAGGCGTTTAACCTCCAATCCAGCCTCACGAAGTGCTCGTTTGACAACACCCTTGGCGCTATAGGTCAAAAGTTTAGCCCCCACAGCCATACGCCCTGCAATCTGCGAGAACACCTCGACAGTCCATTGTTCAGGCACAATATCAGGGGCAAAAGCATCGAAAAATACCACATCAAACTCCTCAAGTGGAAGCTCACTTGCATCACTTATATCGAGCGTGAGTTTACGAAATGAGAACTCAGGGGTCAGCCGACACCAATTCTCCCACACACTCGCGTGAAGCTCGCGTAAGTGCGAACAATTGAAGGAAAGCCCCTCTAGTACATCTAAGCCCACGGGATAAAGTTCCACAGTGGTGTAATGCAATAAAAGCCCAGTTTGCAGGCTGAGTAACGCATTAAGCCCCGAGCCAAAGCCAATCTCCAGCACCCGGTCGCCACTCTTGAGAAAGCGCACATAAACGTGCTGCGCTTCGCCCTGAGCCCCACGCAGCGAATGATAGTGTTGCCCTTGGAACCTATCGCCACAAAACGTCGAGCTACCATCGGCAGTCGCCACCACTCTCACTCTATGATTATCACAATTATTCATATCACAAAGTTAATATTTTTCGATAGAAATTAGGGTTGAAATTACAAAATTTTATAACTATATTTGCAAAACACCAAAAACAAAACACTATGAAAAAAACACTGCTAACACTAGCCCTATTGTTTTCAATAATTGCAGTGGGAGCACAAGAGTCGCAAAAGGACGCGCAAAAGGAAGCACAAAAATTCAAACCTCGATATTCGGTTGGAGGGGCTGCTTATTTTGCTGCCAACCTAGGCTCAGCGAAATATGACTTACCAGAAGTAGAGGGACCGTCATTCGCCTCACGAAGTGGTTTTAGCGGCTATGGCTCATTCGAGGTGCAGCTCTCGCAACATTCGGGCATAGAACTCAATATGGGTGGTGCGGTTGAAGATCTGGGCAATGCTTTTGTAACATCCCTGAGCTACAAGTACTACGGAGGCGTACTAAATTTTAATGCTGGACTATCGCACTACAGTATCAAAAACGGGGATAGCTGCCTTGGTGTATTTTTGCGCATGTCAAAGGATTTCACCATCTATAAGAACCTCTATTGCGAGCCTTTTGTAGATTTTAGTGTGTTGTCGTATGTGAATAACGGTCTTGACTTTGCGTACACAATACCATCGGTGGGAGTTGCTCTTAAATATCGTTTTTAGGCTGGGAAGTCTCAAAATCGGATAAAAAAAGGTGCAAGAGCTTGATTCTCTTGCACCTTTTTTAGTGTAACAGTTTTTTGTTGATTATTTCTTCCTTGCTTTTTGCTCGATAAAGTAAGACAACAGCAAGCTAACACCCCCAAAGATACACGCACTAATAAAAGGAATAAAATCGTACATTTCTCTTGCGTAATAGCTACTTGTTGCATTACTTTGGATTGCATCGTGCATACTTTCAATAAATTGAGGCTGAAGGAACATTCCCACCAAAAAGCCCAGACCTATCCCAATGAGCAGCATAGCTATACGCAGTGAAGAATAAGAACCCTGAGACGCAGTGTTAGCCTCCAGCAGATTGCCAATTAGTTTAGAGTCGGCCTCGCCCACATTTTGGCTTATTTTCTCGATAATCATAATGCGCTCACGGCGGCGTGCATACAAACTAAAGAGTTTGTAAATAAAATAAGCGATGATGTAAACAATCAGGATTGGAATTAGGAAATTCATAGTTGTAAAGGTTTTAAAAGGTTATTGATTTTAATTTCGTTTGCCTATATGATGCAGGGGGTGGCGAAAGGTTACAAGATAAGTTTCAAAAAATTTATTTTCGCTAAAAAAAGCTACTTTTGTAACCAAACACAATTTTGTGCATCAAAGATACAAACAAAACACACAAAACAAACAATTAATTCGCAGCAGCGCCTTATGTCAAACCCAGCTCAGGATATCGAATTCCAGCAGATAGTGGAAGCCCATCAAAGGATGGTCTATACTATTATCTTCGGGGTGCTCAGACGAGGAGATTTGGCGGAGGAATTGAGCCAAGATGTGTTTGTGAAGGTGTATTTGGGCTTGGATAAATTCAGAGGAAAATCGAAACTTTCCACTTGGATTTATCGTATTGCTTATAACGAGGCATTGGGCTACAAACGCAAAAAACGAGTGGACGAAACCTCGATTGACGCCACAGGCTTTCAGGTGATTGATAGCCAAGGCGAAGAAAGCGAGCGTAGGGAACGTGATTTGCAGCTCATCGAGAGCATAGTGGAGGATTTGGGGGTGGAGGACAGAACCATTATCACACTTTTTTACTACAAGGATATGAGTGTGAGTGAAATAGCCGAGGTTATAGGCTCAGGGGTATCGAAAGTGAAAACCAAGCTATTTCGCTTGAGAGGAAAAATAAAAGAAGAATTTGAACAACGAAGTAAAACGCTATGATAGAAAAACGTGAATATATAGATGAACTACTGAGCGAAAGCACTCAAAGAGTAGCGCCTAAGGCAATTCCTGCGATAAACAAAGAGATTCTCTTTCAGAAAATTGCCGCAGCTCAAGAGCGACAAAAGCGAATCCAGCGACTGCAAATTGCGATTTGGAGCCTGCTGGGGGTTTGCGTATTGATTGCAGGAGTCGCTGTATCGTCTATATGGGTAGATTATTCAATTTTCACAGAGCCTTTCATCGAGCCTTTCACTGAATCGTTTGCACTAGACATTGAGCCAGCATCGTGGCATTTGGCGCTTCTGTTAGTGGTGTTTGCACTGCCGCTGGTGATTCTCAACGAATATCTCAATCACCGCTTAAGAAAACGAGATTTAGAATCTCTTTAGAATTTTCTATTTTTTTTATAGTTAAGGATCTTTTACTTTGCTTTTTAATTTTAAGAGCGATCGGTTTAAACAGATTTTTAGACTTGCTCGTTTAACAAAAATTTCATATCTTTGTGGGTAATGGAGTCATCTCAGACTTCAGGTACCCACTTTTTTTTGATATGTACAGAGAATACATGGGCAGCAATGTGCAGTTTTTCGAGAGCGGCGAACCTTTCACGGGCGAGAACGGCCAAGAAATCGAAAACCTCACTATTGCCTACCACAGCTATGGGCAATTGAACGCCCAACGAAATAATGTTATATGGGTCTGCCACGCACTCACAGCCAATAGTGACTGCGGGCAATGGTGGCCAGACACTGTCGTGGAGGGCGGCCTACTCGACCCCTCTCGTTATTTTATTATCTGCGCCAATAAGCTGGGCTCATGTTATGGATCTTCGAGAGGTGATTTCACTGTCCGAGATAATATCCGCGCATTCTCTGGGCTTGCCGACCATCTTGGTATAGATAAAATCGCTATGCTCATCGGCGGAAGCACTGGTGGGGCGCAGGCAATGGAGTGGGCGATAATGGAATCTGATCGCATAGAACGACTAGCACTCCTAGCAGCTGTCCCCTACACTCCAGCGTGGGTTGTGGCAAGCTCTGAATCACAGCGTATGGCGATTGAATCTGCCGCTGACAAAGCGCAAGGCGTAGCCACGGCTCGAGCAATTTCAATGCTACTATATCGTGGAGCTCCCGCCTATAATCTCACTCAATCACCCCAAAGCGTCGGCTCGTATCAACGCTATCAAGGATCGAAATTAGCCGAGAGATTTGATGCAGATTGCTACCTTTCGATGCTTCACACCCTCGACTCACACAACGTCGGGCGAGGCAGAGCTGGAGTGCGAGAAGCGCTAGGCGAGATTAGTGCATCGACCACCATTATAGCCATCTCCTCCGATATACTTTTCTACCCTCGGGCGGTCGAAGAGCTGGCGTGGGGCATAGACGATGCTAGCTACCACCTAATAGAGTCGGATTTTGGGCATGATGGTTTTTTGATAGAAACACGCAAAATAGGTCAAATACTAAAACCTATAATCGACACAATACTAGAGGATTAACACTAAAAATACACACATGAAAAAACAACTACTTCCGCTAATGGCAACCATTGCTATGTGCTCTTGTGGAGAGGGTAAACCCACCAAACTCAAAGTCGATCCATATCCAGTGGCTCGCATGGACAGCACTGTTGTGGACGACTACCACGGCACTAAGGTCGCTGACCCCTACCGCTGGTTGGAGGATGACCGCTCAGCGGAGACCGCTGATTGGGTTAAAGCAGAGAACACTGTAACGCAAAACTACTTGGCACAGATTCCTTTCCGCGATCAAATCAAGCAGCGCCTGACCGATCTATACAACTACCCCAAAGAAGGCACTCCTGGCAAAGTGGGCGATTACTACTTCACCTACAAAAACGATGGACTTCAAAACCAGTCGGTTCTCTACTACAAAAAAGGCAAACAAGGCGAAGAAAAAGTGTTCATCGACCCCAACACTCTCTCTAGCGATGGAACTGTTGCACTGAGTGGCGTTGCATTTAGCTTTGACGACAAGTACTGCGCCTATGCAGTCTCAAAAGCAGGCTCGGACTGGGTTGAAATCAAAGTCAAAGAGATTGCCACAGGCAAGGATTTGGAAGATAAAATCGAGTGGGTGAAATTCTCTAACGCCGTATGGAGCGATAAGGGTGGTTTCTACTACTCTCGCTACGATGAACCAAAAGGCTCGGCACTAAGCGAGGTAAACGAGTTCCAAAAAGTATATTACCACGAGTTGGGTACGCCTCAATCTCAAGACGTACTTGTGTATCAAGACAAAGCTCACCCATTGCGCTACTTCTCAGCGATCACCACAAAAGACAGCCCATGGCTATTGATTAATGGCTCAGAGGGCACCTATGGTACTGAATTGCTATACAAGAAAGCCGATTCAAAAGCTCCTTTCAAAGTTCTATTCCCAGGGTTTGCTAACGAATATTCGTTGATCGACATTCAGGGAGATGATGCTTATCTGATGACCAACGAGGGTGCACCAAATTGGCAAATCATCAAAGTTGATCTCAACAACCCAAGCAAGCAGCAAGTGGTTGTTAAGGAATCTGAGAATCTTCTTCAGAGCGTTACTACTGCTGGTGGCTACATGATGTTGTCTTACCTTCAGGATGCTTCTTCAAAAGTATATCAATACAAGTTTGATGGCTCGCAGGTACGTGAAGTCGCACTTCCAGGCATTGGTACAGCTAGCGGCTTTGGTGGCGAGAAAACCGACACAGAGGTTTTCTACTCTTACTCGAGCTACAACACTCCTCCAACCTCTTACACCTACTCATTGGAGAGTGGCGAAAGCACCTTGTATCTTCAAACCAAGGTTAATTTCAATTCGGACGACTACGAGGTTAAACAAGAGTTCTTCGCATCGAAAGATGGTACGCAGGTTCCTATGTTTATCGTTCACAAAAAAGGACTAGAGCTTAATGGCCAGAACCCAACTTACCTTTACGCTTATGGTGGATTTAGCATCCCTCTTACCCCTAGCTTCTCACCAACTCGTATTGCGTTCTTGGAGCAAGGCGGTGTGTATGTGGTTGCAAACATCCGTGGAGGTTCGGAGTATGGCGAAAAATGGCACAAAGGCGGCATGAAAGAAAACAAACAAAATGTGTTTGACGATTTCATAGGCGCAGCTGAGTACTTGATCGAAAAGAAATATACTTCAAAAGAGAAAATCGCCATCGCAGGTGGTTCAAATGGAGGTCTATTGGTGGGAGCTTGTATGACACAACGTCCTGACTTGTTTGCAGTTGCTTTCCCTGCAGTGGGTGTATTGGATATGTTGCGCTACCACAAATTCACCATCGGATGGGGTTGGGTTGTTGAGTATGGTTCGAGCGATGTTGCAGAAGAATTTGAGTATATCTATAAGTACTCGCCACTTCACAACATCAAAAAAGGCACTTGCTACCCTGCAACTATGATTACCACTGCCGACCACGATGATCGTGTGGTTCCTGCTCACTCGTTTAAGTTTGCTGCCACTCTTCAGGCTGCACAAGGGTGTGACACACCAACTCTTATTCGCATCGAGACCAACGCTGGTCACGGCGCAGGTAAGCCAATCTCAAAAGTAATCGACGAGCAGGCCGACATCTGGAGCTTTATGCTTTGGAATACCAACAGTAACTACACACCTATTAAATAACATTTAATTTTTTATGAGAAAATTTATGACAGCCTGTGCTCTTGCCTCACTTGTGGTGGCTTGTGGCACTAAGACTAAAGAATTTCCCTCTCCAACACTTGCCATCCCTCAAACGGGATGGCAATACTCCTTGGAGTATAGCGATGAGTTTGATGGAGAGAAACTAGACCGCACCAAATGGCACGACACGAACCCAAATTGGTTGGGGCGCAAACCTGCTCTTTTTATGGCAAAAAATGTGAGGCTTGAGGATGGCATGCTCATTCTGAGTTCTCACCGTGAGGAGCCTACGAACCCTCCCAGCGATGAATATCACACCTTCACTTCGGCTGCGGTTCAGAGCGTAGACACCCTTCATTATGGTTTCTATGAGATTCGCTCGAAAGCCTCTAATTCGGCTATCTCTAGCGCATTTTGGCTGTATGTCAACGACTCGACTATGCAAGAGGAGATAGACATTTTCGAGATTTGCGGTCGCCATGACACTGACTCTATGTATGAGCACAGCTATTTCGCAACAGCTCACTACCTTTTCCATGCCGACACAGTCCACGAAAAACGCACACGCACTCACATCACTGATTTCAAACTAGCCGAGCGTTTTATCGTTGCAGGCTTGGAGTGGAATGAGAATGAGATTATTTGGTATGTGGACGGCGTTGAGGTACACCGCTGCAAGAACGAATACTGGAAACTACCCGAGACCGTGAATTTCGACTGCGAGACCTTCCCAACGTGGTGGGGTCTGCCATCGGACACTGATAATGGCGGTGAGTTTAAGATCGAATACTTCCGCTATTGGACTAAAGGATAATTTTCGCCCTTATTAAAAACAAAATCATAAAACTCTAATTACAAACTAACTCTAACCTTTTAAAAAAACAAACTTTATGAAATTCAAAAAATTCATCATCATCCCCATTATGATTGCAGCCCTAGCCGCTATCCTGCAAATCATCGACCAATCTATGCCTCAACTAGGTTTCAACGAATGGAGCGGTTTTGGATGGGTCGCTTTCCAAGCGTGGGCTATGTATTTCCTTGCGGGATGCACCATCAAGGGAGGTATTAAAACCCTAATTGGCTATCTTGTTGGTTGTTTGGCATCGATTGCCATTATCGCCTTTGGTGCAAGTCTGATTGAGAGCCTCGGATTTTGGGCTTTCCCAACCTCACTGATGATTTTGGTGATTCCTGTAATTTGCCTAGAAAAGGTGCCTTGGCTGGACTTTATCCCTGCAATTTTTGTTGGTGCGGGCGCATTCTTCGGCATGATGAACTACGTGGATGGCGCAACCTTCTGCAAGGCTCTCACAGTCGAAATGATCTACTGTGTGATAGGTCTTGTGTTTGGATTTGTTACCGTTGCACTTCGCACCAAATATGAGGCGTGCTGCACTAAAAAGTAAATTTTCAGCAGACCATAGTATAATTATGTAAAAAATGCTGCGTGAGTTTTTCATCTCACGCAGTATTTTTTTGTACCTTTGTCTCTCATTTTTAAGTCACCTCACAATGAATAGCCTACTGATTGTACTTCCCATACTCACCCTTTTGATGTTCGAGGTTGGACTCACCGTTCAACTACGCAGCTTTAAGGAGCTACTAAAATCGCCCCGTGCACTAATCATAGGACTCTTGGGACAATGCGTCCTGCTACCCTCGCTGGCAATAGGTGTGGCGATGATATTCGAACTGGAGGCTTATATGTTTTTGGGACTACTCCTTGTGAGTTTGTCGCCCGGAGGGAGCTCGTCTAACGCCTTTACGATGCTGGCTCGGGGGGATGTCGCTCTTTCGGTCACACTCACTATGATAAGCAGTGTGGTGACTCTATTCACTCTGCCGCCGCTTATGCAGATGGGCGTAAACTTTGTGGATGCTCAATCGTCTTATAACATCACTCTGCCAATGGGTGCTTTGATTGCTCAAAACCTATTGTTAGTGGCTGTGCCTATTGCCGCAGGGGTAATACTCAAACGAACAAAAGAAAAACTAGCTCTAAAGATACAAAAAGTAATTTCACGAATCACTCTGCCCTCTTTAGTGGTTTTGGTGCTAGTGTTTTTTATCCAACACAACGACACCATTGCAACTCACATTGCATCACTTGGTTCAGCGATTTTAGTATTCCTGCTATGCGCCTGCCTTTGTGCTGTGGCCTTGGCAAAGATATTCAGATTGAAAGAGGCTCAAAAGCGTAGTATCGTGATTGAAGTGGGTATGCAAAATGCAGCGCAAAGTATCGCTATTGCCTCTAGCCCTTTTATATTTAATAGCCCTCAGATGGCAACACCCTCAATTATCTATGCTCTGCTGATGAATGTGGTGCTACTGGGGTATTTGTGGTGGGTCAGAGCAAGAGCAAAATAAACAAACAAAACAGATATGGCAAAGAAAGAACAAGTCAAAGAAATTTTCAACGACATAGCCCCAAAATACGACAAACTAAACCACCTGCTCTCGATGAATATCGACAAGGGATGGCGCAAAAAGGCGGTCGCACACATAGATGTGAATACACCCAAAAGAGTGCTTGACATTGCTTGTGGTACGGGTGATTTCTCGATTGCTGCCTATAAGCGAGGAGTGAGAGACATCGTGGGATTGGACATCTCGCAGGGGATGGTTGAGATAGGGCAAAAGAAAATTGCGTCCCTCGGGCTTGAAGATTCTATTTCGCTGCAAACTGGCGATAGCGAGAATATTCACTTCGAGGATGAGAGCTTCGATGCAGTGATAGTTGCATTCGGGGTGCGCAATTTTGAGAACCTCGAAAAAGGTTTATGCGAGATGCACAGGGTTCTTAAAACGGGGGGTAAAGTGATTATCTTGGAATTTTCTATGCCCCGCACGTTCCCCATCAAGCAGCTATATAAGTTCTACTTCAAGCGTATGTTACCGTGGGTGGGAGGTTTGATTTCGGGCAATAAATCAGCCTATGAATACCTGCCCGATTCTGTCGAGAAATTCCCTCACGGCGAGGCATTTCTAAAGATCCTACGCTCGTGTGGATTCAACAACGCAACTCAAAAACGTCTATCCGCAGGGGTCGCTAGCATATATATAGGCTATAAAAATAAGCCCCAAGAGAACTAACAATCGCAAAGGCGAGAGTCCCCAGCGCAAGAACCCCCAATTGTGGATTAAGCTGAGAGCCTTCGCTAGTATTAACCTTACGCAAGTGCATCACAAACAGAGGCAGTAGCAACAAAGTCGCAAAAGCACCTCTGTGGAAAAACAATGCATAAAGGGCAATAAAAACAAAAGCACCATAAACCAAAATGGCATGATAGGTTTTGGCTTTTTCAAGCCCCATTTTCACCACTAGGGTTTGTTTGTTGTGCGCTTTGTCATTCTCCACATCACGCATATTATTTAGGTTGAGAACCCCAACCGCCAGCGCACCTATGCTCAACGATGGCAATAGTAACGAATAGTTTACATTTTGTGTAAGCACAAACCACGTCCCCATCACACTCAAAAAGCCAAAGAACAATAGCACCGCTATATCTCCCTTACCGCTGTAACCATAAGCTCCTTTTCCAAGGGTGTATTTAATGGCAGCAATAATGGCAACCACCCCCAAAGCGAGCATCACCAAAGAGGAAGTCTCCATCAGCGTTCCAAAAGCGACATACACCAACAGCGAGGCACTAACCACTGAGAGTATCAGCAGCACCCAAAACATTCGTTTGTAGTTCGCTGGGGTGATCTCACCCGATTGCAGAGGGCGAATAGGGCCTGTGCGTTGGAGGTTATCCACACCCGAATGGGTGTCGCCTATATCGTTGGCAATGTTCGAGAGCGACTGCATAAAAGCAGTGGTTAGCAGCACCAACAGAACCACCCACCCGTCAATAGTATATCCTTGGGCTAGTGCGGTTATGGCTGCAAAAATTCCGCCCGTGAGCGATAGTGGTAGGGAATAGAGGCGAAGCGCCTTGATATATTTTAACATAATGGTAGAGAAAATTTATTAGATTTCAATGGCAACTGGGCAATGGTCAGAGCCCATCACCTCGGGTAAGATATAAGCGTTTTTAAGTCGTGGAGCAAAAGCCTCGCTCACCAAAAAGTAGTCAATACGCCAGCCTACGTTCTTCGCACGTGCTCCTCCTCGGTAGCTCCACCACGAATAGGCATCTGTTTTATCGGGATTCATATAGCGGAAACTATCCACAAATCCCCCTTTAGTGTAGCGATCCATACCATCAATCTCGCTTTGCATATAGCCAGCCGATTTATTATAGTTCGCTTTGGGGCGTGCCAAATCAATCTCGGTGTGCGCAACATTAAAATCACCACACACAATCACGGGCTTTCGTGTTTCAAGTTCTTTGAGGTAGGCGTAGAAAGCTTCATCCCAAGTGCTACGATAATCCAATCGCAGAAGCTCACTACCCGAATTAGGCACATAGACATCCACCAAATAAAACTCCTCAAACTCAGCGCACAGCACTCTCCCTTCGGTGTCGTGTTCCTCAACTCCAATATCACATTTCACGCTCAGTGGTTTTGATTTCGAGATAATTGCAGTACCCGAATAGCCTTTGCGGGTGGCAGAATTGGTATAAATATAGTAGTCATCGAGCGAGGCGAGTGTCTCTAGGACTTGGTCGTCTTGGGCTTTGGTCTCTTGCAGGCAGAGCACATCCGCGGCGAGAGTGTCTAGTATTTCAAAAAAGCCTTTTTGGGCGATGGCGCGTATGCCATTCACATTCCACGATACGAGTTTCATTGATGCTTAGAATTAAAATTAAGCACAAATGTAGCGAAAATTCTCCAGCCTCACAATCTACCCAGCTTACAAAACCCCAATAACCAACAAATAATATAATTTAACCTTAGTATGATATTTGATTGTGTGTATCACAAATATTTTTTATATTTGTGATACACCTAAACTAGAAACACTATGTCACACCCCTCTCCCACACCAATATACAACAGAGAGCTCTCTTGGCTCGATTTCAATGAACGAGTAATGCAAGAGGCGCAAGATCCAAGTGTGCCTTTAATTCAAAGACTTCGCTTTTTGGGTATCTATGCCAACAATATGAACGATTTTATCAAAGTGCGTATTGCGAGCCTATTGAACGCCGCCTCGGGCAAGTCTAATCCCGAAAAAAGCGATCACGCAAGGAGTCTACTTGAGATTATAAACAAACGCATAGAGGTGCAAAATCAAAAATTCCACCTCACCTATCGCGAGCTTTTGCAGCAAATGCAACAAAGAGGTATCGCCATCAAAGAATCTATCCACGAATTAAGCGCTCAGCAGGTAAAATTCTGTAAGGATTATTTCCTCCACCAGCTTGACGATTCTCTGCACCCCGTACTACTGGGTAAACACATTGACCCACTTCACATCAAGGATTCTTCGCTGTATATGTACGCAAGCATGAGAACTGAGAGTGGATATATAAATGCGATTTTCCAAGTGCCTACGGGTAAAAAGTTTAGTCGTTTTGTTGTGCTCCCATCCCATAGTGAAGAGTGCGAGATTCTATTTTTGGAAGATCTTATAAAGCTATGTATAGACGACATTTTCTATATGTTTTCTTATCAAAATATCTCGGTTCACACTTTCCAAATCGAACGAGACGCGGACATAACCCTTGACGATGACACCGATGAGTCGCTCGAAAGCGCAGTCACTCGCACCATCATCAAGAGGGAGAGTTCACGAGCCGTGCGCCTAATTGTCGACTCTCAGATGCCCCAAGAGATGCGCGAAACACTCTGTACCCTATTCTCAATCACCGATCCCACCCAAATCGAAAGGCAGTCAGAGCATATTCATCTCAACGATTTGATGAAGTTCCCTCGCATTCGCCCCGAAATGGAATACCCCTCGCCCACTCCATCATTCCATCCATCGATCAACCCCTCGGGGTCGATTTTTAGTGCCATAGAGAAAGAAGACTTACTGTTGTGCTATCCCTACCACACGTTCAACCATTTTATAGATATATTGCGCGAGGCTGCTATAGATCCCCATGTCAAGAGGATCTCAATTAGCATCTATCGTTTGGCAGACAATTCTAAGGTTGTGGATCTGCTTATAAACGCTGTGCGCAATGGCAAGAAAGTGCGTGCATTAGTAGAGCTGAAAGCACGCTTCGACGAGGAACATAACATCAAGGCTGTGGAGACTCTCAAAAAAGCTGGCGTAAAGATAATCGACAGCACAGTGGACATCAAGGTACACTGCAAATTGCTACTGGTGGAAAGCGAGCGCGATGCTCAAAACATAGACTACACTTATGTGGGCACGGGGAACTTTAACGAAGACACCGCCATGATTTATAGCGACCTAGGATTACTCACCATCGACAAAACCATAGCCCAGGATGCAAGACAGGTGTTCAAACAGATGAAGAACCCAGGTAGACACTATGATTTTGAGCAGCTCATGGTTGCCCCTGACCACATGAGGGAAAAAATCACCGAGCTACTCGAGACACAAATCGCCAATGCCAAAGCAGGAAAAGAGGCTCATTTTGATGGAAAATTCAATGCCATCACCGATGTAGCTATGATAGAGCAACTGTACCGTGCATCCAGAGCGGGGGTAAAGATACGCTTGATTGTGAGGGGCGAATGTTCTTTGGTTGCGGGCATAAGCGGTGTGAGTGACAATATCGAGGTACATAGCGTGATAGACAAATACCTAGAACACGGGCGCATGATGCTCTTTTATGCTCAGGGCGAAGAGCCGCAAGGGTATATACTTAGCGCAGATTTAATGAAACGCAATCTTGTGCGTCGAATTGAGGTGGGCATAAGAGTGAAAGATCCTAGTGTGGTTACCAAGCTACGAGGCATGTTTGATATTCAGTGGAACGACACTCTCAAATCTCGCTACATCCGTCCTCCTTTTTCCAACGAATATGTGCGAGACCACAATCCCACCCCTTACAGGGCGCAAGAAAAACTCCACGACTACTTCAGCACAATAGATTAAGAGCCACACTCCGCATAAGCACAAAGAATCCCACCCTCATATTAGCTATGAGCAGTGGGATTCTTCATTGGGGGGGGAAGAGAGAAGGGGGGGGATTAAATTTCGCCTCGCATTCTATCGTCGAAGGCAGCTAGAGATGCTTTTGCACCCTCGCCCATGGCTATGATAATCTGCTTGTAGTGAACATCCGTGACATCGCCTGCGCCATAGATACCCTTAGTGGTGCTGCGGCCATTGCGATCCACAACTATCTCACCCATTCGATTAGTCTCAACCAAATCCTTTACAATAGAACTATTAGCCAAAAGACCAATCTGGATAAAGATACCCGAAAGTTCGATTTCTTGCTCTACTTGAGTCGAACGATCGCGCACCACAATTGAGTTTACTTTCGCTCCATCGCCTTGAATACGACGTGTTTCGACATTGGCAATTACATCAACATTTGGCAGTGAATATAATTTCTCTTGGAGTACTCCATCAGCCTTGAGATCTTCCATAAACTCTAGCACAGTTACCTTAGAACAGATACCAGCCAAGTCTATTGCTGCCTCAACACCCGAGTTTCCACCGCCTATGACCGCCACATGCTTATCTTTGTAGAAAGGACCATCGCAGTGAGGACAGAAAGCCACACCTCGTCCCATATACTCAGCCTCGCCCTCCACTGATAGCTTGCGCCACGAAGCGCCAGTTGCCATTATCAAAGCAGGAGTGGTGAGGGTTTCACCTCCACGTATATTTATCTGACGGAAATCAGAGTGTTGTTCTACGGTTTCGATTTGACGGTTGTCGAGAATGTCAATATCATACTCTTCCATGTGGGCACGAAGATCTCCAGCGAGCTTAGAGCCTGTGGTTTGAGGTGTTGAGATAAGATTTTCGATAGCAACAGTTTCATTGACCTGCCCGCCAATCTTGCCAGCTACCACAGCAACCGAAAGCCCCTTACGAGCCGAATAGATTGCTGCCGTAGCCCCTGCGGGACCACCTCCAGCCACCACAACATCATAGTGCTTGGTTTGGATAGTTGCTTGGTCGGTTTGCTGCACACCATATTGAGCCTCGAGTTTATCGAGCAGTTCGCCCATTGCCGCACGCCCAACACTGAGCATCACACCATCGGCATAGACCGTAGGAACAGACTGAATATTCAGACTCTCTACTTCCTCAACGTTGATCGCTCCATCGACCGCTTGGTGGGTGATGCGAGGATTCAAAATAGCCATAACATTGAGCGCCTGCACAATATCGGGACAATTTGTACAAGTAAGCGACATATAAGTAGTTAGATTAATATCCCCATTGAGGGCTTTGATGCGCCCTGTAATAAAACTATCTGGTAGGTTGCGTCCTTTGCCATCGGCATTTAGGATAGCAAGTAGCAGTGAGGTAAACTCATGGCCAGTGGGCACAGCACGAAAACTAACGCCCGTGGGTTGCGAATCTTTCAAAAGCGAGAGTTTCAGTCCCTCGCCATCTTTTTGCTCAAAGGTGATATTCTCACTACACTGGGCCACTCCCTCTAGCAATTCAATCGCCTCAGTGCGCGAGGTATGTTCGGGAGAAACTTCTAGTTGTAGAGTATAATTAGCCTCGAGGTTTGCAAACACGCCCTGAAGTTGCTCTTTCATTGCATTATCTATCATAGTATTAAGTTTTTTTGGTTAAAAATAAGGGGGCTCTCACTTTAAGTGTGCTGCCCCCTATCGTTGTTTAGAATTCTATACCAGAACTAGATTTTACCTACAAGGTCGATGCTAGGCTTAAGGGTTTCTTGACCTTTTTTCCATTTCGCTGGGCAAACCTCACCTGAGTGAGACGCTACGAACTGAGCAGCTTCAACTTTACGAAGAAGCTCATCTGCGTTACGTCCGATAGAGTTGTCTTGGATCTCGGCTAGTTTGATTTTACCTTCTGGATCAACCAAGAAAGTACCACGGTAAGCCATACCCTCCTCTTCGATCATCACACCAAATGCACGTGAAAGCGCACCAGTTGGGTCAGCTAGCATAGGGTACTGGATCTTGCGGATAGATTCCGACGCGTCGTGCCATGCTTTGTGAACGAAGTGAGTGTCAGTACTCACAGAGTAGATCTCTACGCCCATTGCTTTGAATTGCTCGTATTTTTCAGCAACATCTACTAGCTCGGTTGGACACACGAAAGTGAAATCGGCTGGGTAGAAGAAAAATACTGACCATTTACCAGCTAGATCGCTGCTAGATACTTGAGTGAAGTCGCCATTGTGGTAAGCGTTTACTGAAAATTCAGGTAGTTGTGAATTGATGATTGTTTCCATAATCTTTTGATTGTTTTTTATGTTATTTAATTATTGTTTATTGTTCTCTTACAAATACAGTGCAAAAGTAATTGCAAAAATATCATCAATCAAACAGAATTTATCTATCTTTGTATTGATAAAATCGAACACCATGACACTTCAACAACTAGAGTATATTGTAGCGGTGGACAACCACCGTCATTTTGTTAAGGCCGCCAAAGCTTGTGGGGTCACTCAATCGACCCTAAGTTCCATGATAGCTAAACTTGAGGGGGAGCTTGACACTGCAATTTTCGATCGCTCCACTCACCCAATTTCCCCAACCACTCTGGGAGAGAAAATAATCTCCCAAGCACGCACTGTGTTACTTGGAGCCTCGAGAATAGAACAAATCGTTAACAGCGAGAAAGAACTCGACCAAGGAGAACTGCGCCTTGGGGTGATACCAACGGTTGCTCCCTATATCCTCCCACGGCTCATCAAAGAGATTCAGGGACACTATCCGTTGATTGATCTTCAAATCATCGAGACTCAAACTTCCTCCATCATTGAACTACTCACACGCGGCGAGCTCGACATGGCAATTCTTGCCACTCCCCTGCCCCAAAGCAATTTTCTGGAGATACCTATATATTATGAACGTTTCATTGCCTACCTAAGCGAAAACAATCCACTGCTGGAAAACGAAAGCATAGTGGGCAGCACGCTTTCGCCCGAATATATGTGGCTACTTAAAGAAGGACACTGCCTGCGTGGGCAGACCCTCGAGATTTGTGGTGAGGGCTCAGCAAGAGAGAGTGTCTACCAAGCTGGTAGCATTTCGACGCTTGTGAATATCGTAGACGAAAATGGCGGCTACACCATTATACCCGAACTACACAGAGAGTTTCTTAGCCCCCAGCAGCTCGCGCGCACGCGTGCTATCATCTCTCCCGAACCAAACCGTGAGATTTCTATCATCGTACGCGAGGATTTCGTTCGTGAACGCATGCTCAATATAGTGGGCGACACCCTAAAGAGCATTATCCCCGATAACATGATAGATGCCAGACTAAAAAAATATACTATAAAATTATAACTAGCGCATACTATGCACGCTACTGCACATCGCTTATATCTATGAGCTTATTCACAATCGCATAGATAGTCAGACCAGCTGAATTGTGAATACGGAGCTTTGAGGCTATGTTCTTGCGGTGGGTCATTACGGTGTGGGTCGAGATACAAAGCGTATCTGCAATCTCTTTGTTGCTTTGCCCCATAGCGATGGCAGCAACTATCTCTTTTTCGCGTGCACTTAGTTCGTCTTCTTTGATATTTGCGGCGCTCTGAGAGACCTTCATCAGCGCCTCGGTTATCTGCTCGGGGGTGTCGCCTATAGAAATCAGAGCGTCAAAATCATTGATCTGCGCGGTGCTCAACACATAGTTCTGAAGAGCGATAAACTTAGTGTGTGACTTTGCCGATCGCAAATCCGCTGGACGCATCAATCCCAGATGTAGGGGGTTAACAATCACAACATCGGGCATATAGTGGGCTATATGCTCTTTTATTGATGCCAGATCGGAAAGTTCGGTGAGATCCATGCCTTGAGTGTCTAGCTCTGAGAGCACAGAGAGCAGCCCACGGCGAATAATCACAGAGGGCTCGACCACCAGTACATTCATTCGTTTAGTTGCCATCCGCGTTGCCTCCTTTCACTTTTTGCTCTATCTCACAAATCAGAGGCACCAACAACCTATCCTCTATCATGTTGTGTTGCGAGAGATCGCGCGCACACGATAGTAGATCGTGGATCACCTCGAGAGTTTGTTGACTATTGGGGGCGGTGTAGTATTTAATAATCACATCTTTGAACTCCGTGAGTGGTTCATCTATATGGTCGTGACGTTTGCAAAACTCAGCTATACAAAAATCACCATCCACTCTACCATCAGAGAGCTGACTTACGTACGGAAAAAGTGTATCCTCCTCAAAGCGCATGTGCTCATGTATCTGCGCAACATAATCATCAAAGTAGCGCAAAATAAGCGTAGAAATTTTGTCGCCACTCAATACCGAAAGCAATTTTTCGCGTATGCGAGGCAAGCGAGTGGTGAGATAATGCTCATGCGAACGACGCAAATAATCGGTCACTTGAACAATTTGCACCCCCTGCAAAGCAGGCTTATAGGCCGCATCGAGCGAGCGCAAAATTAGGTTTGAGAGTGCAAGAAAAGTAGTACAATCAACCCCATTCTCTGTGCACACATCCTCTATGGTTGCCTCGGCAAAACCCAATGGGATATTAAAGCGACTCAAAAGAGGGAGTATTTGACGGTTATCACAGGCGAGTGTCGCCATCATATCATCGGGACGATAGTTGCCCCTCATGTATTTATGTTCGGTCATTGTGCTAAAGCTGTATAATATTATAAAGCACAAAATTAACAATTTATCGCAAAAATCACAATACCCATAACTAGGTAATGCGAGCCACACGCACGATGATTTAGTGCGAACTATCTCCCTACATACCAGGTAATCGTGCGTGTCGTCTGAGAAAGAAATACGTAAAAAGGAGGTGTGAGCTTAGAGTTATTCTAATAAATATTATATCAAAGAGATGAAAATATTTTGACAAATTTTGATTACAAGGAATTTTTACTTACTTTTGCACTCGCTTTCAAATTCAAAGCCCCACCTAATAGTCGGGCCAAGGAAGGAAAGGTAAAAATGGCGAGGTAGCTCAGCTGGTTAGAGCGCATGATTCATAATCATGAGGTCG
>CAYJLY010000039.1:0-9091 GCA_964371385.1 uncultured Rikenellaceae bacterium
TAGAAAGCCTTGGGCTTCATATTTGGACGAGGGTTCGACTCCCTCCAGCTCCACATCCTCGCTACGAAAGTCATTAACTTTCGTAGCGAGAAAACCAACGAGCAGGACATTTTATCGAAATGTCTTGCTTTTTTATTAAATTACCAAACGGTCTTGTTGTTTAGATAAAAAAATGTTATCTTTGCTATACGCTAGTTCGTGGCGTGTTAATTTAAAATTTAGAAGGTATGATGAAAACAGTACTCTTTAAAACCCAATTTGTAGCCCTTGCGCTATCTGTGCTTGTGGGCTGCCAGGATTCGGATTACAATCTCGATGAACTTAATAAGGATATAAGCCTTGGAGGGGAGAATCTGACTATTAAACTAGGTTCGTCTACTAAAATGACCGTTGGTGAATTGCTTGATTTGGCAGAGCAGCCCGATGTGATTGTAAATTCTATGGGAGTGTTGCAGTTTAGCGATACCAAGACCCTCTCGACTCAATCTTTCTCGATTCCCCAGATCGATGTGCCTGAGCTCAACGCGAGTTCGAGCAATTCAATTAATACATCCCTCTCGTATGGTGTTCCCTCTGTGCAAATTCCAGTCTCAACACAGATGTCCTTGGGTTATGACATTACAATGCCCGATCAGGTAAAAGCGCTCACGAATGCTACACTCAAAGAGGGAACACAGTTTAAACTCCTTATTCGTGCCACTAGTGCTATTGAAGGATTTAAACTCTCGGCAACTAATTTAAGTGTAGATCTGCCTTCTTTTTTTGAATTTACTGATCAAAGCTCGCAGGAACTAAATTTCTCGAATGTGGAGTTTAGCAAAGCCACAGATGGAAGTCTTTTCCTAGAGGCAGCTTTGGGAGTGAAGGCTATTGTGAATAGCGAAACATTTGCTGGAGGAGTCCTTTCGCTAACAGATTTATTAAATATCGAGGGAGAGCTTCTTGCAAGTGGATCCAGCGAAATTTCGGGTGCTGTTGCGATGAAGCTGACTTATGAAATTGTGGTGGACAAAAGCACGCTGATGACACTTAGCGGAGAATTTAGCCCCGAGGTGCCTCAATTGGAAGATAAATTCGTGTTCGAGTTGCCTGATTTCATGGACTCTCCATCCAATGTTCTCGATTTGGAAAATTCATCTGTCGATTTGAATGTCGCCTCTGATACTCCATTGTCGCTAGGGGCTCAGGTGCAACTAGTACCAATTATCGATGGCAAGGAAAATCAAGACGCTTTGGTGGCACAAAAAATCACCCTGACAGGCTCAACAGATGGCTCAGTGCGCACAACAAGTTACCATATCACCCAATCCGATAATGGCAATAACAACAATATCTCAGAGCTAGTTAAATACGTTCCCGAGGCTATACTAGTGAAGCTTTCTGCCCAAGCAGACGATGCTCCCAGTGTTATTACCCTTGGGCGCAACTACATCATCAGCAGCGAGATGTCGGTGAACGTGCCTTTCGATTTTGGGTCTGATTTCACGGTGAACTACCTCGTGGATAATATGGAGCTAGATCTTAGTGATTTGGATTTGAAATCACCCCAAATAGATTTTTATATAACAGTGGACAATACCATGCCGCTGCAAATCCAACTTAAACCAACCGCATTGGGTACTGATGGAGCGCCCTTGAGAGATGTTAAAGTGAGTGTTGATAAACCAGTGGACGCTGCTCCAAATTCGGGTGAGGTAACTAGCACGCAGATAGCTATGAGCATTACTGATACCAGCGGTGACGACGCGCTCTCGAAACTACAATCATTGCGTTTGGAATTAGTATTTAAGGCAACTCAGAGCAAGGGCGAAATCGTTAATTTACGCCCTGAGCAGTTTATGCAGTTTGCCAAGATGTATTTGAGTATCCCTGGGGGTGTGGTAATTAATGTTGATTAGCGCAAAGGCTCGAAAAATTAATTAATAAAATTACTCTAAACTATTATGAAAAAAATACGATATATACTACTGCTGGGTTTTTTTGCCGCCAGCACCTCTAGTGCGCTAGCCCAACCCATACGCTCTATTTATTTTGCTGAGCAAAACCCATTGCGCCACCAACTCAACGCATCCTTTGCTCCCCAAAGTGGGTATGTCGCCATGCCGTTTTTTGGAAATCTGAATCTGTCGACCACGGGCAATTTGAAATTATCTTCATTTCTGTATCCTGCTGCCGATGGTTCGCTGAATAGCTTTTTGAGCAATGAGGTCACAACCCAAATGTTCAACAATGCCCTAAAATCGGATCAACACCTAGGGGCTAGTATGTCTATGGATATAGTCTCGGGGGGCTGGTATAGTTGGGGTGGTTTTAATACCGCATCGCTTACGCTCAAGGCAAATTCAAGTGGTAGTTTGCCTCAAGAACTGTTCTCTATGCTCAAAGAGGGGATGCAGGAGGTTAATACTCAGAATATTTACAATATAAATCAACTCAAAACTCAAGCCTCAAGCTACGTTGAATTGGCGTTGGGTCACTCTCGTGAGCTAAAGCCAGGGTTGAGAGTTGGAGCGAAGATGAAGTTTATCTTTGGTCTTGCCCACTTGGATATGGATGTTCAATCAATGGATGTTATGATGTCTGCCGACAAATGGACTATTGATAATAGAGCCTCTCTGCAGAGCGCAGGGTTTAATTTCAGAACCCTCGGTGATGGTACGCTCACAAGTGATGATATGGATTTCAGCCCAGGGGTTAATGGCTTTGGATTGGCGTTTGATGTTGGTGCCTCATGGGAGATTATCAAGGATCTAACGGTTTCTTTGGGGGTAAATGACCTCGGCTTTATCTCGTGGAAAACCAATGAATATAGAACCAATGCCGAGCCTTTTGTCTTTGATGGTTTCACCGATGTGGATATCCTTGGCTCTGGCGAAGGAGAATCTCTTTCAGATCAGTTTGACAATCTTGGCGATGAGCTTAAGGCTATGTTTGATTTCTATCAGTATAAGATGGGTGCTCGCACCAGTGTGGCAACTCCAACTTCTATTAAACTTAGTGGAGAGTATGGTTGGGTGGATAATATGATTTCAGTGGGGATGTTGGGAACGGCACAGTTTCATGGGGCTTACACGTGGTTGGATGTCTTGCTAAGTGCCAATTATCGCCCGTGTCATTGGTTTACATTGGGAGTGAATGCTTCTTACTCGAATATGGGACATTCATTTGGAGGCTTGCTGGATTTCACCACGCGAGGATTTAATGTATATCTTGGTGTGAATGCAACATCTTTCAAATACACATCGGGCGATTTGCCTTTGCCTCTAAATGGTTTCCAGAGTCAATTTAATTTGGGGATGAACTTTATGCTCTTCAAAAACAGGCCCTACAACAAGACCTACACCATGCAGCGCTAAACACCGGAAAATTTAAAGATAATAAAAAGGCGTAGAAACCCCAATTTGGTTTCTACGCCTTTTTTGTTTGAGATGCTTCTCCCTAAGCTTACGCTTTTTTAGCATTTAGTCCATTTTCAGAACTGCAAGGAAGGCTGATTGTGGTACCTCCACATTACCTACTTGGCGCATACGTTTTTTACCTTTTTTCTGCTTTTCAAGCAACTTGCGTTTACGGGTGATATCACCACCATAACACTTGGCAGTCACGTCCTTACGCAGGGCTTTCACAGTCTCACGAGCGATGATCTTAGCTCCGATTGCCGCTTGAATAGCAATGTCAAATTGCTGGCGTGGGATAAGCTCCTTGAGCTTCTCACACATCTTGCGGCCAAAGTCATAAGCATTATCACGATAAATCAAAGCAGAGAGGGCATCAACTGGCTCGCCATTGAGTAGGATATCCAATTTGGCGAGTTGTGAGGGCTGGTAGCCAATCTGATGGTAGTCGAACGAGGCGTAGCCACGTGAAATAGACTTTAGTTTATCGTAGAAGTCAAATACAATTTCAGCTAGTGGCATCTCGAAATTAACCTCTACACGGTCGGTGGTGATAAAATTCTGACTCTTGAGCACCCCACGCTTGGCAATACAAAGACTCATAACGTTACCCAGATATTCTGTCTTGGTGATAACCTGAGCGTTGATGTATGGTTCCTCGATATGGTCAATTAGAGTTGGCTCGGGTAGTCCTGATGGGTTGTGAATCGAGAATACTTCGTTTTTGGTGGTGTAGACATTGTACGACACGTTGGGAACAGTAGTGATAACGTCCATGTCAAATTCACGGTACAGTCGCTCTTGGATAATCTCCATGTGCAGCAGTCCTAGGAATCCACAACGGAAACCAAAGCCTAGCGCAAGCGAACTCTCGGGCTCAAAGCTCAACGAGGCATCGTTGAGCTGGAGTTTCTCGAGCGACGCACGAAGATCCTCATATTGGTCGGTCTCCACGGGGTAGATACCCGCAAAAACCATAGGCTTCACGTCCTCAAAACCTTCAATGGCGGTGGTGCAAGGCTCGGCAACAGTTGTAATGGTGTCACCAACTTTAACATCTACGGAGTTTTTAATTCCCGAGATAATATAACCCACATCGCCAGCCGAGATAGAGTTGCGAGGTTGCATTTTAAGTTTAAGATCGCCAATCTCGTCGGCGAGATATTCTTTGCCTGAGTTGAAAAATTTAACCTTTTCGCCTTTTTTGAGCGTACCATTAATCACTCGGTAGTAGGCAATCACTCCACGGAAACTGTTGAACACAGAGTCGAAAATCAGAGCCTGCAAAGGCTCATCAACCGACCCTTCGGGCGCAGGAATACGCTCTATGATAGCTTCCAAAATCTCGGCTACACCCATGCCAGTTTTGCCCGATGCCGAGAGAATCTCGTCTCGCTCGCAGCCCAAAAGGTCTACGATCTGATCCTTCACCTCATCGACCATAGCCGCATCCATGTCTATTTTGTTAATCACAGGGATAATTTCAAGGTCTTGGCCCAGAGCTAGATATAGGTTTGATATGGTTTGTGCTTGTATGCCTTGGGTTGCATCCACAATCAGCAGCGCACCCTCACACGAGGCAATCGCGCGGCTTACCTCATATGAAAAATCCACGTGGCCCGGGGTGTCAATCAGGTTGAGCGCGTATTTCTCTCCGCTCACTGGAGACACATAGTCCATCTTGATGGCGTGCGATTTAATGGTGATACCTTTCTCTCGCTCCAAATCCATCGAATCTAGTACTTGCGCCTGCAATTCCCTTTCGGTTAGAGTTTTAGTTGTTTCTAGTAGTCTATCTGCCAGCGTTGATTTGCCGTGGTCAATATGGGCGATTATACAAAAATTACGTATATTTTTCATAGATTTTATGCTCGTTTTCTTTCAAAGTACAAAGATACGATTTTTAATTTGATTTTACTATTGAGCCTTTACAAATCGGCTCTCTCGCTCAGTTCCAGCCAGCGCATAGAGGCACTGTCTAGTTTGTCGATTAGCTCGCCAATGCGCTCTGACTTCTGCGATAGTTCATCGACAGATAGCAAGCCACTGCCAAGGAGAGTTTCAAGTTCAGACTTTTCGTTTTCCATAGCCTCTATTTCGCTCTCTAGGCTCTCGTACTCGCGACGCTCTTTGAACGATAGTTTTTTGGGGCCATCGTCATCGTTTTTGGGCTTTGTATTGGCTGTTTTTTTCTCAGTCTTAGGGTTTTGCAAGTTTGCTTGCTGGGCTGTTTGTTCTGCTTTGAGTTCCCCCCATACCAAATAATCGCTATACGAACTAGGGAAGTCGTGCACTTTACCAGCACCCTCGAACACCAATAAGTGTTCGGCTACCTTGTCCATAAAATAGCGATCGTGTGAGATGACTATCACACAGCCTCCAAAGCCGCTTAGGAAATCCTCTAGTACTTGGAGCGTAAGAATATCAAGGTCGTTTGTCGGCTCATCCAAGACCAAAAAATTAGGGTTACTCATCAGTACCGTACACAAATACAGTCTGCGTTTCTCGCCCCCGCTGAGCTTGCTCACTAGGTCATATTGGCTTTTTGGTTCGAACAAAAAGCGATTGAGTAGTTGCGATGCCGTGAGTTTTACCCCTCCCTCCAGCTCGATGTATTCGGCGATGTCGGTCACAACGTCTATCACACGAGTGGTGTCGTTGTATTTCACCCCTCCGCTTTGGGAGTAATATCCAAAACGAACGGTCGTGCCTATATCCACCGTGCCGCTATCTGCTTGCACTTCGCCAAGGAGCATTTTGATGAAGGTTGATTTTCCTACGCCATTATCTCCCACGATGCCCATCTTTTCGCCACGAGCGAAAGTGTAACCAAAGTCATCGAGTATGATTCGCTCCCCAAACCGCTTACATAGATTCTTAATCTCAAAAATTTTCTTGCCAATGTAGGTGCTTCCCATGGCTATATTCACTGAGCCTTGAGTGCGTTCACGCCTGAGTTTTTCTTCCAAATCATAGAACGAGTCAATGCGCGATTTCGCCTTAGTGGCACGTGCTTGTGGTTGACGGCGCATCCAATCCAGTTCTTTTTTGTAGAGGTTGCGATCGCTTTGTAGCTCGGATGCTTCGGCCTCTAGGCGAGCCTCACGCTTTTCGAGGTAGTAATTATAATTGCCGCTATAGGAGTACAGCGAACGATTTTCTATTTCTATGATTCGATTACAAACCCTATCCAGGTAGTATCTGTCGTGAGTAACCATCAGTAGCGACAGTCGACTTCCAGCCAAATATTGTTCCAGCCAGCGGGTGACCTCCACATCGAGGTGGTTGGTCGGCTCATCGAGGATAAGTAGCTCGGGTTCGATGATCAGAGCATTTGCTAGCGCCACCCTTTTGAGCTGCCCACCCGAGAGTTTATCTATAGGCATGCCAAGTTCGGTGATGTTGAGCCGTGATAGTATGTTTTTAATTTTGGTTTCGTAGTCCCACGCTCCCAATCTATCCATCTGTGAGATGGCAGAGTGTAGTCGATCTTGGTCGCTGTCCACGAGAGCTTGTTCATACTCTTTTATCGCTCCAAGCATTTCGTTCTCACCGCTAAGGCACGCCTCCAAAACTGTTAGACCTTTGGCGAATGTGGGCTCTTGTACCAAATACGACACACGCACACCACCGCTCACGGTGACCTTGCCGCTGTCTGCCTGCTCGGTGCCAGTGATGATGTTCAGCAGAGTGCTCTTGCCGTAGCCATTGCGTGCGATGAGTCCTATACGTTCGCCTGCGCCAACGGTGAAGTTAATATTAGAAAAGAGAACTCTCACACCAAAAGATTTGGTGAGGTTCTCTACTTGAAGATAATTTTCCATTAATTATTGTGCTTAAAATATATTCTCTACACACGGTGTAGTTTGAATCGCTCGCCGTCAAAACTCGAGGTAGTTGGTCGTTCTATCCATTCGCCCAGCACCACTACCTGTGCACCCTCTATATCAACTATTGCGGGAGTGTGCAGATGTCCAAATACGAAGAACTCAACCTCACTTAGTTGCTTTTTCTGCTCGATAGCCCACTTCACTAGTGGCTCGTCTACGCCTCTGAACTCATGGCTAACCTTGCCTCTGCGCTCCTTATTGCCACTCGACCACCACTGCCCAAAGCGCAATGCCGTGTCGGGATGAATGAGCCTTTGGAAAAACCAACGAGCCGTTCGAGAGCGGAAAGTCCTCGATAGTGCTGGTCCGACCCAGCCACTTTGAGCCAAGCCATCACCATGCGCTAGGAGCATTTTGTGGCCGCCCACTTCTAGTACTGTTGGGGTGGTGTAGATGGTGATTCCTATCTCGCTATGTAGATAATCTCTCACCCAAAGGTCGTGGTTGCCAGCAAAGAAACTAATCTTCACCCCACGCTCGACCATCCTTGCAAGTTGAGCGAGAACCCTGATAAAACCCTTGGGAACTACACGCTTGTATTCGAACCAGAAATCAAAGAAATCCCCCAAGATATACAGTTCCCTGCAATCAGTCTCTATGCTCTCCAGCCAATGCACCAGCTTGATTTCACGCTCACGTGAACTTTGGGCATTACCATAACCTAGATGGGTGTCAGAAACAAAATATATCACTCTTTGGGGACGATTTAATTGGTATGTGAAATTATAGGATTTTTTTTAGCTCAGCCTCTAGTTCTTTGACAGTGAGGTCTTTTGCTATGATATCTCCATCGGTGTTTATCAAGAAGTTCGATGGTACGCGTTGTATGTTATAGAGCCCTATAACAGGGGATGTGTTGCCCAAAAAGTCGTTCACACAAATCCAAGGGTAGCGTCCCTCAGAGATAGATCCCAACCACTGTGCGCGATTTACATCAAGCCACACTTGGTACACCATAAATTCGCCATTATTCTTCTTGCTTACTCTCTCATACAAATCTACAAGCTCGCGGTTGAGTATCTTGAGTTCAGCGGGAGCAGAGGCAGTGAAATCCAAAAGAATTACCTTGCCCAGATTGTCTGATAGTTTTTTAATCTCACCTTTAGCGTCTGCCATTTCGATCTCGGGGAAGGCAGCCTCGGTGAAAGGTTGTGCAAAAAGAGAATCGCGCAAACGAGCCGTGTGCAACTTCTCCATGTCCTTTTTCATCGAAAGTGCATAGGGCGAAGTCGGGTATTTAGCGTTGAGCGAGTCACTCACTATCTCAAAGTAAATGTAATCTTCGGGTTGGTCGAAGATAAACTGACCATCGGCTTTGGGGTGGTACAGTGGAAGTAGAGCAGCCAGAGAATTGGCGTTGCTCATTACAAAGCTAATTGCACTGCGTTTGAGGGCAATGAATTTTGTGCCATATTCGCGACCCACACTTTGTTGAAGCTCAATGTCTTGGGTGTTGGCCTCATAGATATTCATCAACGAATCCAGCTCCATTGTAGCATCGCTCAAGAGAGTGTTGTACTCTTTGACAAGTTTTGATCCCTGCGAGCCATTAACACTGTAGTTATTGTAGATATTGCCAACGGCAGAAATTTCAACGTGCTCTCCATCCTCTAGTAGCAGGGGTACGTAACTGCCCGCTAGGTGGACGTTGTAGAAGGTCGGGATTTGTGGGGTTTTTTCAATATTAAAACTAAAATCGCCATCACTATCCGTTAGAGTTGAGTCAATAATCGCGCTACCCGTGGGTGATAGTTGTTCGAGAATGACCTTTTGGTTGTTTTGACCAAAGAACTGGCCTGAGATTTT
>CAYJLY010000039.1:9191-19578 GCA_964371385.1 uncultured Rikenellaceae bacterium
TTTTCTAAGTCTTAAGGATGGGCTTGTTATTGTTTTTTTATCCCCAAAAGCAGGCTGATTTGCTCTACGTACTTCTCGAACTCCGTGCGTCCCAACTGGGTAATGACGCAGGATGTGCGGCTTTTTTTGCCTACAAACTCTTTGGTGATAGTGATATATCCAGCCGAAGATAGTTTGTCGAGTTGCACCGAGATATTACCCGAAGTGGCGCCCGTGTGGTCCTTGAGGTAGTTGAAATCAGCGCTCTCGACATTCATCAGTATGGACACTATCGCCAGGCGCAACTGAGAGTGGAGTAGTGGATTTAATTCTTTTGGCATTGGCGTAATTTTTTGACATGCAAATTTAGCTTAATTCCAGGAATTACCATAGCAACTAGTGCCCACACCATAAAGATTTGAATCAAAAAAGGAAAAGCAACGAAAGTGCAGAACGAAATCGCAACGCCACAGAGCCCCCCGATTTTCAGAGGCTTGAATTCTGTGATTACCCCCATTGCCGTCATTTGTATGCTCACAAGGAGTATCTCGACAAAGGGTATTACCATATACAGAACCCTAGGGTTTTCCATAGGGATCTGATCGCCATGCACTTCAACCAAAAAGGTAATAACTAGCGGCACTGCCCCGCAAGCAATACCAATAATGGATGATATGCCGCGAATTGTTTTGTCGATTTGCGTTTTGACACCTTTTTCTTTGACGCCCATGGCTAGTCTGCTCCAGATAATACCTATTACTGGAATCAAAAACCACAGCCACATACTCCAATAGTTGCCAGAGAGTTCGAATGCAGCCCACACAGCCACAGAGGCAATGATTGTTGAGATGCCCCAAATAATAAGCGGATTGCCATCTCCATGGTTGAGGTTGCGTTTTGTGTTGTTGATCATTTGAGTGATAAGCTCTAAGCTTTCTTTCTCTGAGAATTTTTTTTCCATAATCTTGGTGTTAAAAGTTTGTTTTTTTATGTGTCAAGGATCCTTGTGTATTGCAAATATAAACAAGTTTATAATATAAACCAAATTTTTGACAAAAAAGCAGAAACTTTTTTTGATTCTGCTTTTTTGTAGTTTGCTGTGGTTTATTGTTGTGGCGCACCACCAGCTCCTCTCATAGTGCGAGGAATAGGCATAATGCCCGATGAACGAGCCTCTTTAATATTGATTAGATCAAACCCTTCTTCGTTATTCCAGCGCTCCTCCACAGTGGCAAGGTCAACCAACTCGATTGCTGCATCGAACGATTCTTGAGGAGACGCATTGGCACCCATCAGAGTGGTTTCGATAAATAGCAGACCACCATCCTCGCCAGTGTAACCCTCCACAGCATAGGGGCAGTAAACAGCCAATTGCATGTGGCCTGGGAGCATTACCAAGTAGCAGTCAAGGCCAATTTTAGTGAGTATAGAGGCCAATAGTGCTGAACCATCCACACAGTTTGCCTGCACATTATTAATTACCTGATCGATAAAACGCACGTACTGCATACCCACTGTCTCACTTTGGTTTGAGGTATTGACAACGTTGCTATAACGAGTCCCCTTAATAGAGAAATATTCCCAAATCCAGAAGATTTGGTTGATAAAATCTTGGAATTCACCTTGATAATCAACAAACTGACGATCGCGGTGCGATGAGAGAATTTCACCAAGGATATTGTCAATCTGCGGATAATCCTCATTGACATACAGGGCAAACATCTCGCTGACATCCATAAATTCCTCCTCTTCGCTGTCCCACATCGCATACACACACTCATTAACTGGGCGATATTTCACAACATAGTTGATGCGATCTATCTCCTTGCCATTAATCTCGAGGATACAGGTCATTGTCTGGGTTCCTCCTTGGGCAATTTTGTTGAGAACATCGTATTTCCACTTGATGACAATATCATACAAGTACATCAGTCCAGCCTCCGAGGCGGTACGTTGAATTACTGTTTTTTCGTTGAGTTTAGTCTCCTCTATGGTAACTCGAATCACATCTCCTGCGGCAGGAGCATTTAACTCGAAACCATAGAACAGATCCGAAGGGTCATCCTGAACAGCGTTCCAAATCGCCAGTGAGGGGTAGAACAACTCACCAAAAGTTTCATCGTAGGCAATTTTGAAATTAACATCCGAAGGGTGTTGAGCATGGCTTGTGAAAGATGTTAGTGACAGCAGTAGTGCCACTATTGATAGTCTTAGTTTTTTCATGGCTTGTAGTATGAATGTTTATTATAAGTTTTGTTTAGTTATTGAATCCATATGAGAGGAAAAATTTTATCGGCGAAATTTATCGCCAAGCCACACGCAATTAGTAGCGCGTATAGAATATTTGCTAGAATGCGTTTTTTGCGACCTCCCAGCGAACTTGCCAGCACGATCGATAGTGGTAGTGCGGCTATGGTGGCGAAGTAGAGCGAGTGTTCGGGGCTCAGAAGTAGCGATATTGCCAAGATCCATGTGAAGATCATGAACAGTCCCCTAACTCGACGTTCTGCAGGAGAATTGCTGGTTCTTGTTCTCTTGCCCCCCGTCATTGAAAGCAACAGCAGCAGTGCGAGTATTCCTACAAATGCTGTTTGTAGAGGGTTCTCAAAGGCAATAATAGCCTGATAACCATTGCGGCCTTCACCCAAGTGCGTGGTAATTGAGCTGAGATAGCCCCCCATGTCATAATCCATAATATAGGATATCAGCGTAATAAACACAGGTGTGATTAACATTCCCACCACCATTGCGAGCAATTCTCTGATCTCAAAACCCCTAAGCACCACTAGCCCCAAAATCACAACCAGTGCTATTGTATAGCTTTCCGGAAAAATTAGTATAGCAATCGATGCCCAAAACCCCGAGAGTATTACCGTGCCGCTTGCTATGGATTTAATTGATGTGCTGCGGAGTAAGTTGTTGATTGAGAGTATAATAAATATTACACAGAGCAATGGACGTAGAGAATAAATAGAGTTGCACAGAGCGCAGCTTATGACCAGAAATAGCAGTGCTGGTAGCAGGCTTCCCTCCATCATGGAAATGCGCCTGATTGTCATTTGAGTGACCAAGAACGATATTACAACAGTGAGTACACCCGTGAGAGCGAGTGTCACCACGGGGTAGGACAAAGCGTGAGTATCAATGAATTGTGCCCATGGAGTAAAACTCTCTAGGGCTATGGGTTCATTGGTGTAACCCGCTACCCAAAACAGTGCAAGCAGTAGTCCGTAGATTAGTATGATTAGAATGTTCGAGCTGCGAGTCATAGAAAATACTAAGTTGTTAGGGGGTTATTCTGAGAGAGCAAGTGAGTTGATTAAACTTCCGATTGCAGGGTTTTTCTTTACCAAAAACTCTAGTTTTTGTTCGGCTGACACGGGGCGATGCTCTATTACTTTGTCGGATAATTTTACATCAAACTTAACTCTCACGCCAAGTTGGGCAGCGACCGAGTGTTGTATCTCGAGCAGGTTTTCGTTGAGTAAATCAACTAAGGTTTGATTGGCAACCTCGAGGGTTACTAGATTTGATGAGAAAGTCGCCATCTCAAGGGCCGTTGCTATACGTGGGCGAGCGTTGTCCGACCACCATTTACTCACCAAGTGAAATTTCTCTCGCAATATCTCTTCGACTTGCTCCATAGGGAGATTCTGTATGCTTGGGTTGCTAGATTGGGTGGGTGTCTCGTGTTGCTCGTTGTTTGTGGTGGGGTTAGCTCCTGCCCTCGAGAGCGAAATTCCCGTTATGGAGATGCGCGATGGAGGTGTAGCCTTTTGAGTGGGCTCAGTGGTTATAGGTGAACTCACCCTCACTTGAGGGTTTTCACTTTGGGGTGTTGGCGCTTGAGGCTCGGGGCTGGGTGAGGCTGTTTGCGCGGTGTTTTGTGGTTGTGGGGTTAGTTGTTGTGTGTTTTGCGGTTGAATATTTTGCGTTGAGGGGGCTTGCTGCTGCGAATCTGCCCCTTGCGAATTTGATTCTTGGGTCGTTTGTCCTTGAGTATTGCTTGTGCTTACACTGACTGCTGGAGCAGTAGTTTGATTTGGAGTTGTTCCTACAGAGCCTTGTAGGCTAACTGCAGGAAGTGCCACTTTGTCGGGGATTACTAGTGGACTATCTTTTTTTTTTACCCCACACAGTTTCATCAAAGCCAACTCCACATGCAGGCGGCGATTTGTAGCACCACGATAGTCCGCATCAGCTTGATTTATAAGCGCCATAGCTGTGAGTATCCAGCCAACCTCCAGCGTTGCAGCTTGGGCCATGTAACGCTCCTTGAGCGACTCGCCTACATCCAATAGAGTGCCTGTTGAGGGGTTGTGAGCCATCAACAGATCGCGCAAGTGCCCCGCCAAGCCGCCAAGGAACATTCCGCCCTCGAAACCCGAGCGTAGGGTTTGGTCGTAGCTCAAAAGTAGGCTAGTATAGTTGCCATCGAGTGCCAATTCTATGGCCTCGAAATAGATGTTATAGTCGAGTGCACCGACGCTTTGCGAGGTTTTCTCGATAGAGAGTTCGTTGCCACTATAGGACACAACGCGATCGAACGTAGAGAGAGCATCCCTCATCCCTCCATCTGCCTTTTGAGCAATGATATTGAGTGATTCGCTGTCATATTTCACCCCCTCGCTCTGGGCGACATACTCCAAGTACTCCACTATATCGCTCACACCAATACGGCGGAAATCATAGCTCTGACACCTAGAGAGGATGGTGGGAAGGATTTTATGTTTTTCGGTCGTAGCCAAAATAAACACCGCGTAATGGGGTGGCTCTTCGAGAGTTTTCAGAAAAGCATTGAATGCCGCACTCGAGAGCATGTGTACCTCATCAATGATATACACGCTGTACTTTCCCACCTGAGGCGGTATTCTCACCTTCTCGATCAAAAGGCGTATATCCTCGACCGAGTTGTTTGAGGCTGCATCCAATTCGTGGATAGCCCAACTGCGCCCTTGGTCGAAAGCTTCGCACGATTCACATTCACCGCAAGCCTCGCCCGCTGTGGAGGGATTTGTGCAGTTGATCGCCTTTGCAAATATTCGAGCACAAGTAGTCTTACCAACTCCACGAGGACCCGTGAATAGGTAGGCGTGGGCTAGTTGCCCCTTGACAATAGCGCTCGAGAGGGTAGTGGTGATATGTCCTTGACCCACAACGCTGCGAAAAGTCGCTGGGCGATACTTGCGTGCCGATACCACAAAACCGTCTGTTGTGGTTTCCACTTTCTCATTCATTGTATTCTCGACCATAGTTTTATTGTTCAATTTGGTGTGGGTGTTACCCTTGCTCGAAGTTTAATTTTATTGGAAGCCCCTCTTAACTTTTAAAAAGCACGCTCTTGTAGTTTTTCGTAGGCTCTCCTTAGTGTGCCATCCCACACATAGATTTCTCCACAATAGCAGAAGCCCGATTTTTCGATGATGGCTCGCATGGGAGCGTTGTTCTCTTGGGTGTCTATCCTGATGGAGTGGATATTGCCAGCACAGGTGCACATGTCTTCAACCCTTTGGAGCATCCATTTTGCCACTCCCTGCCCTCTGACACTATCACTAACGGCAACGCGATGCACCACCGCATAGGGCTCGCCCTTGGTAATCCACTCCCCACCCTCGATAACATTGTAGGTTGGGTCGGCACAAAAACCTATACTTGCAGTAGCCACAATCTTCCCGTCTTTGATCGCCACCCAACATTTGCCAAGGCGTATATCTTCGCTGACTATTTCTGGAGTCGGATAACCCCTTTGCCATTGAGTGCTGCCCTGTTGAGTGAGAAAGGCAGTGGCCTGCTCTAAGATATGTTTTACTTGGCTGTATTCGCTTATGTGGGCTCGTCTGAAAATCATATGTTTTAGATTAGGTTAATGATAATCTAGCATTTGCTAACAGTTACGGTAGTGTTTATTTCGTCTATTTCGATTGCTGTGGCTTGCGTGGTAGTCGAAACCTCCAATGATAGAGCTAGAGTTTGCGAGCAGATATACTCATTCCAGCTTTCGAGGGCTGCATCTATTGCAGGGTTAGATTCTATGGTGATTTTCACCTTGTCGGTCACCTCAAACCCGCTATCCTTGCGTATGTTCTGAACACGATTGACAATCTCGCGTGCGATACCCTCTTTTTGAAGATCTTCGCTCACATTAATATCCAGTGCTATAGTCAGCGCTCCTTCGCTCGCGACCAACCACCCTGGCATGTCAGACGAGGTGATCTCGAATTTATCCACCTCCAAAGTCAGGCTTTCGCCCATCACCTCTAGGGTGATAGCACCCGAGCGCTCCAGACTAGCTATGGCAGTTTGATCCATCTGAGCACAGAAAGCCGAGATGCCTTTCATGTACTTGCCATGGCTTGCACCAAGAGCCTTGAAATTAGGTTTTATTTTCTTGGTGATAACTCCCGTTGTATCCTCGATAAACT
Source organism: uncultured Rikenellaceae bacterium (assembly GCA_964371385.1). GTDB lineage: Bacteria > Bacteroidota > Bacteroidia > Bacteroidales > Rikenellaceae > Mucinivorans. The sequence goes on from CAYJLY010000039.1 coordinate 15,593, forward strand.
CGATTTGTTTAACATTTACCTCGCTCAAAATTAGGCTTTCAACCTCCTTAACTCTCTCGCGTATGGCCTCGTCCAATACGGGGATAATCATGCGTGAAAGCGGTTGGCGCACCTTGAGCGACACCTTGCGGCGTAGAGCCAAGACCATAGACGATGCACGTTGAGCCAATGCCATGCGTTGTTCCAATTCGCCATTAATGACCCCTGTGTCAGCACTAGGGAACATTGAAAGGTGTACAGAACCCTCGCCCGTGAGGTCACGATAGATGCGATCGCTGATGAAAGGTGCAAAAGGAGCTGCGAGTTGTGCTACCTTCACCAAACACTCGTGTAGGGTTTGATAGGCAGAGAGCTTATCCTCGCTCATCTCGCCTCCCCAGAAACGCTTACGATTCAAACGCACATACCAGTTTGAGAGATTCTCGCCCACAAATTCACCAATTGCTCTTGCAGCTGGAGTTGGGTCATAGTTTTCAAGGTTGGTGGTTACATCCGAGATCAGAGTGTTTAGAAGTGAAATGATCCAACGGTCAATCTGTGGACGTTTCTCTAGTGGGATAGCGGGGGTAGAGCTATCAAAACCGTCTACATTGGCATACAATGCGAAGAAACTATAGGTGTTATAAAGCGTGCCGAAGAATTTGCGACGTACTTCGTCCACACCCTCTAGGTCAAACTTGAGGTTATCCCATGGTTGAGAATTACTCATCATGTACCATCTAACTGCATCTGCTCCATACTCGCTCATTGCATCAAAAGGATTCACTGCATTGCCCAAACGTTTAGACATCTTGTTGCCTTTTTTATCGAGCACCAAGCCGTTAGAGATGATATTTTTGAACGCCACACTATCAAACAGCATGGTCGATAGGGCGTGCAGTGTAAAGAACCAACCGCGTGTTTGGTCTACACCCTCGGCAATGAAATCGGCAGGGAATTTCTTAGCAAACTCCTCGCCGCTACACTCAAAGGGGTAGTGCCACTGAGCATAAGGCATGGCGCCACTATCAAACCAAACATCAATCAGATCGCTCTCACGACGCATAGGTTCGCCTTTTGAGTTGACCAAAATAATATCGTCTACAAAAGGACGGTGAAGGTCAAACTTATCGTAGTTTTCTTTCGAGAAATCACCTTCAACAAAATCCTTAAGAGGATTCTCGCTCATCACTCCAGCAGCAACAGCCTTTTCTATCTCGCTTTTTAGTTGTCCAACCGAGCTGATGCAAATTTTCTCAGAGTAATGCTCGTCAGCCCAAATAGGTAGAGGAGTTCCCCAGTAGCGTGAACGGCTAAGATTCCAATCCACTAGGTTCTCGAGCCATTTGCCAAAGCGACCCGAACCAGTCGAGGCGGGTTTCCAGTTGATGGTGTCGTTGAGCTCCATCATGCGCTCTTTGACAGTGGTGGTTTTGATGAACCAGCTATCCAGTGGGTAGTATAATACGGGTTTATCGGTGCGCCAACAGTGAGGGTAGCTGTGGGTGTGTTTTTCGATCTTGAACGCCAAACCGCGCTGTTTTAGCCACATACAAATCTCAACGTCAAGCGTCTCATCACCCTCGTTTTTGCTTGCATCATAGCCGTTTTTCACGAACTTACCCTGCCATTGCTCGTACTCAGGGGTGATATATTGCTCTGCCCACTGAGCGTCGAGTTCGTCTATCATGTAGAACTTGCCCGTGCGATCAACCATAGGGTGCTCCTTGCCCGCTTTGTCGAACATTAGCATGGCGGCAATGTTGTTTTGTTTTGCAACTCTCTGGTCATCTGCACCAAAAGTTGGAGCAATGTGTACGATCCCCGTACCATCTTCGGTGGTCACAAAATCGCCTACGATAACACGGAAAGCATCTCCCGAGGGCTTCACCCATGGGATTAATTGCTCGTATTGTGTACCCTCAAGCTCAGAACCTTTCATCTCAGCCACAATGGTGTATTCCACCTTTGCGAGCACTTTTTCGGCCAAAGCCTTAGCGAGAATTATAGTTTGAGCCTCTTTTGTGTAGGGGTTGTTGCACTGCACCTTGATATAGTCAATGTTTGCTCCCACTGCAAGTGCGGTGTTTGAGGGAAGAGTCCATGGAGTGGTTGTCCAGGCCAATAGGTATTCATCTTTACCCTCAACCTTGAACTGTGCAATACAGGTGGTGTCCTTAACATCACGATAACAACCAGGTTGGTTCAATTCGTGATTAGATAGACCCGTTCCAGCCGCAGGAGAGTAGGGTTGGATGGTGTAACCTTTGTAGAGCATATCTTTTTTGAAAAGCTCGCCCAGAAGGTGCCACAGAGTCTCAATGTACTTGTTGTCATAGGTGATATAGGGATTTTCCATATCCACCCAGTAGCCCATCTTAGAGGTCATATCTTGCCATTGGTCGGTGTACATCATCACATCTTGGCGACATTGTGCGTTATACTCCGCAACAGTGATTTTGCTGCCTATGTCCTCTTTGGTGATGCCTAATTTTTTCTCTACGCCAAGCTCCACGGGTAGCCCGTGAGTGTCCCATCCAGCCTTGCGATTAACAAGGTAGCCTTTTTGAGTCTTGTAGCGACAAACCACATCTTTGAGCGTACGAGCCATTACGTGGTGAATACCTGGGGTGCCATTGGCAGATGGTGGGCCCTCGAAAAATACAAACTCAGGACATCCCGAGCGCTCCTTTAGGGTTTGACCAAATGTATCTTCTTTTTGCCATTGCTCTCCCATGCTTTGGGCGGTTTGAGCTAGGTTTAGACCTTTATACTCTGTAAATTTCTTCATTGTTCTTTTATCTCTTAGCTTTTCTGGAAATATCGTTAGCTTAAATTAAGCAGTATTACAATAGTGGGCAAAGGTAGTGTTTTTGTGTGATATTACCAAGTCTCTACATCTGCAAATTCAAAACCCTCAGAAGTTCTTTATCTTCATCAACCGATGTGCCAAGTGTGGTGAGCATGTCACCCATGATCGCCCCGCTGACGCCACCCTTTAGGGCGCTTGCCATTAGGTGAGTAAAACGAGTTCTCCCCCCTGCAAAACGTATAGGACTTTGGGGCATTACAAGGGCAAACATCGCAAAACTCAAAAGCAACTCTTCGTCTTCTAAAGGAGCAGTACCCTCGAGAGGGGTTCCATCCACTGGCATCAGTACGTTGATAGGCACAGAGTCCGCCCCCACTACATCTCGCAGGTAGATTGCCATTTCGACTCTTTGCTCCATGGTTTCACCCATGCCTATAATGCCTCCCGAACATATGGTCATACCTAGCTCTTGGGCAGCGCGTATGGTTGCGAGTTTTTCGTCTTGGGTGTGGGTGCTGCATAGTTGAGGGAAAAACGAAGGGGCGGTTTCCATATTGCAGTGGTAGCGACGTATGCCAGCATCATAGAGCTCCTTGAGCTCTTCTTTGTTGAGAAGTCCCATCGAGGCGCATAACTCGAAGGGGTAGTTTTTCGAAATTTCTCTATATATATCACACGCTCTAGTGAGCTGTTTGCCTCTTAGTGAATGCCCTGAGGTTACTAGCGATAGGCGTTTTATGCCCGCCTGGTGGTTGGCTTTAGCTTGTTCTAGTGCTTTTTCGGGGGAGATTAGGGGGTAGATGTCGATTTTTGTTTGAAAAAATTTTGATTGCGAGCACCATTTGCAGTCTTCAGAGCATTTTCCGCTCTGAGCATTGATAATTGAGCAAGAATCGAAAAAATTTTTGTGGTAGTGCTTTCGAAGTTCATCGGCCGCCCATAGTACTTGGTTTAAGGTGTTGTTTTTTAGTATGTTTATCGTTTGGTCGAAGTCTAGCCTTTCGCCGTTTTTTAGTCTTTCAATTAGGTCTTTCATTGTCTGTGGGGAATAAAATTTTTACAAAAATAGTAAAATAATTTTGGAGAATGGAAAAAAGTTTATACCTTTGCACTGCAAAACACAGAAAACGGCACTATAGCTCAACTGAATAGAGCATCTGACTACGGATCAGAAGGTTTCAGGTTTGAATCCTGA
>CAYJLY010000040.1:0-18917 GCA_964371385.1 uncultured Rikenellaceae bacterium
CTCGCACCGGTGCGAGCCGTCTGCTGTGCGTGAGAGCACATCTATCTGCGATACCACTCACGCATACATGCCTGACTTATATATACGAAAACAAGCCCTTGAAATCCTCAAAATGAAGATTCCAAAGGCTTGCACATAACTTATAATTCAAATACTTGCTAGAAGTTCAGGCGCACTGCCATCTGTACTCGTGAGGCTTTGCCAAAATCGCCATCAAAATTGTAGCGTGTGCCATATAGGTACTCAGCTCCAAGAGAAAGCGAACGAGTGAATTTGTAGAACAGATTGGTTACTATGTATTGCGATAGTTTATAATCGGTGGATGCTAGCATGTTTTTGCCATCGTTGGAGTACATTCTCACCTGAGAATAGCCCACAGTCATAGGCAAGCGCTCAGTGATATTAACTTGCGCCCCAGCAAACACCGCAAAAACGGGAGGGGTACTCATCTCGCCCATCATCGAGGTCGAAGGAACCATGTCCATGCCTACGCCTTGAAGATCTTGGATGTAGTTGGCTATGCCTTCGCCATAGACAGCCGAACCAAATACTCTCACACATTCGCCAATGTTCGAAGAGGTGCTCAATTGCGCTCCCCAACCGAAATTGTGACGATTCTCCATGGCATAACCATCATAGTAGTTCAAAGTGCGCATGATACCCGAAGCACGCAAGTGGCTGTGTTTGTTCCACGAGTATTGGAAATATACAGGGATGTCGAAAATGCGTTGAGGCACACTCTCGCTATACATGCCGTAGCTTGCGCTTAGGTTTGGCATTTCAAGGGCTGCTCCCATGCTCCATCCGCGTCCCATATCCATTTGGTAGCGTATCATCATATTGCGACGATAGGTGTAAGCGTTGGGGCCCTCGAAATCTATGGTGTTGAACGTAGCATTAGGATCACAGAACGTAGTGGTGGTCTGCCCAAAGGTGATACCTAGGAATTTTACATAGGCCTCCCTTAGGCGCAAGGAATTGTTAGTGCCGCGAAAATCGGTTTCTATATAACTCTCAATGGGACCAAGGGAGTTCGTAGCTATCACACTTTTGAAATAAAGGCGTGAAGTCGAAACATCCATTAATAAGCCCTGTCGATTAGCAGGGTCATACATCATGGGTATGTCGTAGGTCACAAAATCACGATTATCTACCCTACCTCCAAAATCATAGGCGGTGCGAAATTGAGCGTAACCTCCGATAGCAAAAATCGCATTGGCTCGGCGGTCGGAGAGCATAAAGTTAGGCATGCCTACGGAGTTGTAGTTCCAATCCATGGTGCGAGCATAGCGTTCTAGGGCACGGCGTTTGATATCGACAATGTCCACCTCGCCTTGGTGAGCGTTGAGGATAAACACTGTGGGGTCGTGCTTCATCTCGCGTTCCATTTTTTTGTTCATGTGACGAGGGTTCTGTTCATCATCGATGGGATTTGCCCATGCGCTAGTGCTAAGGGCGCCCAAGGAGCTTAGGGCAAAAAGTGCAGTAAGTGTAGTTTTTAGTAGTTTCATAGTACGTTATTTTGTTTTGGTTAATACTCAGTGGGGGGTGAATCCAAAATATGTGCCACGATTGCAAAAAAAATAGTACTTTTGTAACTATGAAATACCACGAATATCGCATAAGCGAGCCAGCAAAGCTGTTAGAATCTCTCTTTAAAGAATTTTCTTCAAAGAGCAAAACCACTGTAAAGAGTTATCTGAGCAACTCTCAGGTGTCTATTAACTCCTGTGTGAGCACTCAGTTTGACTCCCCCCTGAAAGAGGGTGATCTTGTGAGAGTGTCTTTCGAGCGACAAAAGGAGGCTTTCCGCCATCCGCTGCTCAAGGTGGTCTATGAGGACGATGCACTGGTGGTGGTGAGCAAGCGCGAGGGGCTGCTCTCTATTGCTACCCCCAAGGAGCCCATCAAAAATGCCTATGCAATTATATCGAACTATATTAAGCGCGATAATCCATCGGCTCGCATCTTTGTGGTGCACAGACTAGATAGGGAAACCTCGGGGCTGATGATTTTTGCCAAGAGTAAGGCGGTACAGGAGAAATTGCAGTTCAACTGGAATGAGAATGTCGTCGAGCGTAAATATTATGCGGTAGTTGAGGGGACGATAGACCAAGATGAGGGAGTCATAGAATCCTACCTCACCGAGAGTAAAGCTCTGAAAGTCTATGCCACCTCTCATGAGCATGGCAAACTCGCCATTACTGCCTTTAGGGTGTTGCGCCGCAATCAATTTAATTCCCTGTTGGAATTGCAACTTGAGACTGGACGCAAGAACCAAATTCGTGCACACATGGAGTATGTGGGGCACTCAATAGTTGGCGACAAGAAATATGGTGCCAAGACCAACCCCCTATCACGGGTGGCTTTGCACGCTGGAACCATAGTTTTTATCCATCCAGAGAGCGGTAAAAAAATGGAATTTTCAACCGCAATTCCCGAACTCTTCGAGGCTCCCTTTGGTGCCTCTCGCAATTACAAACGCTCCAAGGATGGCACGTATCAGAAAAAGATCACAAAACGCAAATCAAAATAACGTCGAGGGTTTCGAGATATGGTGCCCCTCGCGAGGGCGGTGGCTGATGGCAACCCCCGAGGAGAGGGTGCGCCAATGGTTGATTGAGTATTTAGTGAACCAAGGTGTGCCGCTGACTTTGATAGGGGTTGAGGTGTGCCTGCCCACAGCTACACGTGCTCTCAGAGCGGATATTGTTGTGTGGAACAAGGCTGGCAAGCCGCTAGTGTTAGTGGAATGCAAAGCACCTCATGTGGCTCTAGACAATAATGTGTTTATGCAAGTAGCGCAGTATAATATGGAGTTAAGAGTGCCCTTTTTGGTTGTGAGCAATGGTGTGAGGATGATATGTGCCAAAGTGGACCTAGAGGCGGGGCAATGGGAGTTTCTCCCCGATGGCATAGCACAGGTGTGTGCCCATGTGGAACACTCCAAGCTGGAACAGCAATGATTTAGTTGTGCTCTTTTAAGATCAATTACTAGATGTTGGCATGTTTAGAACTCCCCTTATCTAAATGCAAGTCATAGGCATAAAAAAACAGGAGCGAGAATCACTTAAGATTCTCGCTCCTGTTTTTATTGAAAGTCTAAGGATTATTTGCCTGACTCTTCCATTTGAGCTTTCAGAGCAGCAAGGCCAGAAAGATCACCTAGGGTAGTTTTCTCAGAGGAAGCATTGATTTGCTTAACTGCGCTTTGAGTAGAAGCCTCTTTAACTACTTCTTCCTTAGCACGAGCCTCTTCGAACACGCGTGAGTGAGAAACAGTCAATTTCTTAGAGCCTTTGTTGAAATCCAATACACGGAAATCAGCCTCTTCGCCTACAACCAAGCTAGTGCCATCTTCTTTCTGAAGACCACGAGTTGGGCAGAAACCTTCGCCACCCTCGTTCATGGTGATAAGAGCACCGCGATCTACGATCTCAGATACTTTACCTGCGTGGATAGACTCGATAGTGTAGATAGTCTCATAAGTATCCCATGGGTTTTCAGATAGTTGCTTGTGACCTAGGCTCAAACGACGGTTTTCTTTGTCGATGTCTAGTACAACAACCTCGATAGGAGTATCGATTTGAGTGAATTCAGATGGGTGCTTCACTTTCTTAGTCCAGCTAAGATCAGAGATGTGGATCAAACCATCAACGCCCTCTTCGATCTCAACAAATACACCGAAGTTGGTGAAGTTGCGAACCTTAGCGGTGTGCTTAGAGCCAACAGGATATTTCTCCTCGATACCATCCCATGGATCAGAGCTTAGTTGCTTAAGGCCAAGTGACATTTTGTGAGCCTCCTTGTCGAAAGTAAGGATAACAGCCTCAACCTTATCTCCTACTTTTAGGAAATCTTGCGCTGAGCGAAGGTGCTGAGACCAGCTCATTTCGCTAACGTGGATAAGACCCTCAACGCCAGGAGCAACCTCAACGAACGCACCGTAATCAGCCATCACAACAACGTGACCATTGATTTTGTCGCCCACTTTGATTTCCTCTGCCATTGCATCCCAAGGATGAGCAGTAAGTTGTTTTAGACCAAGAGCGATACGCTTTTTAGCGTCGTCGAAGTCAAGGATAACAACGTTGATTTTCTCGTCAAGTTTAACGATCTCATCTGGATGAGAAACACGTCCCCAGCTTAGGTCGGTGATGTGGATCAAACCGTCTACGCCACCAAGGTCGATGAACACACCGTAAGAGGTGATGTTCTTAACAGTACCCTCAAGGATCTGACCCTTCTCAAGTGAAGAGATGATCTCGCGTTTTTGGTTCTCAAGTTCTGCCTCAAGGATAGCCTTGTGAGAGACAACAACGTTACGGAATTCTTGGTTGATCTTAACGATCTTGAACTCCATAGTTTGTCCAACATACATGTCGTAGTCACGGATAGGACGAACAGCGATTTGCGAACCTGGCAAGAATGCCTCGATTCCAAATACATCAACGATCATACCGCCCTTAGTGCGACACTTAACATATCCTTTTACGATCTCTTCTTTCTCCATCGCCTCGTTCACACGATCCCAAGAGCGTAGTTGGCGTGCTTTTTTATGAGATAGAACTAGTTGACCTAGTTTATCTTCTGCGTTTTCAACGTAAACTTCAACTACGTCTCCAACTGCCAATTCATCATTGTAGCGGAATTCCGAGGCGTTGATAACACCCTCTGATTTGTAGCCTACGTTTACTAGTACCTCGCGCTTATCAAGAGAGGTTACAGTACCATCTAGTACTTCGCCTGCTTGGATGTTGCTAAGGGTTTGGTCATACGCATCACTTACATCAGTTTTGCCACCATCACCATAAAGTGCGGTTTCGTTTTCAAATGCGTTCCAATCGAAGCTCTCAATAGGCTGCGATGCGTTAAGGTTTTTGTTTTCAGTAGTCATTTTGACTTCTTTGTTTTTTAAAAGGTTAAACATTAATTTATCTTGTCGCTTTTCTCATTTTCATGGGAAAAACAGCGCAAAGATAACGCTTTTTATTTATATTCTAGTATTTTAGGTGTTTTTTTTATGGTCTCATATGCGAGCGAGATATCTTTTTGATTTATCTTCTTTAGGTTTGCGTTTTCGCGCGTGCCGCAGGGGGGGCGCATAGCGTCTTATGTGATTTATCTTTGAGGGTTTGTGTTTTTTAGGGTGCACCACGTGGGGCAAAAGAGCGGATTTAACTTTAATTAAAGACGATCGCCCCGGTGGGGGCGGTGCGCCCGTCTGTGCCAGCGGCACTTGCATTGGCTCTTCGGGCGTGCACTGCGGGTATTGTATCTCAAATCATTGCTAGTGCGGCTCGCACCTCCCGTGAGGGGAGCGTTCGCCCTGCTAGGATGCAAAGCGTCTTTATCATTTGGTTCTAACTGTGCCTTTTCAGGGCGACACTGGGTGATGAATTATCTCTCACAAACCACCGCTGCTCCAGCTCGGAGTGCGTACCGCAGGGGAGTGCGAGAGGCTTGCCCTTTTAGGGTTAGCCGTGCTCCCCGTTGGGGTGCGGTACGCACGGCTAATTGTTTAGCTCGAACTTTAGTTTGCTTGTGGCTTTTCTTTTTATGGTTAAATCCCCGAAAACAGATGAAAATCTACTTTTATAGTCTGTTTCAGGTTCTTTATTTTTGCTTGTCTTTCACAAATTACCGCTGCTCCAGCTCGGAGGGCTTCCGCGGGGCGAAAGCGTACGCCCTGCTAAGACACAACTTATGATATTTGCGAGAAAGTAAAAGAGCCCAGACCCTCGGTAAAGGTCTTTATCAGTTCGTGTAAAGGAGCGTTGAGAGGGTGCGAGAGGGTGGAGTCGCCTTGGAGAATAAGATTGGCTTGGGTGGCGGCAAACTCTAGTATCTCACTGTCTTTGGAGAGGTTCGCCACCTTTAGCTCTATCGCTTGACCGCTCTGACGAGTGCCTTCGATGTCGCCTCCGCCACGAATTTCGAGGTCCATTTGCGCTAGTTTAAAACCATCGTTTGTGCTGCACATCGCCTCTATGCGTTTTTGAGAATCTCGCGAGATGTTATCGCCCGTAACCAGTAGGCAGTAGCTCTGATGAGAACTTCGCCCCACTCGCCCACGGAGCTGATGGAGCTGAGAGATACCAAAACGCTCGGCACTCTCGATGACCATCACTGTGGCGTTGGGCACGTTCACCCCTACCTCAATAACTGTGGTCGATATAAGTATATCCGCATCGCCATCTTTAAACATCCGCATTCCAAACTCTTTTTGTTCGGGAGCTAGTTTTCCATGCACCACAACATTGCTGTATTGGGGGTGAGGGAAAAATTCGGTAATGTTTTCGGCGCCGCGTTCAAGGTTTGCGTAGTCGAGTTTTTCCGACTCCTTTATTAGTGGATACACCACATATACCTGTCTGCCCAGAGCAATCTGCTCTCTCATAAAACCAGCAACCCTAAGTCTTTCTGCTTCCTTAAAAGCATAGGTTTCTATGGGTTTTCGCCCTGGGGGTAGTTCGTCGATGACCGATACGTCCAAATCGCCATAGAGGGTCATTGCCAAGGTACGAGGGATGGGCGTTGCGGTCATCACTAGCACATGGGGCGGGATGATGTTTTTTTGCCACAGTGCGGCACGCTGTTTAACCCCAAAGCGGTGTTGCTCGTCTATGACTGCAAAGCCTAGGTTGTGGAACTCCACAGGTTCTTCAATCAAGGCGTGGGTGCCTATGAGTATGTCTATATCGCCATTTTTTAGATCCTCGAGCAACACTCGGCGTTCGCGAGCACGAGTAGTTCCTGTGAGGATTTCGACTCTGACTTTTGCCCCGCCTGCAGCCTCGCTCTGCTCGCACATTTCGAGGATGGATTGGTGGTGTTGGCGGGCGAGAATCTCGGTGGGCGCCATGATAGTACTCTGAAAACCATTGTCAAGGGCAATCAGTGCGCACAGCATGGCCACTATGGTCTTGCCGCTACCTACATCGCCTTGGAGTAGACGGTTCATTTGATGCGAAGAGCGCATATCAGCGCGAATTTCTTTGATGACCCTCTGCTGAGCTCCCGTAAGGGGAAAAGGTAGGGTCTTATAAAAACTATCGAAGTGCGCACCTACTTTTTCAAATATCTGCCCCTGCGAGGAGCTGTGGCGGCGATGCTTGGTTTGTTGTAGGTTGAGTTGCAGGGCGAGTAGTTCTTCGAATTTTAAGCGGAAAATAGCGCGATTTAAACTGTCATGGCTCTGAGGGAAATGCGCCTGAAAGAGCGCCTCGCCACGGCTCATAAGCGAAAGACTCTCGACCAAATACTGCGGGAGTGTTTCGGGGATATATGCAGGGGGAATCTGCTCGAAAATGTTTCGCACCGCAGATGAAATTAGCTTCATATTCACGCCCGCTTTACCCAGTGCCTCGGTGGTCGAATAGACTCCATGCACTTTGATTTTGGGGGCAGTGGATGCGCTAGTGGCTAGCTCAAACTCGGGGTGTACGATTTGTAGGCGATTATTATAAAAGGCCGCTCGCCCGAAGAAAATATACTCCGAACCCACCTTTATTTTCTGAGCTATAGATTTCGTGTAGCGAAACCACACCATCTCGCCAAGACCGCTAGAATCGGTGACCTCGACTGTGAGTCGCTCCTTGAAACCCGTGCCGCTGGTTGTCATCCCCAGTACGCGAGCCTTAATCTGAATGTAAGATACATTGGAGGGGGCAATAGATGCTATGGGGTAGACCTGCGAGCGGTCAATGTAGCGAAAAGGAAAATACTCTAACAGATCGCCGTAACTCACCAGCGAGAGCTCCTTTTTGAGCAGCTCCGCGCGGTGGGGGCCCATCCCCTTGAGATACAAAAGTGGGCTAGCGAGCGAGGGTGTAGCGATCCTTTGGTTCACGGTTTATGTGTGTGTGATGTGTGTGGCTAGAGATTGTTTAGTTTATCGTCGGCAATTATCTTGTCGATAACCGATCTAACGATAGTATCCATCCTTGATCCGTCGCTATAATCGGCTGGGGCATAGAAGTTCACTCTGTCATCGTCTATGAGCTGCTGCATTTTGGGGAGCAGCCTGTCTTTCTGTGCAGGGTCGTAGACTGCAATGGAGTGGCCTCGCTTTTCTTTGACCAAACGCATGCAGGGGATGTCGGTGGTTCCATCACCTATATATATCATCCTCTCAAAAGGCATAGGACGCTCTCTCTCGGCAATAAACTCATTGATGCGCTTGTCCTCATAGACCTCCTCTATGCCCTTGTTTATCTTGAAAATAAATTGAGTTTTGTTGGTGTAGTTCACCGACACCGCAGGCCAATATGCCACTCCATCCACATCATAGAGGAACGAGCAAGCATATATCTTTTTGAAATATTCAGCAATGGGCGTGCCCTCTATCATCTCTTTGATGCCCGAGGAATTGATGTAGTGTTCTATCTCGACCCCTTGCTCTTTGCCATAGGCGTTGATGCGCTCAAACCATCCCAACACGCCCTCGAAAAACTGCACACTGCGACCATAGCGCTGGAAAGACTCCCGTCGCAATGATATTTCCGCCCTCTTGGCATTAGAGATAATCTCATAGAGGTAGGTCAAGATGGGGTCGGCATCATATTTTTGGGCAATCTCGGTTGAACGCCTCCAAAAATCTTCAGCCTTGTAACCAACGTCGGGTATGAAGTTGTACTCCTGCATGTTGCCCGGGGAAAGGGTGCCATCGAAGTCGTAGATAAGTGCTATTTTCATATTTTTTCGGGGTTAGGGGTTTGCTATGTTGTTCAATTGTAATCTGATTTTCGCTACGCATCGCCTGCGAGAGAGGAAGAAAACGCATCTGCCAGATGTGCTCCTCTTTGCACGGGGAGGCGTGCGGGGCGCAACAAATCAGAGATTTGTGGTTTTCAGGCTCCGTGATTTACGCACTTTTTTACAGTCTTTGTGCAAGGCGGACAACCATCTCCTCTTTCCAGCTCTTAAAGTCGCCAGCAAGGATGTGTTCTCGAGCCTTTGTTACCAGCCCTAGGTAGAATGCCAAGTTGTGCAGGGTTGAAATTTGCGCTGCGAGCATCTCGCCTGCTATGTTGAGGTGGCGAAGGTAGGCTTTGGTGTAGGTGCGATCGACCCACGAGTCGCCCGTGGGGTCAATGAGCGAAAAATCGTTCTGCCACTTTTTGTTGCGTATATTTATGATGCCGTCCCACGTGAAAAGCATACCGTTGCGAGCATTGCGAGTGGGCATCACACAATCGAACATATCCACGCCTCTATCTATCGCCTCGAGGATGTTCACGGGTGTGCCGACCCCCATCAAGTAGCGAGGTCTGTCGGTTGGTAATACCTCATTCACACACTCTATCATATCGTACATGATGGGTGCTGGCTCTCCCACTGCCAAACCTCCAATGGCATAGCCATCGGCATCGAAATTTTGAACAAAGGCTGCCGATTTTTGTCTCAAATCCTTGTATGTAACCCCTTGAACAATAGGGAACAGTGATTGGTAGTGTCCGTATAGGGGCTGAGTTTTGTGGTATTGGTTGAAACAACGCTCTAGCCAGCGGTTTGTCAAATCTAGTGAGCGACTGGCATAGCCATACTCGGCAGTCCCAGGAGGGCACTCATCGAAAGCCATCATAATATCCGAGCCTATAATCCTCTGAGCATCAACCACATTTTCGGGCGTAAAGAGGTGTTTTGATCCGTCGATATGTGAGGAGAACTTACACCCCTGCTCGCTGATTTTGCGTTGCGAGGCGAGCGAAAAAACCTGAAATCCGCCCGAATCCGTCAGAATGGGTTTGTCCCACGCGCTGAATTTATGTAGTCCTCCCGCTGCGTGGAGGGTGTCGAGCCCTGGGCGCAGGTAGAGGTGGTAGGTGTTGCCAAGGATAATCTGAGCCTGGATGTCGTCTTTGAGGTCGCGCCCGAATACGCCCTTGACCGAACCTACGGTCCCTACGGGCATAAAAATCGGGGTTTGGATAGTGCCGTGGTCGGTTTGAAAACTGCCTGCTCGGGCTTGAGTGCCGCTGGCGGTGGCTTGGAGTGTGAATTTCATCTATGGTAAAATATGCTGTCCTGAAAAAAAAGTCAATAATTTGACTTGCTTTGACAAAGGTAAGAAAAAGTTTCTAAATTCTAAAGATCCTCGTCCTTAATGTGAGGCTATTTGTACTAATTTTCAGGGTGATACTTGGAATAAACAAATAAAGATTCTATCTTTGTAATGGTTCCAACTTTTATTTTATGCCCACAATGAAAATATCTAAAATTGCGTTGCAGCAACTCGCCCAGCACAACATTAAACCCTCTGTGCAGCGACTAGCGATACTCAAGTTATTGCTCTCAAATAAAAAACGGCCCACAGTCGATATGATATATGGGGAGCTAAAAAAACAACTGCCAACGCTCTCGCGTGCAACGGTTTATAATACGTTAAATCTTTTTACCCAACAGGGCATGGTGCGTGAAATATGTATAGATCCCAACGAGAAACGCTATGATATGACATCCGAGCCTCTCGCTTATCTTCGTTGTGGGAGTTGTGGTAAATTGTGCGAGATTGGGATTAGCCCCAAACTCTGCAAGCGACTCTCGCAGCTAGAATCCGAACATCACATAGAGGGATTTGACCTCTACCTGCGAGGGTATTGCAAGGAGTGTGCAGCGCGCTCGACCGCCCAGACTCCCGCGCTCTAAACCCCTGTCTTGTACCCCCTGTGTAATCCCAAGCAAAGGGCAAAGTTGTGGGTTAAACTATAATTTTTGGTGTTTTTGGGATTTTTCTCGAAAAAAATATCTACCTTTGTACTTCAGTATATAGAAACAAAACTGAAAGTAAATAAAAGCATGCAAACACAAACTGCCGCAAAGCTAATTCTCGAAGATGGCAAGCAATTTGACGGCTACGGTTTCGGTGCGCTCGCACCAACCTCTGGCGAAATTGTATTCAACACTGCCATGACAGGCTATCCCGAAAGCCTCACTGACCCATCTTATCTTGGGCAAATTCTCGTTTTAACCTTCCCCCTAATTGGAAACTATGGAGTGCCAAGCTCTGAGGTGATGGAATGGGGCCTACCAAAATTCTTTGAGAGTTCTCACATCCACGTGAGAGGTTTGGTGGTGTCGGACTATTGTTTCAAACACTCACACTGGAACGCTATCGAATCGCTACACCAATGGATGGAGCGTGAGGGTATTCCCGGGATCTATGGAGTAGACACTCGTGAGATTACCAAAACCATACGCGAGAAGGGTGTGATGTTGGCTAAGATGTGCTATGAGGGTCAACCAACCCCTGAGTCTTTCGAGAATCCATTGGCAGAAAATCTAGTTGCTAAGGCTTCGACCACCGAGGTTAAGACCTATGGCGAGGGTAAGCACAAGATCGTGATGGTGGATTGTGGTGCGAAATATAATATCGTGCGCTGCCTTCTAAATCGTGACACAACAGTCACTGTGGTACCTTGGGATTATGACTTCACGACCCTCGACTATGATGGTGTGATGGTGTCTAACGGTCCTGGCGACCCATCTATGTGTGGTGCGACGGTTGAGAACCTGAAAAAAGCGTTCGAGATTGGCAAGCCTATCTTTGGCATCTGTATGGGTAACCAACTCCTTGGTATGGCAGCAGGTGCAACCACCTATAAAATGAAATACGGACACCGCTCTCACAACCAGCCTGCGCTGGAGTGTGGAACTAATCGCGCGGTGATCACCTCTCAGAACCATGGTTATGCTATTGATCCAGCAGGACTAGGAGCTGATTGGGAGCCTTACTTTATCAATCTCAACGACAATACCATCGAGGGCGTTAAGCACAAGACTAAGCCATTTTGTAGCGTTCAGTTCCACCCCGAAGCGACTTCGGGCCCTGTGGATACGGAGTATTTGTTTGATGAGTTTATCGCACGCATAGAGAATTTTAAAAAGTAGAAACATCGAGATATGGAGACTAAGACTATAAAAAAAGTGTTGCTACTAGGTAGCGGTGCGCTAAAGATTGGTGAAGCAGGGGAGTTTGATTACTCAGGCTCGCAGGCTCTGAAGGCTCTCAAAGAAGAGGGTATTCACACTATATTGATTAATCCGAACATCGCAACGGTTCAAACCTCAGAAGGGATTGCCGATCAGGTGTATTTCTTGCCTGTGACTCCTGATTTTGTGGAGAAAGTAATCGAGAGAGAACGTCCCGAAGGGTTGTTGCTTGCCTTTGGTGGTCAGACTGCGCTAAACTGCGGTGTGGCACTTCACAAGGGCGGTGTGCTCGAAAAATATAACGTAAGAGTTCTAGGTACGCCAGTTCAGGCGATTATGGACACAGAGGATCGTGACCTATTTGTTCAGAAACTAGACCAAATCGACGTTAAAACCATCAAGTCTGAGGCGGTTACCACCGTTGAGGACGCAAAACGTGTTGCAAACGAACTGGGCTATCCAGTTATTATCCGTGCAGCCTATACCCTAGGGGGTCTGGGTTCGGGATTCTGCGACACAGACGAAGATATGGACGTGATGGCATCTAAGGCTTTCACTTACTCGCCTCAAATCTTGGTTGAAAAATCACTCAAAGGATGGAAAGAGGTTGAGTATGAGGTGGTGCGTGATAAGTATGACAACTGTCTAACAGTTTGTAATATGGAGAACTTCGACCCGCTGGGTATCCACACTGGCGAATCTATCGTTGTTGCTCCTTCGCAGACCTTGACTAATGCTGAGTACCACAAATTGCGTGAGATCGCTATCCGCATCGTGCGCCACATTGGTATCGTGGGTGAGTGTAATGTTCAGTATGCATTGGACCCCGAAAGCGAGGACTACCGAGTGATCGAGGTGAACGCTCGTTTGAGCCGTTCGTCTGCTCTTGCATCTAAGGCTACGGGTTACCCTCTAGCGTTTGTTGCAGCGAAATTGGGTCTTGGCTATGGTCTTCACGAGCTGAAGAACAGCGTAACCAAAACCACTACTGCGGCTTTCGAGCCTGCGCTTGACTATATCGTATGTAAGATCCCTCGTTGGGACTTGGGTAAGTTCAAGGGCGTTTCTCGTCAGTTGGGCTCTTCGATGAAGTCAGTGGGTGAGATTATGTCTATCGGTCGCAACTTCGAGGAGGCTATCCAAAAAGGTCTTCGTATGATAGGTCAGGGTATGCACGGTTTTATCGCCAACAAAGAATTGATGGTCGAGGATATTGAAACCGAACTAAAGAACCCAACCGATAAGCGTATCTTCGTGATTGCTAACGCTTTCCATAAAGGCTACACCGTAGATCAAATCCACGATCTAACAAAAATCGACAAATGGTTCCTTTCGAAACTCCACGGCATCGTAGAGCTAGAGAAGAACATGGAACAATACAACACCCTTGAAAGCCTACCGCTTGAGACTCTTCGTGAGGCTAAGCAAAAAGGTTTCTCAGACTTCCAGTTGGCTCGCACTGTGCTTTCGCACAACGACCTTCAGATGGAAGAGGGCGTGAGAGTAGTGCGTGACTTCCGTAAGAGCAAAGGTGTTCTTCCAGTTGTTAAGCAGATCGACACTCTTGCGGCAGAATATCCTGCTCAGACCAACTACCTGTACCTAACTTATAATGGTACTTCTCACGATATTGACTTCGCCAATGACGACAAGTCGGTGATCGTGTTGGGTTCGGGTGCTTATCGCATCGGGTCGTCAGTTGAGTTTGACTGGTGTTCGGTGTCGGCTATTAACTCGGTGAGAGAGAATGGCTTGCGCTCGATTATGATTAACTACAACCCTGAGACTGTTTCGACGGACTACGATATGTGTGATCGCCTGTACTTCGATGAGCTGACGCTCGAGAGAGTACTAGACATTGCCGATTTGGAGACTCCTAAGGGGGTTATCGTTTCTGTGGGTGGTCAGATTCCTAACAACCTAGCGATGCGTCTGGATAGCTACAAGGTACCTATCTTGGGTACTACGGCTGGCAATATCGACCGTGCGGAAGACCGTCACAAGTTCTCATCTATGCTCGACCGCCTAGGCATCGACCAACCACGCTGGAAAGAGCTTTCTTCGATGGACGAGATTTACGCCTTTGCCGATGAGGTTGGGTTCCCGCTGTTGATTCGTCCTTCGTATGTACTTTCGGGTGCGGCGATGAACGTGGTGAGCAACCGTGAGGAGCTGGAGCACTTCCTAGCCTTGGCAACCAACGTGAGCAAGCAACACCCAGTTGTTGTAACTGAGTTTATCGAGAACGCTAAGGAGATTGAGATTGACGCTGTGGCAAAAGATGGCGAGGTATTGATCTACGCTATTTCGGAGCACGTAGAGTTTGCAGGGGTTCACTCTGGTGACGCTACTATGGTATTCCCAGCTCAGAAACTTTATATCGAGACTGTACGTCGCATTAAGAAAATCGCTAAGCAGATAGCCAAAGAGCTTAACATTAGCGGTCCTTTCAATATGCAGCTATTGGCAAAGAGCAACTATATCAAGGTAATCGAGTGTAACTTGCGTGCTTCACGCTCGTTCCCATTCGTGTCTAAGGTCCTGAAGGTGAACTTCATTGACATCGCAACTCGTGTGATGTTGGGGTTAGATCCTAAGGTGCCTTCAAAATCGGCTTTCGATTTGGATTATGTGGGCATCAAAGCATCTCAGTTCTCGTTCAGCCGCCTACAAAAGGCTGACCCAATCCTTGGTGTGGAAATGGCATCAACTGGTGAGGTAGGCTGTATTGGCGAGTCTTACGAGGAGGCAATAATGAAGTCTATGCTTTCGGTGGGCTATCGTTTGCCAGAGCAAAGCGTACTGCTTTCAACGGGTGACACCAAGTCTAAGAACCAAACTCTTGAGGCGGCTCGTGAGCTACAAAAGAAAGGTCTTACGCTTTATGCAACCAAAGGTACTTCGACTTTCTTGGCAGAAAACGGCATCAGCTCTATCGTGGTTGGATGGCCAGACCAAGCAGGCAACGGAATGCCTAACGCTCTTGAGCTTATCAAAGAGCGCAAGGTTGACTTCGTGATAAACATTCCTAAGAACCACACCAAAGACGAGCTGAACAACGACTACACTATCCGCCGTTCGGCTATCGACTTTAATATTCCACTATGTACCAACGCACGTTTGGCTAACGACTTTATCGTTGCCTACTGTAAGCTAGGCATGGAGGGTGTGATGGTGAAACCTTGGAGCGAGTATAACCTCTAGGATTTTCAATCACTTAGATTTCAATAGAAAGCTAGTCACTTGATCGAAGTGGCTAGCTTTTTTTGTGATGCGTGCCGCAGTGCCGCAGTGCCGCAGTGCCGCAGTGCCGCTGGTGCAATTTTATTAGAAAAAATGTAACCAAACCGAACTTTTGTTATCATACTGTAAACGAAAAATAATTTTAGGTGAAAGCCTTGCTTGCCGCCCATTTTCAAACAAATTAACAGTATTATGACAAAACGAATCTTTACTCTCCCTCTCTTGACTTTAGCCCTAGGCACAACATTTTTTTCTTGCAAAGGCAACTCTGCTCAGCGTTACAGCATCAACGGCACCACGGCAGATAGTGCCCTCAATGGCGAGAAAGTTTACTTGCTGGATTATCAACTCTCTGGTAATCAAATTATTGATAGCGCTGTGGTCACAGGCGGAAGTTTTAGCTTAAGTGGCGAGATTCCTCGCGCAAGCCTGCTGCAACTACAATCCAAGGATTTTGGCTATTCGCTTCTATCGGAAGAGGATATCACCATAGAGCTTAACCACCCAATTAAGATAAGCTCGGGGCAGCAGAATGTCCAGATGCAGAAATTCATCGCAAATGCCAATGAGTTGGAGCGCGATTTTCATTCAAAACTCGAAGCGCTCCCCCAAGATGATACGGCTGGTCGAGAAAAAACTTTTGCTGCCCACCAAAAAACCATAGCCCAACTCATGGATAGCACCATGAATGCTAATATGGATAATATGGTTGGGGTGATGATGTTCTTGGAACAGCAGCGATTTGGGAAATTAAATCTCACCCAGTTTGATTCTATGGCATCGCAACTGCCACTAACAGAGGGGTTTGTGCTAGTTGAAAAGGCTAGAGCACGGCTAGTTAGCATAGAGGCTACGAAGGTGGGGCAAAAGTTTGTAGATCTCACAGGCGAGACTGCGGATGGAAAACCAAGTCGTCTGTCGGATTTTGTGGGTAAAGGAAAGGTTGTGCTGGTGGATTTTTGGGCTTCGTGGTGCGCGCCCTGCAAACAAATCCTCCCCGAGATTCAAGCCGCACGAGCAAAATATGGAGATCGCCTAGAGGTGGTGAGCGTTAATATTTGGGACGATAAAGCAGGTTTTGAAAAGGCTCTCAAAGAGGGTACTATGCCGTGGAACCACATCTACGCATCCGATAGTTCCATCGCTAGCGAACTGTATGGCATCACTAAAATCCCTACGATTATAATCTTTGACCCCACTGGAGTAATCGTTAGCCGTGAGGTAAAAGACTTTCAAGCCTCATTGGAGAGTTTATTAAATTAGAGGCTCACCACCGCTTCTAGACGTATTTGATAGGATAAGTGTTTGGTTGGCGAGATATAAATTATTATCTTGCAGAATCAAACCCAAGTCCTCTAGCAATGAAACCAAACCCGAAAACATTTCTTCTGGGAGCTCTCTCCTTAATCTCTTACTCGTCTTTCTCTCAAAACAGCAAGCCCAACATCGTTGTATTTATTGTTGACGACCTGGGGTGGAATGACACGGGGGTGGCGATGAGCGGCGAGAAGACCCTCTACAACGAACGCTACAAGACTCCCAACCTCGAACGCCTAGCCCAAGAGGGTGTAGTGATGACCAATGCCCACGCTCAGGCTCTGAGCGTTCCATCGAGAGCGTCACTAATGACAGGGCAAAACAGCATACGAAATGGAGTTACGGGTGATTACACCCCCACTCTCAATAAGGCAGGTACCCTTGAGATTGAGGCTGGACACCCTCTCGACCACCGCATTGCACTGCCACGCATACTCAAAAATGCAGGCTACCACACCATACACTGCGGTAAATTCCACTTGAGCGAGTATGAAAGCGACGCTCCAAGCGTTGCGGATGTGGGTTTTGATGTGAATATCGCAGGCTCAGAGCATGGAGCGCCAGGGAGTTTCCAACCGCAAGACAATTACACCAACCAAGGGATGATCAAGCAGCAGGGGCGCAATGTGATGGTGGGGCTAGAAGAATATTTTGGTAGCGAGCTGCATCTCACCGAGGCGCTCACACAGGTTGCAATCAAAGAGGTGCGCAAAAGCGTTGAGCAAGATAAGCCTTTCTTCTTGTATCTCTCGCATTTTGCTGTTCACACTCCCGTTCAACCCCACACAGCCCATATGAGCGAGTATGACCTCACGGCTCCGGGTCAAACACCCTCGGAGGCTCAATACGGCAGTATGATTACGGGCGTAGATGCGAGTATGGGGGTGCTACTGGATGAATTAAAGCGTTTGGGGATAGACGACAATACGATGATCCTCTTTTTGGGCGATAATGGTGGAAGGGTGTTGTTTCGTGCAAAAAAGACCCTCTATGATGATTACCAGTGGAACTACCCTCTTCGCAGCGGCAAGGCCTCTATCTATGAGGGTGGTCTGCGCATTCCTTTTATAGCCCATTTTCCACAGCACTTTGCATGCGGCGTGCGCAGCGATGCGCCCGTGATGGTCGAGGACATCTACACCACGGTTGCCTCGATGGCAGGGGCTGAAATTCCCTCCAACCACGCGGTAGATGGGTTAGACCTCAGCACGGTGTTCGAAAGCGGTAAGACTCCCCCTTTCATCAATAAACGCAGTATGTATTTTTATCTTCCCTATCGTTTTGAGGGAGAGCAATTTAATGGGCCTGACTTTGAAGGATACGGCGTGAGCCCCTCTTCGGCAATCATCGTTGGTGGATGGAAATTGATCTACTTCCACAAAGATCAGAGTTTTGAGCTCTACAATCTGGAGGAAGACATTTCCGAACAAAACAATCTTATCTCCAGTAACACCTCTCTTGCACGCAAGCTGTGCGTGGAACTAGACAACTTCTTGCGAGCCAATTCGGCAGTAAACTCCATTCAACTACCTCAGCGTATTCCCACCCCTTGGCCTATGGAGGTGTTTGACCTCACGGTCGGGGGTCTCTAAAATTTTCACTCAACAAAAAAGGAGTGCTTATTCAATAAAACAACCAAGATTTTATTAAAATATTTTATTTTTTAGGAGCCGTGCTTTTTCTTGTTGGGTTATTATAAATGTTTTATTTTTGCATACCGTAAATCGTAGGGTTTACACAAAGGCTATTAAAACTACTAACCAAAACATAACTATGAAAAAAACACTACTTCTGCTTTCGCTGCTGTTTTCCCTTACGGCGGCGAGCGCTCAACCTATTTTAATTGAAACCGAAAATTTTGATAACAAAGGCGGCTGGGTTGTCGACCAGCAATTTATGGATCTGATGGGTTCGCCCTATTTGATGGCACACGGACTAGGCAAACCAGTTGCGGACGCTTCGACCACTGTGGAGTTTAGCAAAAGTGGAGAATATAGCGTGTATGTACGCACCTACAACTGGACAGCGCCTTGGTTTGAGGGCGAGGGTCCTGGTCGATTTGCGGTAACGCTAGATGGGCGCACCATAGGTGAGGCTGGCGATCAAGGCTCTCAATGGGAGTGGCAAAAAATAGGGTCACTGGATATTACAGCTGGCAAAAAGAATCTAAAACTTCGAGACCTAACGGGCTTTAACGGTCGATGCGATGCGATACTCTTCTCGCCAAAATCAAATATCACCCTACCTGAGAGTGCAAAAGAACGCCAAAAACTTTACCCCGAAAAAACAGAAAAAAGCGTCAAAGAATATGACTTTGTGGTCGTAGGAGGTGGCGTTGCAGGTATGTGTGCGGCTATGGCAGCGGCTCGCGAGGGATTGGATGTTGCGCTGATTAACGACAGGCCAGTTCTTGGGGGTAACAA
>CAYJLY010000041.1:0-1376 GCA_964371385.1 uncultured Rikenellaceae bacterium
GTGCAGGTGTACCCTCTAGCCCCTATCTCTAGCTTTTTTTCTTATGGCATAGCACCTGAAAAAGTCCGGTTTCGCTCTACGCTCAACACGAGTCTTTTTCAGGCTCTATGCCAAGGGAGGTTTCTTTTTTTGTTTAGTTCGGACGCAGATCGTCTTTTATGATTAGTATTCGAAAGCTTGCGGGGGCGCTGCCTCTGATAGCAGAGCAGGGCTTCCGCGGGGGGAAGCTTTCGCCCTGCTAGTGTGTACCAACACTTACGATGAGTTATCTTAGCTAAGATTCACTTTTCGGGGTGTACGCTGCGGGGAACTGGTCGCAGTGAAACCAAGAGCGAGGCTACCCCTACTCCTTGCACTTATTTTTGTGTGGAGAGCATGCCACAGGCGGCAAATATATCTTCGCCACGTGAGCTGCGTGTTGTGGTGCGCACGCCCGCTTTGTTCAGACCTCGGTTGAAACGTTCGATCACATCGTCTTTTGAACCGCGATAGGGCGCATCGGGGATGGCATGAAAACGTATCAGATTCATCCTGCACTCCAGCCCCTCTAGCAAGGACACCAAGCCTCTGAGGTGGCGTTCACTATCATTTATGCCCTCGAACATAATATATTCAAAGCTTACTCTGCGTTGCGACGACCAATCTTGTTTTCTAAGGTAGTCTATCACCTCGGCTATAGGTTGCCCTTTTTCGATGGGCATCATTTCTGAACGCTCATCGCCAAAGGGGTTATGAAGGCTCACGGCTAGATGGACTTTGCTACTTTCGATAAATTCCTTCAAGGGTCGCAGTAGTCCTATGGTTGAGAGTGTAATGCGAGTTGGGCTCCACGCCAAACCCCACTGAGAGGTGATGCACAGCAGTGCTTTGCTGACTTGTTCCCAATTATCTAGTGGCTCGCCCATGCCCATCAAAACCACGTTTGTGAGCTTATCGAACTCCTCCAAACGCATAATTTGCCCGATGATTTCACCTGCCGAGAGATTCCCCAGCAGCCCCATGCGCCCCGTCATACAGAACCGGCAACCCATGCGACACCCCCTTTGAGAGGAGATGCACAGCGTTGCACGGTCTTTATCGGGAATATAGACAGATTCAATATCGCCCCCACAAAGCGCAGGGTAAAGATATTTCTTGGTGCCGTCCTTGGAGCATGCCACATCGCAGGTCTGAAAGCCTCCCACGCAGTATTCTGCGGCTATTTGTTCGCGCACCTTGGGGGAAATATTGGTCATCTCATCGAGAGATTTCACTCTCTTTTTGTAGATCCAATCAGCAAGCTGCGCCCCCACAAAGCGGCGAAGGCCAAAGCTCATCGCTACCTCTGTTAGTTCGTCTACCGAGAGACCTAGCAGCCATTTTTTATTTTCGCTCAT
>CAYJLY010000041.1:1476-14451 GCA_964371385.1 uncultured Rikenellaceae bacterium
CCTCTGTTAGTTCGTCTACCGAGAGACCTAGCAGCCATTTTTTATTTTCGCTCATCTGACAAAGTTAAGTAGATTTCTATTTAGTCCCTGCAGTTATCGACAGTATACTAGTCTTCTGTAATGACAGGAGATGGTAAGGATTGTAATTGTTCAATAGTTATATTTTCATCCCAAATGACTGTCATCCCAGTGTGTTTTTTTACAATTTGACTATACAGATCAAAGGGCAATAGTCCTATTGAGAATCTGAGCTTGTCAATATTCTCAGGATCTTCCACTGGCCATACATAAGAAACACGTTTACCATCTTTCATTTTTTCAACCATTTGAGTGCCGTAGATTTGCTTCTCTCCCTTTTCCATCAAAACTCGATCATAGAGAGTGGCAAAATCTTTCTTTTCAATATTACCTTTTTCAGCCTGCGATTTGACCAATTCAGCATATTTTAGTCTGTCTTCAGCGCTTGCATGTTGAATAACTAAAAATATAGCATCATTTGCTTTTTGAGAAAGATCTTCTGGCCAACCCTTTTCATCAAGAATCCCAAATACAGTTTTGCTGTTTTGCTCATCGCTCTCTACCATAAGTTTGTAGTAAAATGCAATGCTGTCATTTATCGCTTTTTGCTCAAATTCAATGAGTTTTTTACGGGCAAATTGATCCTTATCATATATATCCTCTAAAAGAGTATTAAGAGGGTTCTCTTGCGCATAAAGATTAGATATAGCGATAATTGTCAACAAAAGTAGAACGCTTAGCTTTTTCATAATTGGCTTATTTACTGGTTATTATTTGTCTAGACCCATCTTGCGAAGCAAAGGCTCGGTGGTGGGCTCTGCGCCTGAGAACTCTTTATAAAGTTCCATTGGGTGAACAGTGCCGCCTTTTTCTAGGATAGAGCGGAAACGCTCCGCTGTTGCCTTATCGAAGATGCCCGCCTCTTTGAATTTCTCGAAAGCATCTGCCTCCAATACCTCGGCCCATTTGTAGCTATAATAGCCTGCGGCATAACCACCAGCGAAGATGTGTCCAAAGGCAGGTGCCATACAAACACCATCAACCAAAGGCAATACCTGAAGTTTTGCGCCAGCCGCACGCTCGAAATCAACAACGCTGCCTTTCACAGGCTCGGTGATTGCGTGCCAAGCCATATCGGTTGTACCGAAGGTAACCTGACGGATATTATTATAGGCTGCCAAGTAGTTTTTCGAGGCTAGGATCTTGTCGATCAACTCTTGAGGCATTTTCTCGCCCGTTTGGTAGTGAACTGCAAACATATCTAGGAATTCTTTTTCCAGCGCCCAGTTCTCTAGGATCTGTGATGGAAGCTCAACGAAATCACGATACACTGCCGTGCCAGTGAGCGAACCATAATTTCCCTTAGCCATCATCCCGTGCAGGCCGTGACCAAACTCATGGAGCAGAGTGGTGAACTCATTGAAACTTAGTAGCGCTGGACGGTCTGCAGTTGGTTTGGTGAAGTTACACACCAAAGTCACGATGGGGCGAATCTCCTCACCCTCTGCATTGACAGACATATCACGATAGCTACTCATCCACGCACCGCTATTTTTTGAAGCACGAGGGAAGTAGTCGATAAATAGCACCGAAAGGAATTTGCCTTCGCTGTCGAAAACCTCGAAAGCCTTAGCATCCTCGTGGCAACCCTCGATCTGAGGCGCAGGCACAAATTTCAAGCCCCAAAGTTCGGTGGCTAGCATAAAGATAGCGTCCTCACACTTCGAAAGCTCGAAGTAAGGGCGAGTCATATCGTCGTTGATGGCATATTTTTCTTCTTTTAGTTTCTCGCTCCAGTAAGAGAAATCCCAAGGCATGAATTTTCCCTTAAAGCCATTTTTCTTTGCGTAGGTCTCGATTTGTTTGAGATCCTCACGCGCAGCATCCAAAGATTTGCTTGAGAGTTCACCAAGGAGTTTCTGAACAGCCTCCACCGAGCCTGCCATGCGGTTCTCTAGCGCATAGTCACCATAGGTTTTATAACCCAACAGATTGGCTAGCTCTAGGCGCAATTCCACTGTGCGAAGAACGATGTCTGAGTTGTCAAATTCGCCACCAAAAGCTCTCGATCCATAGGCACGCCACATCATCTCACGAAGTTCACGAGAGTCTGCATAAGTAACAACGGGAATATAGCTAGGAGCGTGGAGAGTAAGCAAGTAGCCCTCTTTTCCAGCCTCCTTAGCTGCTGAGGCCGCTCCATCGATAGCCCAATCTGGCATACCTGCAAGCTCAGCTTTATCTTTTAGCTCGATTGTGAAAGCGTTGGTAGCGGCAAGTTCGTTTTGGTCGAACTGCAGAGACAACTTCGATAGTTCTGCGGTGATCTCGCGATAACGCTCACGATCCGCACCCTCTAGCAAGGCACCGCTGCGCACAAAGCCTTTATAGGAGTTCTCCAACAGACGAGCCTGCTCGGTGGTGTATTCTCTAGTTGAACGAGCGTCATAGATTTTTTTTACTCTCTCGAAGAACTTAGGGTTCAACGAAATATCGTTTGAGAAGGCAGTCAGCTGAGGCGAAAGCTCCATGGCTAGTTTTTGCAACTCCTCAGATGTATTAGACCCCAGTAGGTTATAAAACACGCTTGTAGCACGTCCTAAGCCTTCGCCAGCACGCTCGGCAGCCTCGACGGTGTTTTCAAAAGTGGGCGCCTCGGGGTTGTTGATTATCTTGTCATACTCAGCCTTAGCCTGCTCAATTAGCAGGGGAGCAGCCTCGCGGAAGTGCTCGACAGTGATGCTCGAAAAAGGAGGTGATTGACGAGGAGTATCCCATTGCTCTAGCAGAGGGTTTTGTGCAGAAAGTGTCATTGCGCTCATTGTAAGAAGTGATGTTAGCAGCAGTTTTTTCATTTTTTTTGTACTGTTATATGTTTGAGTTTATTTATTTTTCAGGAAATCTACCAATTTTTGCCCAGCGCGCGCTCGGTGGCTGATGCTGTTTTTTAGCTCCACGGGCAGCTGGGCAAAGCTCTTGTCGTAGCCCTCGGGCACAAAGATAGGGTCGTATCCAAAACCACCCTCGCCACAGTTCTCCTCTAATATTCGCCCTTTGATCTCACCCTCGAAGAGGTGCTGCTGGCCCTCTTGGTCAATAAGGGCAATTACCGTGCGAAAGCTAGCTGAGCGATTCTCAGCGCCCTGCAATTTTTCCAACAACAATGCGATGTTGTCCTCGAATTTCTCTCCACGTCCTGCCTTGGCTGCATAGCGAGCCGAATAGACCCCAGGTTCGCCTCCCAAAGCCTCCACAAAGAGCCCTGTGTCGTCGGCAAAGCAAGCCTTGCCAGTGTTACTATATATGTAGCGAGCCTTGATTAGCGCATTGCCCTCCAATGTATCCTCACCCTCTTCTATGTCCTCGGTGATGCCCACCTGGGCGCTCGAAAGCAGAGTTACTCCATTGGGGAGGATGGCTCTAAGCTCCTCGATTTTATGTTGGTTTGCCGAAGCAATAATTAGTTCCATTTTGTGCGTAATTCTGTTATAAAAGTTTCTCAATAGCACCCACCACGCCACCAAATAGCTCAGGATGGCTCAATGCCAAAGGTTCTCCACTATCGCCCCCATCAGCCATGCCCTCCAAGATAGGCACACTACAAATAACCTCAAGGCCAGTTTCTTCTGCTACACTCTCAATCTTGCCGCGCCCAAAGATATAATAACGTTCGCCCTTCGCCTCGAAATATGCCATATTCTCAACTATTCCCAAGACGGGTATGGCCACATGCTCCGAGCGGAACATCTCAATGCCACGCACAACGTCCGCTAGGGCGACCATCTGAGGGGTAGTAACTATGATAGCGGCATCGATATTGAGCTCGCCCACCACCGTGAGGTGAATATCCGAAGTTCCTGGGGGTAGGTCAATAAGTAGAAAATCTAGTTCTCCCCACGCGCTTTGGTGTATGAGCTGTCTGAGAGCCGAAGTTGCCATAGGTCCTCGCCACACTAGCGCGTCTGTGTCTTTGATGAAATAGCCTATGGACATTACCTTTACGCCATATCTCTCGGCAGGCTCTATGGGGCTATTCTCGCCCTCACTCTGAGCGGAGGTCACGGGCATATAATCCTTATTGCCAAACATCAAAGGCATAGAGGGACCATAAATATCGGCATCCAGCACCCCCACCCTATATCCTTTTTTCGCCAGCGCCACAGCGCAAGAAGTAGTCATGCTGCTCTTGCCCACTCCCCCCTTGCCCGAGGAGATGGCAATCACTTTTTTAACACCCCCTAGGGTGCTATTTTCTTTTAGAGCAGCTCTTTGAGCAGCTTTGCTATTGGGATTTTGCGGTTCGGCAAGAATAACGCTTGGGGTGATGCCCGTTTTTTGTTCTATGATAGATATAACCCCGCGGCGCAGCGAATTCATCGCCACATCGCCCTTGCGAGGCATCCTAAGGGTCATACTCACTCGCTCGTCCTCGATTTTGAGATTTTCGACCACCCCCATATCAATGATGTTTTGCTCGGTGGTGGGGTGTATGATAGTGCGCAGTAGATCCTCGATCAACTGCGCACTTAGTTTAGTTTTTTCCATAATTAGTGTATGCCCGCACGGGAGACGCAAAGCGTCTTTATGATTTATCTTTAACTACGGCTCGTAAATGGCTAGTGCCGCTGGCACTTAGCGGTTTAGTTTATCTGCCGCGCGGATAGAGTCTTTAATCTCCTCTACTCTTAGGCGGTCGTAGAACTTTTCTTCTTTGGTGCGGCGTGAGAATAATTGTAGGTGGACATACTTTTTGGGGTTCTCTTGAAGATCCGCTAGTAGAAGATCCAGATTCTCGAGCGCACCCGAAAGGTTGTCATGCAGATCGCCATCGTTGATAAGCTGCGAGAGGCTGCCATCGCCCGAGGCAATTGCGTTTAGCACCGTGCGCAGCTCTTCCATGCTCTGGGCTGCATCTTCCATCATACTGGGCATAGAGTTCGATGCCTTGCTAAAGTTGCTAACTGTGGTTTCAAGGTCCGCGCTCATATCACTCACCGAGGCGGTTACTTTGTCTAGGTTGATAAGCGTGCGTTCGAGGTTTGCGCTGCGAGCGCTCATCACACGAGCCAATTCACCTGTGAGGCGGTCAGTGTTAGCCAAGGCACCCTTGATGTTATTTACGCTCGAGCTGTCGAACAAAGACTCAACACCCGCGAGAATATCATCAATCTTGTCGGTGTATTCCTCTAGTTTGTTTTTCACGGTCTCGTACTCCTCGGT
Organism: uncultured Rikenellaceae bacterium; assembly: GCA_964371385.1. Lineage (GTDB taxonomy): Bacteria > Bacteroidota > Bacteroidia > Bacteroidales > Rikenellaceae > Mucinivorans. The sequence continues at coordinate 6,715 of CAYJLY010000041.1, forward strand.
GATAAGCTGTATCATGCCTGGCTCGAAACGCGAGACCACGGTGTCGCCCGAGGCGAAGTACTGCGAGTGGTCGTCTCCGAAGTCTACGTCCATGATGGTTCCTCCCATTAGCCCCGAGGTGGTAATCACAACTCGAGAATCCTTGGGAAGAGGGTAATTCTTATTGATCGAGAACGATACGATGATTTTTTGAGAGGGCAACTCCAGCTCAACTTTATCAACGGTTCCTATGCGGAAACCCTTGGTCATCACCGGCGCCGAGGCCTCTATGCCGTCTGCCTTGTTAAATACCGCATAGAACATTTGGTCGGAGTTGAACAGGCGGTTGCTCATTATGAAGTTAATGGCAAAATATAGCAATGAGAGCATTGCCACGCCAAACACACCTATTTTAAATTCTCTTGATAGTCTTTTCATTTTTCTAATATTTCTTTGGCTTGTTGAAGTGTTATTTGCTTGTCCCCGTCGAAGGCGACGATGAAGCAATCTTTAAAATCTTTTCTTAATTTTCGCTGCAAAGTTAATGCATCTTTGTAAGTTTTCGCATTCCCTACGGAATATTTATAGAGATTTCCTACTCTTTGCTCCTTGATTTGGGGCGCCCAAGAGTAGAAATTCTCGCGAGTGATATCCTTTTGGGTCGAGGTTGAGGCGACCTGCACGCGATAGTGAATCCCCTGGTTTTGTGTATCTTGAGTGCCTTTAATGGATCCCTCAATATCTTTGGCACCATAGCTCTCACCGTTTTGATCCTTGTCTGAGCGGGGGTTGTCTTGAGCGGGGGGTAGGGTGATAAAATCATCTTGATCTCTGTGTTCCCTCAAAAAAGCCACCGTAGCATCGCTCAGAGATTGGGCGATTTTGTTCTGTCCAGTCGAGCTATTAAGGAAAGTGCGATCGGTGGAATTTGACAAAAAACCCATCTCACAGAGCACCGAGGGCATTGCCGTGCGCCACAATACCAAAAAACCAGCCTGTTTGACACCTCGATTACGAAGCGAGGTAGAGGCGGTGAGCTCTTTTTGTATCTCCCCTGCATACACTAGGCTTTGGGTCTGGTAGTTAAACTGCATGAGCGAGAAAATAATCACCGATTCCGCTGAGTTGGGGTCATAGCCCCCGTAGGCCTCGGCTGAGTTATCTTCCATCTCGATTACCGAGTTTTCTTTCATTGCCACCTCCAAATTGGCGCCCGTTTTATCGACCCCCATAACGAAAGTTTCGGAGCCAGAGGCACTAGTATTTTTGGCCGCATTGCAGTGGAGCGAAATAAAAATGTCGGCATGAGCGTTATTGGCAATAAGCGAACGCTTGGATAGCTCAATGTATTTGTCGTCCGAGCGAGTGTAGATGATACGCGCGCTGGGAAGTGATTTTTTGATTTTGTCGCCCAATAATTTTGCGACCTTCAGATTGACAACCTTCTCTTGCACACCGCCATACACAGCCCCAGGGTCGTCGCCACCATGACCTGCATCTATGACCACCACATAGGAGGAGTTTTTTTGCTGGCCGTGGGAGTTTTGGCACAAAAATAGCAGCAAAACGCTGCAAATTAGTATAAGTTTTTTGAAACAAAGGTTCATCTAAAAAAAAATAGTTACTTTTGTGAAATTTATTTAACCTCTTATGTGAGTGTCAAATTCAATGAGAGATTCAAGCAACAAAAGTAGTAAAAAAATAAAATTTTGCGCAATAAATTATTAAAATATAGCTTTTTGCTGGGTGTGATGCTACTACCTCTAATGGCCTTAGGTGGGCTTGGAGTGAGGGGTTCGATGTCCTTGTCTTTGGGCAATTCCTATGCTCATGGTGCTGACTCAGTTAGTGGAGGAGTTTCCTCTGGCGATACCTCTAGGGTAGATTCGTTGGGGCGAAATTTGCTGTCCCCAAGTGCTTTGGCACAAGATTCCTTGGCGCAAGCTACGTTGATACTAGATTCCCTGGCTCAAGACTCTCTAAAGCCAGCTGGGCGCCCTGCCAAACAAAAATTCCTCGATGCCCCCATCACGGGCACATCACAAGACTCGCTGGTGTATGATGTGGCGGGCAAGAACATCTCTATCTATGCTCAAGGGGATATCAAGTACGAAGAAATGGGTCTTAAGGCAGAGTATATCAAGATAAACACATCGGCCCAGAACATACGTGCCGAGGGGCGAGTGCTGGACACCCTCACCAAGGAGTATGTACAACCTATCTTTTCGGAGGGCGAGACCACCTATGATGTGGACTCTATGGACTACAATATGACCTCGCACAAGGGTCTGATCCACGGGGTCAAGACTCAAGAGGGTGAGGGAACTCTCTTTGGGGGAACGGTAAAGATGATGAAAGACAAAACCGTTCACATGCACCAAGGACGCTACACTGTGTGTGATGCCGATTGTCCGCACTTCTACATGCAGATGACCAAGGGTACCACTACTCCTGGTAAACAAACGGTTTTTGGACCCTCGTACCTAGTGTTCGAGGATGTGCCTATATATTTTCTGGGGCTGCCCTTTGGGTTTTTCCCCATGAGCCAAGACAAAAAAGGGGGATTGATCTTCCCCGAGATAGGCGAGGAGTATGTCAAGGGGTTTTTTGTGCGCAATGGAGGATGGTATCAGCCCATAGGCGACTATGCGGATATTGCCATGGTGGGAGGTTTCTATACTCTGGGCTCGTGGCAGATGGGGGCGACCTCGAACTATGCTCTGCGCTACAAGTTTACGGGTAATTTCTCGTTTGACTACGCTCGTGATAAGTTCGGGCAACCAGGCTCGGCAGATTTCTACGAACAAACCTCGACCTCGCTGCGCTGGACACACTCCCAAGATTCGCGCTTTATGCCAGGGTCTACTTTCTCGGCTAGCGTAAATTACAACACCTCTAACTACAACCGCTATAATGCCCAAGACCTTAACGACTATCTTAGTGCTCAGACCACCTCGACGGTCAATTACACCAAGGCGTGGACAGGAAAGCCTTATTCGCTCACGGCGAATGCCTCGTTGAACCAAAATTCTAGAGATAGCACCGTGTCGCTAGTGATGCCTAGTTTGAGCTTCAATGTCACGCGCATAGCGCCCTTCAAACGCAAAGTGGCAGTGGGTGGCGAGAGATGGTACGAGAAAATTTCGTTCACCTACAACATGAACGCCAAGGCGCAGGTGGATAACCTAGAAGAAGACCTGCTGTTTCAAAGCGAGATGCTCGAAAAAGCAAGGATGGGTGTACAGCACTCCATCCCCGTCAATGCCACTTTCACAGCACTCAACTACCTAAATATTACTCCTTCGGTAAGCTATGGCGAGAGATGGTATTTCCGCCGAATTGACCGCTCGTGGGATGATGTGAATGAAACAGTGGCTCAAGACACAACGCGTGGTTTTTATCGTTTGTGGGATGTGAGCGCCTCGCTGAATTTCAATACCAAGGTCTATGGAACCTATACCCTAGGGCGTGGACTGCGCCAAAAACCCACGCTCATTCGTCATGTCTTCACCCCGACCATAGGCTTTAGTTTCACCCCCGACAATGGTTCGCGCTATATGCAGAGCGTGCAGAGCGACAATACGGGCACCAGCTTTACGGAGTATTCTCCTTGGGCACAAGAGCTATATGGTACTCCAAGCTCCGCGCGATCCGCTTCGATGAGCATAGGTTTTAGTAACTCGATAGAGGCTAAATTCCCCTCGCGCAAGGACTCCACGGGCTATAAGAAAGTAACCCTCATAGATCAGCTATCTATGAGTACGTCCTATAATTTTATTGCCGACTCAATGAACCTATCGAATATCTCGATGAGCCTGCAAACCAAGATTTCGGAAAAATTCCCCATTCAGCTTAGTGCTACTTTCGACCCCTATGCAGTGGATGCCACGGGGCGCAGGATAAATAAATTCCTCATTAGCGAAGGCAAATCTCTTGCGCGACTATCATCGGCAGCTTTTTCATTCTCCTACAACTGGAGTGGTGGTGCGAGCCGTTCGAGCGGACAGCCTGCGGTGAACAACCCCGACAACAACACCAATACAATGGATGCGCTGCAAAGGCAGGCGACCGACGATTTCTTTACCCAAAACCCCGATCAGGTGATGAACTCATCCGATCTGGCGCGTGTGGCTGCCACACAATACTATGATTTTCAGATCCCATGGAGCTTCGGGTTTAGCTACGTGTTTTCCTATTCAAATCCTGGGACAGGTCCAACCACCTCGCAGACTGTGAATTTCAATGGCTCGGTCAATCTCACCGACAAATGGGCGGTGACTGCCTCGGCAGGTTATGACCTGATAATGAAAGAACTCACCCCTGGTACTGTGCGTATCACGCGTGATTTGCACTGCTGGCAAATGAGTTTTTCGTGGGTACCCGTGGGTTTCCGCCAGAGTTGGAGCTTTAATATTGCGGTGAAATCTTCTATGCTCAGCGATATTCTCAAATACGATAAGAACAATAGCTTCTTGGATAATTACTATACCTATAACTAACCCTTGCTGCGCCCCGACTATGAATTCTATATCTCACAAAAGGGCTTTCCATGAGAGGGGCATAGTACTCCATACAACCAAATATGGTGAGCGCAAGCTCATCGTGCACCTGCTAACCCAGCGGGAAGGGCGTAAGAGCTATATCACCCCCATCAGTTCCTCGCGAAAGGCGCTCACAAACTCCCCTCGTGAGCTATTCCACCCGCTCTCTATCATAGAGTTTCAAGGTCAACCCTCCAAGGGTGAGATCTCCAAGATGAGCCAATGTGTCCCCCATGCGCCTTTGTATGGTATTACGGGCGATATAGCCAAGGGTAGCATAGCGTTATTTATAGCCGAGGTGCTCTATCGCCTAGTGCGCGAACCCGACACCGACCCTCAACTTTATGACTTTGCGCGAGGGGCTATTGAGGGCTTAGATGCTATGGATGGCGGGGTGGCAAATTTTCATATTTGGTTCCTTGTGCGTTTTACCTATTTTATGGGTTACGGACTCTCAGCGGGCTACAACGAGGGCTGGTGGCTGGACATTGCCACAGGGAGCTACACCCCCTCTATGCCTTCGGGGGTCATGCGTATAGCGCCCGAGTACGCCTCGTGGATAGCTCGTTTTCAGCGCAGCTCTCTCGAAGAGCTAGCCTCTCTATCTCTGAATCGCGACAGCCGTCGCACACTGCTTGAAGCTCTTATTGACTATTACAATTATCACAGTGGCAACTTCGCTACGATACATTCTCTTGAAATCCTCCGTGAGCTTTTCTAGGTGGTGCTAGTGGCAGTGCGAACCGGAGCTGCAATGATTTATCTTCTCTAGGATTACTTTTTTGAAAGCTTGCGGTAAGAACTGCCTTCGCCATAAAGAATAGAGCTCCAGCGGGGCGTGCGCTCGTCTCTTTGTGTTGGCTTTTTATGGAGGGGGTGCAGTGCACCCTCTGCCCTCTGTGCCTAGCTTTTTTTCTTATGCTATCGCCCCCGCTTCAGAGCGGTCTGCGCTTCGCTCCGACACGAATCTTCCGCAGGAGCGATACCAAGGAGGTTTCTTTTTTTTGTTTAACTATGATGCAGTATTTTCGTGGGTTGTGATATGGGTGTGCGTTTGCTTTTTTTCGGGGCGTACGCTGCGGGAGTGCTGATCTCGCAAGAGAGCAGGGCTCCCGTGGGGGGAGCGTACGCCCTGCTATTTGTATTATCCCCCTCAAAAAAATGATATCCCACGTAAGCTCGCACCTTCCGCTGAGGGGGCTTTCGCCCTGCTATTTGTATAGCTTTTCCAAGAGCGTGCCGCAGGGGAGGGTAAGGCTTACCTTTAGGTGAGCCGCGCTCCCCGTTGGGGTGCGGTACGCGCGGCTAGGAAACATAGCGTCTTTATGATTTATCTTCGTGGGGTTTGCCTTTCGGGGCATGCGCTGCGGGAGTGCTGATCTCGCAAGAGAGCAAAATTGCCAGTGCGGCTCGCACCGGTACGCGCGGCTAGGAAACATAGCGTCTTTATTATTTATCTTCTTTATGTTTATATAACATAGTTTTACATGCGCATCAAAAAAGGTGTAAATCTTGGTGTAATTGCAGAAACAAAAATTTATACTTAACTTTGCTAAGATAACTTAAGAGAAATTCCATAAAGTTTTTTCTGTCCAAAAATATATCTGAACTTAAGAAAACATCCCATGCCAATACTACTAGCCTTAAGCCCCATTATTCTGCTGTTGAGCTTGATTATGATTAATGTTCTGACCCTTGGGAGCGACACCATGGGCGGGGCTAACCAGCTGTCTCTTCTGCTCTCGGCTTTTGTGGCGGGGGCAATTGCACTGAGCCGAGGTGTGAAGTGGAATACAATCTCAGCGGGCATCACCCATACGTTTTCTAATGCTGTGCCTGCGATATTGATACTGCTGATGGTGGGGGTGTTGTCGGGCTCGTGGATGAGTGCTGGGATTATTCCAACGATGATTTATTATGGGCTTGATGTACTACATGCCGACTATTTTTTGCCTGCCACGGTGGTGCTCACGGCGGCTATTTCGGTGGCAACGGGTAGCTCGTGGTCGACGGTGGCCACCATAGGAGTTGCGCTCATTGGCATAGGTGATGCACTGGGTTTCAATCCTGCGTGGACTGCGGGGGCTATCATCTCGGGAGCATATTTTGGGGATAAGGTGTCGCCCTTGTCAGATACCACCAACCTCGCCTCGACTATAGCCAAGGTCGATCTATTCAAACACATACGCTACATGATGGGCACCACTGTCCCCTCGATAATCATTACCTTGGTGGTGTTTGTGGTGTTGGGTATTGTAGGGGCGGCGGATAGCGAGCAGAATATGAGTAATGTTGAGGCTTTCAGGGGTGTTATTTCTGGGACTTACAATATATCGCTGTGGCTGCTGCTGATACCCGCAGCAGTGATTTTTTTGATAGTAAAAAAGATGCCTGCCGTGCCTGTGCTAATGATAGGATCGCTGTTGGCAACCATTGCTGCCGCTGGATTTCAGGGTGAATTTTTGCAAACACTCACCGGTTCTCAAGATATGGGAGCGGGTGAGTATTATAAGATCCTCACTCGTGCCATGTATGGCGAAGTAGCCCCCACCACGGGCAATGGAAGTATAGACGAATTACTCACAACGGGCGGCATGATGGGCATGATAGACACAGTGTGGTTGATTATTTCGGCTATGATTTTTGCGGGTGTGATGGAGAGTTCGGGTATGTTGGAGCGTATCACGGGGGCAATACTCTCGCGGGTGCGTTCGCGTGGGGCAATAGTGAGCGCCACCACGGGCAGCTGTGTGTTGTTTAATATGACCACGGGCGATCAATATATGGCTATCGTTATCCCGGGGAAAATGTTCTATGGCGCCTACCAAAAGCAGGGACTAGATCCGCGCCTTCTCTCACGCACGCTCGAAGATGGCGCCACAGCAACCTCGGTGCTTATTCCGTGGAATACTTGCGGTGCAACCCAAGCCACTATCCTTGGGGTAGCCACCACAGCCTACCTGCCCTTTGCCATCTTCTGTTGGCTCTCCCCCCTGATGACCATAGCCATGAGTACACTGCGCTCCAAGCCGCGCGACAATGATTCTTAACTTATTTCTTTTGCGAAGATAAATCATAACGACGCTCTGCGTCTAAATCATAACGACACTCTGTGTCTAAATCATAAAGGCGCTCTGCGTCTAAATCATAAAGGCGCTCTGCGTCTAAATCATAAAGGCGCTCTGCGCCCCAAAACTAAAGATATGAACCATTACCA
>CAYJLY010000041.1:14551-17221 GCA_964371385.1 uncultured Rikenellaceae bacterium
GTCTAAATCATAAAGGCGCTCTGCGCCCCAAAACTAAAGATATGAACCATTACCATCAAAATCCATATATTGCTCTATTGCAGAGGCTTATCGAAACACCCTCTCTCTCAAAACAAGAAGATCAAACGGCGGATATATTGTGTGACTTCCTCGCAAAAAGAGGTGTCGACCTCCAACGTCTAGAGAATAATGTGTGGGCGACAAACCTGCATTTCGACTCCGCTAAGCCTAGTATCCTACTCAACTCGCACCACGATACGGTGCCACCAAATGGCAACTATACGCGTGACCCACATGCTCCTGATATCGAGGGCGATACGCTCTATGGGCTGGGTAGTAATGATGCGGGAGGAAGTGTGGTGGCGCTGATTGCGACTTTCCTTGAGTTTTACGATAAGAAAAGCCTAAACTACAATCTTGTGTTGGCAATCACCGCTCAAGAGGAGTGTTCGGGCAGTGGCGGCGTCGAGATGCTGCTGCCCGTGTTGAGAGAAAAATGCGCCAATAATATAGCCTTTGCCATAGTTGGAGAGCCTACCTGTATGGAGATGGCGGTGGCAGAGAGGGGATTGATGGTTGTCGATTGCAAGGCGCATGGAGTGGCAGGGCATGCCGCGCGCGAGGTGGGCGTAAATGCGATTTACAAGGCTCTGGCGGATGTCGAATGGTTTAGGACTTATCGTTTTGAGAGGGTGTCTGCTGTGATGGGCGAGGTGAAGATGAATGTGACTGTCATAGGGGCTGGCGAGCGCCATAATATTGTGCCGCATCTGTGTGAATTCACGATAGATATACGCATAAATGAACTCTACTCACATCAAGAAATCTTAGATATTATATCTGAAAATATCACATCAGAATTTGCCCCTCGATCCACACGTTTGCGCTCCTCGTCTATCCCTGAAGATCACCCCATTGTGCTCTCGGGTAAGGCTTTAGGGCGCAAAACATTCGGCTCGCCAACGACCTCAGACTCTTCGTTGATCCATGATATTCCCTGCCTTAAAATGGGCCCTGGCGATTCTGACCGTTCCCACTCGAGCGATGAATACATAGGAGTTGGCGAAGTACTCCAGGGTATAGAGCTTTATGTGGGCATACTCGATGGGGTGCTCTAGTTTGGGGCTTAGGCTTATCTTATTTCATGCCAGAAGATAGTGCTTTTGGGTTTTGCTTAGACTTTCTATAGATTTTCCATGTTTTTATTCTTGGATTTGCGCTTAGATTTTGCAACTAAAACCGAAAATAATAGCACTATTTATGTGGTTTTTTTGATCGTTCGTTTGATTAAAATGCAAAAAAAATTGGCTTTTATTAGATAATATCGTACCTTTGGGGGAATTAAATCCTAAAAGCAAATAATAAGGTGTCCGCATTATCTAAAATTTTCCGCTGGTTTCTATCGCTCCCATACACTATGGGGGTTGCCCTGCGTCATAAGTTTTTTAATAGCGGCATACTTCGTAGTACGGAGTTTGACATACCAATAATTTGCGTTGGAAATATCACTGTTGGTGGTACGGGCAAGACACCCACTGTCGAGATGCTGGTGGAGATGCTTTCGCGTGACTATAATGTGGCGGTGCTCTCGAGGGGCTACAAACGCAAAACCAAGGGTTTTGTGCTTGCAGAAACTAACACCTCTTTTAAGAAAATTGGTGACGAGGCACGTCAAATCAAACTTAAATATCCCCAAATTGTGGTCGGTGTGTGCGAAAAACGTGTTGAGGGCGTGCGCAGATTGCGCGAATTGCACCCCGAGGTGAATCTCGTTATCCTTGACGATGGTTTCCAACACCGATACATTGAACCGTGGGTGAATGTAGTGTTGATGGATTATAATAACCCTATCTACGAAGATAAAATGCTCCCCTTGGGGCGTTTGCGCGATCTACCCTCACAGATATATCGCTCGCAAATCGTAATCATTACGAAATGCCCGCAAAATGTTACACCTCTTGATTTTCGTTTGATGTCAAAGAATCTTGATCTGTTGCCTTTTCAACAGTTGTTCTTTACCCACATCAAAGCAGGTGACCCTCAACCCCTGTTTCCCAGCGCGCTGAATCCAGCCCTCAAACGCGGGCAATCGGTGGTTGTGATGACTGCTATTGCCAAGCCCGAACAGTTTATTTCCACTGTCGAGCAGTCCTTTAAAGTGCACTCAGAGTTGATTTTCCCCGATCACTACACCTTTAAAATGAGAGACATAGAGAGGCTCGAGGCTTTGCTTCTTGATGCGCCGAAGGATGCTGTAGTTCTGCTCACGGAAAAAGATGCCGTGAAGCTACTGGGTTCGCAGCGCCTTTCGGAAAATCTTCGCTCTAGGTTGTTCTACATAGGAATCTCACATAAGTTTTTCGATGGTAAAGAGGCGGATTTCGAACGCATCCTAATCGAATATGTTAGCAAAAATCACAAAGAGAGCATTACCATGCCGCAGTAAGCTTTATGGGCGGGGTCATCTTTTGGTGGTTGAGTAAATAAAATTTTGCATTTTCACAAAAAATATCTATCTTTGCACAACTTGCCTAGCAAAAGCGGTTCAATTATTGCAATTGGTGTCCGTAGACCTAAGTTAAGTACAATTCATCGGGCCTATAGCTCAGTTGGTTAGTAGCACCTGACTCATAATCAGGGGGTCCCAGGTTCAAGCCCTGGTGGGCCCAC
>CAYJLY010000042.1:0-16312 GCA_964371385.1 uncultured Rikenellaceae bacterium
GGTCTTCTGCTGCCATCGAAACCAAGGGGATTTTTTCTTTTTTGGTTGCCTTTTCCTTTTTTTGTAGTCAGGCGTGCGCTGCGGGTGTTCTGCTCTGAATAAGAGCAGGGCTCCCGTGGGGGGAGCGTACGCCCTGCTTGAGGGTGTCCGCACTGGGCGATGGTTTATCTCTCGCAAATCTCCATTGCTCCAGCTTGGAGTGCGTGCCGCAGGGGGACGCATGGTGTCTTATACGATTTATCTCTCACTATAAAACGACCACCCCGTTGGGGTGCGGTACGCACGGCTAATTAATGGTTTATCTGTTATTTATGGTTGCTCTAGCTTTTCTTTTTATGGTTAAACCCCTGAAACAGCTGGAAATCTACTTTTTTAGTCTGTTTCAGGCTCTTTAACCAAGGAGGGGTTCTTTTTTGGTTGCCTTTTCTGGGCGACACTGGGTGGCCTGCACCCATGCTAGGAAAAGGAGCAGGGCTCCCTGGGGGAGTGTCGCCCTGCTATGGCTTACCTGTTCCTTATGTTTGCTTGTGGCTTTTCTTTTATTCCTCTTTGTTGCCACGATGGCTTCTAAGGCCTAGTGCTAGCAACGCCAAGGGCGAAAGTAGCAAAATCAGGGAGCAGGTGCGAGTTATGCCCACCGCCATAGCGAAGTTAGGTGCCTCGAATTTCCACTCTATGGTGTGCTCACCCGATGGAATTACCGCTGCTCGCAACACATAATCCGCACGAAGGTAATCACTCTCCACACCATCAATATACATTTTCCAGCCATCGGCAAAATAAATCTCCGAGAAGACCACTAGCGAAGGTTCTGAGGCTGAATATTTATAGGTCAGTGCATTAACTTTGTAATCTACTAGGCTCACACTCGCGGTGCTATCTTTGGGTGCAGGGGTAAAGCCATCCAGCAGAGCAGAGAATTTCTCCTCGACCACCGCCACACGCGAAGGGTCGAAACTACTCTTCCCCAGAGCATCTATCTCCGCCTGCGCACCATCCACCATCACCACTGTGTCGACTATCCAAGCAGCTCCCAGTGCATCAGGGTTGAGCTGTGCGCCCTCACCCGTGATGAAATATTTGGTGTTGAGCATATTGTAAATAGCCATATCTCCCGAGCTGAGGTAGTGCTCAATGAGGTCTTGATAACGGCGTAGTTTAGCGGCATGGTAACCCCCGACAGAGCGGTGGAAATAGCTCGTGTGGGCATCCGTGAATGGATCGGCAGTGAAATTCGCTACACGGAAACCAGCTTCTGTGTCTTTTAGTATTTCTGTATTGGCAGGTGTGGGGTGAATCTCGCTAGGTGCCTGGGCGTGGAAATCCTCCTCGCTCACATAGCGTCTGTCCACACTCCACAGGTCAATAGCGGCAAACAGTGTAAGACCTCCAATTGCCAATGCTTGTTTTAGCCAACCCTTGATATAGCCCAGCAAAAGGACGGCACACACCATCACAAGTCCAATCCCTCTGAGAGCATCGCTTTGCAAGAGTTCGGCACGCTCACTTTGCATTGCGCTCACCAGAGATTCGATTGCGGGTTTAGCGTCGGCGGGTATTTGATCCAGCCTAAAACCAAACATCCCTGCCACACGGCTCATGTCGCCATCACCTGAAAAACTCATTGACGAAGGCAATACCAAATAGGCAAGCAGCAAAAATCCGCCAACCACGCCCACGGCAATATTTAGTTTCTTGCCAATTTCAGCCTTTGACCCCTCGCTAAAGAATAGCTTTTGCAGCCCTAGAACAGCCAAAAGTGGCAAGGTAAACTCCAGTATCACAAGTATCATCGAGGGGACACGGAATTTATTATACAGAGGGAAATAATCGAAGAATAGATCCGTAAAACCCGAGAAATTATGTCCCCAGCTCAACAGTAGCGCCAATGCACTCACTCCAACTATCCACCACCTTTGAGCACCTTGTAGCATCATAGCCCCAAACAGTGCCAAGAAAACCACAACCACACCTATATAAACAGGTCCCTCAGTAAAGGGTTGCGTACCCCAATACGAGGGCATGTACTGCGCCATCTTACCATCCACACCAAGTTTTTTCAGTTCACCAGCCACCGCTCCGTCCTCTGAGAACCCGCCGCTAGAGCTTCCACCAACGAAATTAGGCAGCATCATATTGAAACTCTCCGCCTTGCCGTAGCTCCACGCCGTAGCGTAGTCTTTGTCGAGTCCGCCCCCTTGGTTATCGCTCTTTAGCTCGCTCGCTCCACGTATGGTCTGCGAGGAGTGGCCTGCAACATAATATAGCTGCACGAAGTTTGCCCCAACAGCCAAAATAGCCGCCGCAGCCAACACTGCCGTAGCATGCCCAAAGCGCTTTAAAGCTCCCCCCTTATAGGCTCTGATAAATTCGTTAATCACTAGGGCAGCTATCACAAACAGGAAATAGTATGTGATTTGGTAGTGCGAGGTCGAGATTTGGATAGCCGCAAAAATGCCAGCAATCGCAGCTCCCCACCACAGATTCTTGCGATAAGCATAATATATACCTCCCACCAAGCCAGGAATCCACGCCAAAGCCATCATCTTGGTTATGTGTCCTGCGTTAATGATAATAGGGAAATAGCTCGAAAGCCCGTAGGCTATACCTCCAATAACCCCCAGCCAAGGATTCACCCCAAAGAGCAACAACATCAAATAGAAGCACGACATAGCCACAAACAAAAAGGCGGCTGGTTGTCCCAAGAAATAAAATCCGTCTGCCACGCTCTTCACATAGCGACCCTCGTAGTTCATATCTATCAAATAGGCAGGCATTCCTCCGAACATATTACCAGCCCATTGAGGGTGCTGGTCGTGTTGTTGAATGTGCTCTTTGATGTCCTGTCCCATTCCTGCGGCACGGACCATATCCCCCTGTGCGAGACTTTTACCTTGATATTGAGGGGCGAAAAACAGTGCCGAGATAGCGGCAAAAATCACCAATGCGGCAAAGTGGGGTAAGGCTTTTCGAAGGATTTTATTTAGGTTCATAATTTATATATATATAGTATGTGTTTCTTGCGTGTTGTTTTTGTTGCAGGATTTAGATGCTAGGCGTTAGCACTCTGGCTACTTTGCGAGTTGTCTTGAGATGTTTTATCTTTGAATTTTGATGCCACCCCTCGATAGAGCTCTATCCCTATCCATGCCCAGAAAGCGCCCACACAAGCCCCAAGGATAATATCCACAGGATAGTGAACTCCAAGATAGATGCGAGAATAGCTCACAAGCACTACCCACAGCAGTATCAGCGGGGTGTAAATTCGGTTGTTAATAAAATGCAACGACAACACCGCAAAAGCTGCCGAGTTGCCCGCATGCGACGAAAGAGTGCCGTGCAGGCCTCCTCGGTAGTCGTTTACTATATGTACAAGGTCTCGAATTTCGGGATTGTGCGAGGGTCGCAGTTTGGGCAAAAAATTCTTAGCTAGATTACAGCTTTGATCGGTCAGAGCGATGACCACTGCAGCCACCACCAACAGCAACACCGCCTCTTGTACACTGCGAGTGGCAGCCACCCACCACAGCACCCCCAGATAAAGAGGAATCCACGTGAGTTTGCCCGAAAACACATAAGCCAGCTGATCGAGGAACATCCCTCCATCGAAGTTCAGCGCCAGCAGCCAATTTGTATCAAATTCAAAAGGTGTAATCATTGGTTTATTTTTAAGGGGTCACAAGACCTTGTTTGTTTTTAGGTGTTCTTTTATGTTTGCACCTAGCTTTTTTCGTTATGGTTAAATTCCTGAAACAGCTGGAAATCTTCTTTTTTAGTCTGTTTCAGGCTCTTAACCAAGGAAGGAGTTTTTCTTTTTTGTTTGCCGTTTTTGGCGTGCGCTAGTGGGCGTCCTGCCTCCTCAGAGAGCAGGGCTCCCGCGCGGGGGAGCGTCGCCCTGGTGCCAGCGGCACAAGCAGTTATTTACCTTTCACTAAGTCATTGCCCGTGCGGCTCGGACGCATAGCGTATTTATGACTTGTCTTCGCAAGTTTACTTTTAGTGCGTACCGCAGGGGAGTGCAATGGGCTTGCCCTTAGGCGAGCCGTGCTCCCCGTTGGGGTGCGGTACGCACGGCTAAGACACTCAGCGTCTTTATGATTTATCTTTCATTATAAGACGTCCGCCCCGATGCGAGCCGCACTCGCAATCTCGCACCTCAACTCACGCCTAGAACAAAGTCACCTCGTCGATGAAGTTCCACGCTTTTTTTCCTGACGATGGGTGCCATGAAGGTAGCTCACCGCCATCAAGAGTCAAAACCACTTTATCGGCCTCTACCCCACCCTCAAGTGTGAAGTAGTAGTCGCCCTCCTCGAAGGTATTTGCCTCGGGTATGTCAATCTCGTCGCTAGCAACCAGTTTTCCATCAAGGTAGAAGTCCGCTTTTGCACCAAAAGGCAGAACAACCCAAGCACCCCACGAGTTCACAGCATTAAAGCCAACACCCTCTACTTTGCGAGCATTATCGAGGGTGAGTGTAAGGACTATATCCTCGCCCACGAAGCCTAGCCACTCGGGTGCCATGTAGTTAGGTCCACCAGTGGCTCCGTCGTGAAGTTTTGCCAATCCGCCTTTGTCGTAAGGCTTTGAAGGCTCTGTGCCGCTGATGCTTACGCCATCGCCTAGTTTGCCTTTGTAGAACTTGAAATCAGAGATAGTGCCCATCTCTCCATCACGGCGCACCGCACGCATCTTTAGGTGAGTATCCTCGGTGAAAGTCAAATCGCCTTCCACGGTTTTGCTATTCAAAGTAGGTTCGCTACCGTCGGTGGTGTAGACTATGCGCCAAGAACGTGCGTGGCGAGGAGAAATCGTGATAGAATTCTCGAATACACGCTGAGTTTGAGTAATATAAGGTTCGAAGAATTTAGTGCTCAGAATCTCATTGCTGCTGGTTTTGAAATCCACTATCTCCGACACTGGACGGTCTGATGCTTTTGCGCCAAAGCTCTTGTTAGGCTTTGAGCTCATAGTCATCACTAGTTCGCCACCATCCTCTATCATTTGGTGAGTGATGTACGACTTAGTGTAGGGCTTGCCGTTGAATGTGATAGATTGGATATAGAAATTCTCTTTGCTGAGATTCTTGGCTTTAATGCTAAAATCATTGATGCTGAGTTCCTCAAAAGTTGGAGTTCCCAGAGCGTAGATGCCCGAGCCGGGGGTCACAGGATAGAAACCCATAGCCGAGAACACATACCACGCTGACATCTGTCCGCAGTCCTCATTGCCACAGAGTCCATCACGAGCGGATGTGTACATCTCGTTTTTGATTTGGGCTATATATTTTTGGGTCTGCCAAGGAGCACCTGCATAGTTAAATAGGTAGGCAACGTGGTGTGAGGGTTCATTACCCTGCACATAGTTTCCAATTAGTCCCGATACGTCGGGTGAGTGGTCGGCAGTGATACTCTCCGAATTGAATAGCTCGTGGAGTTTGGCAAGGTATTTCTTATCGCCACCCAGTAGTTCGATGTGTCCGTTTACGTCTTGAGGCACAAAGAACGAGTAGTGCCAAGAGCTACCCTCGGTGAAGTCGCCCTGACCCAGAATAGAAATCTCAAATGGATCAAACTCGGCTCTAAACTCACCATACGAGTCACGACCTTTCATAAAGCCATCCTTGGGGTCAAGGTGGTTTTTGTAGTACTGAGCACGCTCCATAAACACACGATAGATGCTATCCTCGCCCATCTCTTTTGCCATCTGAGCAATACACCAATCATCATAGGCATACTCCAGAGCCTTACTCACGGCGTTGTTCTCACGGTTCATTGGCAGGTAGCCAAATTCACGGTAGTATTTCAATCCTGCGTAATCCTCCTGCATCGCAGAGCTGACCATAGCCTCAAGGGCTAATTTTGCATCAAAGTCACGCTGACCTTTCATATAAGCATCCACAATCACAGGGATTGCGTGGTAGCCTATCATACAGTAGTTCTCACGCATATTCAAGTCCCACACTGGTAACTCGCCATATTGCTGATAGTAGCGCAACATAGACTGAATAAACTCTTGATTTTTCTGAGGCTCGATGATAGTTAATAGGGGGTGAAGAGCACGGAAAGTATCCCAAAGAGAGAACAGTCCGTAGTTCATATTCTCGGTGTCAGTGTGTATCTTGCGATCCGAACCCATATAGCGGCCGTCCACATCGCTCATGCCGTGAGGTGCGAGCATAGAGTGGTAGAGTGAGGTATAGAAGATAACTTTATCATCCTCTGAGCCCTTAACCTCGATCTCATCGAGAGCGTCGTTCCACACAGCGAAAGCCTCCGAGCGTAGGGTATTAAAATCTTTGCCTGCGCTTTGCGAGAGAAGGTTCTTTTTCGCCCCTTCGATATCCACATAAGAAATACCCATTTGAAGATCGATAACCTTCTCGGGATTCTCAAATAGCAGTGCAGCTATTAGTTCACGACCAATCGCTTGGGTTGTGCCCTCTTCCACTGAGCCATCTACCATAGCATTCATTCCCTTGAGCTTCTGAGAGAAAACACCATAGAAATACACCGTATGGTCGTCTGCCCAACCATTCGAGCGGCGGTAGCCCTCGATGGTGTAGTCGTCAAGGATGCGAATATAGCCCGTGTTGGCTTTGTCTTGGATGCCGTGCTTGAGGTCAATGATTAGGTATTGATCCTTCGGGTTCTCGAAGCTATAACGGTGGACGCCCACACGAGGAGTTGCCGTTAGCTCGGCCTTCACTTGTGGTTCTTCCAAAAATACGGTGTAATATCCCGCCTCAGCATCCTCTGAAGAGGCTGCAAAAGTCGAACGGTAGCCCGAGGTAGGATCTTCGGGAGTACCTGCATTGTATTGAATTTCGCCCTGAGCAGGCATAACAAGTATGTCGCCCAAATCGGCTCCACCCGTACCGCTGAGGTGAGAGTGCGAGAAGCCGATGATAGAAGTGTCGCCATCGCGATAGCCCGAGCAATATGCCCAACCATCAGTGCCCGTGTCTGGGCTCAGCTGGACAAGTCCAAAGGGAGTGACCGCTCCAGGGTAGGTGTGGCCTGTGCCTCCGGTGCCGATGAACGGGTCAACATAGCCCGCTGGAGGGGTTGCAAGGGCTGTTGAGCTTGTGCCCACGAGGGTTACCCCCGCAAGGGTCGCAGTAATTACGGTGCGTCTAAAAATAGATTTCATGTTTCTCATTATATTGGGTTTTTAATTATTTTCTTTTTTTTGATGCCAGCTTACGCCTGCATTCGGGTTTGGAAAATCACAGTTCGAGGTGCGTGCCAGTGCTGGGTATCTTGCTTCTTTGTAAGAAAGCAAGGTTGTCCGTGCCTCAAGGGTCAAAGATTCTTTTATGATTAATCTTTACGAAAGCTTGCGGCTGGGCTAATCTTCGCTAGAAGAGCAAAATTGCCCGTGCGGCTCGCACCTTCAGCGGGGGAAGCTTTCCCCCTGCTTTTGTATCAACTCTTAAAATCTTCGCCCACGTTCGCTTGCTGAGAACTAAAAATATTCCAATTTGCAAAGATATATTTTTTTTTTCACTTACCTTTGCATTTTCCTAACAATAATACCACCAAATGCTATGAAATTATCACTGTTAAGTCCTCAATGGGACCCTGCCCAATATGAATTGATAGACTCTGGAGATTCCATGAAGCTCGAGCGTTTTGGTGGAAAGTATATTTTACGCCCCGAACCACAAGCTCTTTGGAAGCCCAAAATGGGCATGAATCAGTGGGAGGAGCTAACTCAAGCGGTTTTTCTTAAAGGCAAGGGCAGCGAGGAGCGTGGCGAATGGGAGCTGCTAGAGGGCATGCCCGAGCAGTGGTGGATAGAGTACCGCTCAAAGGAGCAGCCCCAGCTGCGTTTCTCTATGCGCATGGGGTTGACATCTTTCAAGCACCTTGGGATTTTCCCCGAGCAGGCAGCCAACTGGGAGTTTATTCACTCTCGTTGCAAGGAGTTTTCCTCTAGTTGTGGCGAGGCTCCAAAAGTGCTCAATATGTTTGCCTACACGGGTGGTGCGAGCCTAGCGGCAGCGACTGCTGGGGCGCAAGTGACCCACCTCGACAGCGTGAAACAGACCGTTAGTTGGGCGCGCGAAAATGCTCAGCGCAGTGGCGCTCAGGATGTGCGTTGGATAGTTGAGGATGCGTTGAAATTTGCCCGACGCGAGGTGCGACGAGGTAATAAATACCACGGAATAGTGCTCGATCCACCTTCTTATGGACGAGGTGCAGATGGTGAAAAATGGGTGCTCACGGATAATATTCTTGAGATGTTGTTGCTGTGTAGTGAGCTTCTCGAAAAAGATGGTTTTTTGGTACTGAATCTCTATTCTATGGGGCTTTCGGCACTTTTGGCAAGAGAATTGGTCGAGAGTGTTTTTGGCAAGCGAGATAATTTTGAGCAGGGCGAGCTGTATTTGCCCTCTCAAAGCGGACAAAACCTACCTTTGGGGGTGTTTGTGAGGTTTTAAGAGTGTTTGAGGTAAGCCCTTTGTGAGGGTGGTGGCTTGATGAGGTGTAAATTACGCACTCCAAGCTGGAGCAGCGCTACGAGCCGTAGCAGCGATGTTTGCAAGTGCCGCTGGCACCGAGCCGCACTTGCAATTTTGCTCTTCTTAACCAAGCGCAGTTCATCCGCAAGCGCACGCCCTCCAAGTTGGAGCAGCGGTGGTTTGCGAGAGATAAACCATAGCCGTGCGTACCGCCCCCCAACGGGGAGCACGGCTCACCTAAAGGCAAGCCCATTGCACTCCCCTGCGGTACGCACACCTGAAAAACACAGTTAGAGCTAGGTGATAAAGACGCAATGCGTCCGTCCTAAAAGTCAAACAAAAAAAGAACCCATCTTTGGTGCTGAGCTTCCAGCAGACCACGTGTTGAGCACCTGCAAAACCGCTCTGCTGGAAGTGCAGTACCATAAGAAAAAAAGCTAGAGCAATCACAAGGGGCAGATAAACCATAGTAGGGCGTACGCTCCATCCGTGCGGGAGCCCTGCTCTTTCAGGCGCAGGACACCCACTAGCGCACGCCCTGCAAAGGCAAACTAGCGAAGATAAATTATAAAGACGCTCTGTTAGCCAACCATAAAAAGAAAAGCAAGGAGCAAACTTCAAGGAAGTAGGCAAACCCCAGACAATAATGATTTTATTGAGGATCAGTTGATAAAACTTTGAAAAAAATAGCAAACTTCCTCTTAATCAAAGAAAAAAGATTACCTTTGTCCTGCAATGGGCGCAGGGCGCCTTTGGCGATTTTGCTCTAAATGTGCCTTTCCAAATCCAGCTTGGAGTACATGCAGGGCTAGTATTGTGCCTAGACACACAAAAAAACGAATAAAATACACAACAAAATAGTATAATAAAACAAGAAAAGATGTACAACGAAACAATCAAAACTATCGCTTTGGGCGATGGACGTACTATCGAGCTGTCGACTGGCAAACTTGCCAAGCAGGCCGATGGAGCAGTGGTGCTTAAGCAAGGCAACACTATGCTACTTGCAACCGTGACGGCTGCAAAAGATGCAAGAGAAGATGTAGACTTTATGCCACTTAGCGTAGAGTATAAAGAAAAATATGCCGCCAACGGACGTTTCCCAGGTGGTTTCCTAAAGCGTGAGGCTCGCCCTTCGGACTATGAGATCTTGGTGTCTCGTTTGATCGACCGTGCGCTTCGTCCGCTTTTCCCAGCTGACTACCACGCTGAGGTTTTCGTTACTGTAAACCTTATCTCAGCTGATCCAGATATTCAACCAGATGCTCTTGCAGGTCTTGCGGCTTCGGCGGCACTAGCTGTTTCGGATGTACCATTCGCTTCGCCTATCTCGGAGGTGCGTGTGGCTCGCATCGAGGGTGAGTGGGTAATCAACCCTACTTTCTCGCAAATGGAGAGCGGCAACTGCGATCTTGATGTGATCGTAGCGGCAACTATGGACAATATTATGATGGTTGAGGGTGAGATGAAAGAGGTGCAAGAGGCAGAAATGCTTGAGGCTATCCGCATCGCACACGAAGCTATCAAAGTACAGTGTCAAGCTCAGATCGAGCTTATGGAGGCTGTTGGTAAGACCACCAAGCGTGAGTACTGCCACGAGACTAACGACTGGGATCTTCGTGATACTGTTGTTGAGGCTCTTTACACCAAGTGCTACGAGATTGCTAAATCTCCAATGCCTAAGCACGAGCGTGCAGCTGCATTCGATGCACTAGTTCACGACTATATCGCAGAACTTAGCGAGGAGGAGCAAGCAGCTCAATCTAAGCTAATCCACCGCTACTACCACGATTATGTTCTTAAATCGGCAATGCGTAATATGATCCTCGAGGAGGGTGTACGTCTTGACGGTCGTGCGACTGACCAAATCCGTCCTATCTGGAGCGAGGCTGGCTACCTGCCTGCACCTCACGGATCGGCTCTATTTACTCGTGGCGAGACCCAGTCTCTAACTACGGTGACTTTGGGTACGAAGATGGATGAGAAAATGATTGATGATGTATTGCGTGAGGGTACCGAGAAATTCGTTCTTCACTACAACTTCCCTCCTTTCTCAACTGGCGACGCTCGCCCAGCACGTGGTACTTCACGTCGTGAGGTGGGTCACGGCAACCTTGCGTTCCGTGCACTGAAGCCTATGATGCCAACTGGCGCAGACTGTCCTTATGCAGTGCGTGTTGTGTCGGACATCCTAGAGTCTAACGGTTCTTCGTCAATGGCGACTGTGTGTGCTGGTACTATCGCACTTATGGACGCTGGTGTGAAACTAAAGAAACCTGTTTCGGGTATCGCTATGGGACTTATCGCCGAGGGTGGTAAAGTGTCTGAGGGTAGCCGTTTCGCTATCCTTTCGGATATCCTTGGCGACGAGGATCACCTAGGAGATATGGACTTCAAAGTGACTGGTACTACCGATGGTATCACCGCAACTCAAATGGATATTAAAGTGGATGGTCTTTCGTTCGAGGTGCTTTCGCAAGCACTTGAGCAAGCTCGTGTTGGTCGTCTACACATCCTAGGTAAGATTGCCGAGACTATCACCGAACCTCGCGAAGACTACAAACCACACGTACCTCGTATGGTTCAGGTTGCTATTGCTAAAGACTTCATTGGTGCTATCATTGGCCCAGGAGGTAAGGTTATTCAAGAGATGCAAAAAGTATCTGGAACAACCATCACCATCACCGAAGAAGGCGACAAAGGTCTTGTGGATATCTTCTCAGTTAACAAAGAGGGTATCGACTATGTTCTTGATCGCATCAAAGGTATCACTGCTATCCCAGAGGTTGGCGAGGTTTACAATGGTAAGGTTAAGACTATCACCGATTTCGGTGCTTTCGTTGAGATCCTTCCAGGTAAAGACGGCCTACTTCACATCTCAGAGATCTCTCACTCTCGCCTAGAGACTATGGCAGATTCAGGTCTAAAAGAGGGCGAAATGATAGATGTTAAGCTATTGGCTGTTGACCCTAAAAACGGCAAGCTGAAATTATCACGCAAAGCGTTGATCCAGAAATAGTACTATATTTATAGTAAAGATGAGGGCTAAAAGTAAGCGCCCTCTCACTTAACTATAATATATATAGGTCGAAAAAAGAGCACCAAGGTTTAGCCTCGGTGCTCTTTTTTTTAGTCTCCAAGGTCCGAAGTTGCATCGAAGTGAAACGCTTAACTTGACTACATAACTTACTGTTGATGTAAATGGCGCAAAAATTGCAGCATGAACGAAAAAAATATTACCCTAGGTATATGAAATTAAAAAAATGTTTATATCTTTGCTGTTAATTATTGTGGGCTAATGGCTCCATTTTGGATGGAACTTAATTGACAAAATACACCCCTGATAACGCTAAGAGCCTGTATTTATGGGAAAATACGGAACAGAACGAGCATAAATCAACAACGAAATACAAACAATAAAAACGATTAAAAACCAAAAAACTAAGATGAAAAAACTATTTAGTGCATCTCTAGCCGCTTTGGCTTTGGCTTTTACGCTTACTAGCTGTAACTGCTACACAAAGATGATGAAACACACCAACGCGGGTATTGTGACTACCACAACTCCTGAGGTTCTTACCCTAAAGGGTGACTTCGTAACTGGCGACCTAGAGGTTGTTATTCCTGAGAACGCGTTCCACAAGTATGGCGTATTGAAAGTGACTCCAGTGTTGGTATCGCTTATCGATGGTACTCGTGTAGCTGGTACTCCTCACTTCCTTCAAGGCGAAAAAGTAACTGACAACTACCAAGTTATCTCTTACAAAAATGGTGGTAAGTACACTCACAAAATCGAAATGCCTTACTCTCCTTCTATGCGTCTAGCTGAGCTAGTGCTTTCAGTTGAGGCTAAGTGTCTAAAGAAAGGTGCTAAGATCAAGAACTTCACCGAGTACGAAACTGAGATCCCAGTTGCAATGGCTACTAACACCATGCAAGCTATGGCTGACAACTATGCTAAAGTTGCTATCGCACCTAACGCATACCAGCACGTAACTATCATCTCTGAGGATGCTAACCTTATGTACACTATCAACAGTTCAGTTGTTCGCAAATCAGCTCTTAACTCTTCTGATATCGCTGCTCTAGAGCAATTTATCGTTGAGAACACTGGCGATCCTAAGAAAGCTGTAGGTGCTGTTGTTGCTAAATCTTACGCGTCTCCTGATGGTCCTCTAGGTCTTAACGACAAACTATCTCAAGAGCGTGGTAAAACTACCGAAAAAGCTGTTTCTGCTCGCTTCGAAAAGAACGACGTGAAAACTGCAGGTTTCGAGATCGATCCTATGGGTGAAGACTGGGAAGGTTTCCGCGACCTAGTTGCTGCTTCTGATATCGAAGACCGCGACCTTATCCTTCAAGTTCTTTCTATGTACAGCGATCCTCAAGTTCGCGACCGCGAGATCAAGAACATGACTGCTGCTTTCGAAGTATTGGCTAAGAAAATCCTTCCTGAGCTTCGTCGTTCTAAAATGCAAGTTGATGTTGCTGTTTCTGGTCTAACTGACCAAGAAATGATCGCTCTTATCGAGAAAGGTGAGGTTTCTACTATGAAACTAGAAGAGATGCTTTACGCTGCTGACAATCTATTTAATGACAACGCAACTAAAGCTCTTATCTACCTAGCTGCTGCTAACAAATTCAACGATTTCCGCGCTTGGAACAACCTTGGTGTTGTTGCTGCATGGGAGGGTGAGTTCGCTGACGCTGACGAATTGTTCAAGAAAGCTGCCTCTATCAACAACACTAACCCACAAGTTGTTAACAACCTAGGTGTTACTGCGTTGGCTCAAGGCAAAAAAGACGAGGCTGCTAAGTACTTCGCTGCTTCTTCTTGCTCAGAGGCTAAATACAACATGGGTCTTGTTGAGCTAGCTAACGGTAACTACTCTTCTGCTGTAAGCAAAATTGATGGTTACAACAAAGCTCTTGCTCAGTACCTAAACGGTGACCTTAGCGCTGCTAAATCTACTGCTAAAGGTATCGACACTTGGAATGCTAACTACCTAATGGCTGTTATCTCAGCTAACCAAGGTAACGGTAACGATATGATCTCTTACCTAGAGAAAGCTATGAGCCAAAACGCAGCAGTTGTTGAGCCTCTAGCTGCAACTGAGGTTAACTTCATCGAGTACTTCGATAACGCTGAGTTCGCTGAGCTTGTTGACGTTAAAGTTGATATCAAGAAGTAATTTCAGCTTACACAATGCGCGATGGGTGACTAACTAATGTTGGACACTTGCACGAATTAATAAGCAAATTATAAAAGAGAAGCGGGAAAATCCTTATGGGTTTTCCCGCTTTTTTTGTGCGAGCGGCACAGGCAATTTGCTTTTGAGAGATAGGGTTAGTGCTAAACCCAAAAAAAATCCCTGGACACTGAGTCATTAAATAGATCACAGTGCGTCCAGAGCGAAATCAGACTGTTTAAAATGCAGTGTCATAAAGAAAAAAAGCTAGTCATATGGCACACTCCAAACTGGCACAAAAAATAATCCCTTAGCGTTCACATAAGATACGCTAAGGGATTATCCAGTATAAACAGCTGTTAATAACGGTTACATATTAGTATTTGTTGCCATATCGCGCACACGAAGCTGTGTGGTTACTTTGCCCATGTAGTAGTTCTCCACGAGGTTGAAACACAAGTCTATTTTACCACCTGAACGGATATGGTCAAAAAGTGCTACCTGCCCAAAGGCTATGGCTGATATCGCTCCACGTACTCTCTCCCCTTGCCACAGGTCCATTTTAAGGTGCGAACGATTAACGCCCACTAGTCTTGCTCGACCACTATCATTCACCCCCCTGGCACAGAACGTTGGGGCTGGGTTTCCGGGTCCAAAAGGTTGGAAGCGTTGAAGATCCGATCGCATCTGGTCGTTTATATCCGCAAACTGCACCTCACTATCTATTTTAATGCGAGGTATAAGTGTCTCGGGTTCAATATTCTCAGCAACAAAGTTTTCAAATTTTTTGATAAAAGCCTCAAGGTTCTCCTCCTTCATGGTAAGCCCTGCGGCATAGGTGTGTCCTCCGAAGTTTTCCAGCAGGTCACTACAATGCTCCACGGCTTGGTAGAGGTCGAACCCAGGAATAGAACGAGCCGAGCCAGTAACCATGCCATTACTACGCGTGAGTACCACAGTAGGGCGGTAGTAACTCTCAATCAGGCGCGATGCAACAATGCCCACCACACCTTTCATCCACTCGGGATTATAGATCACTGTGGCACGCTTGTTCTTAAAATCACTTTTTGCCTCGATAATCTGATGTGCTTGGATAGTAATATCGCGGTCTATGCTCTTGCGGTCTTGGTTGAAGCGGTCAATCTCAGAGACATAGTGCAAAGCGCGCTCGTCTGTGATTGCTGTGAGTAGTTTTACTGCCGTGCGTCCGCCACTTTGCGCCCTTGGGTCGTCTTGGTCTATGTCTATCTCCATACGTCCAGCGGCATTGATACGAGGACCTATCTTAAAGATAATATCATCAATATATATAGGACTATTCTCGAGCACTGCCTTACGAATAATCGCCCCCAGACCTTTGTTGGGGTTGGTATTGAGCTGTTTGAGCCCGTAGTAAGCCATAATGCGGTTTTCGCCCACTATTGGCACTATATCGCTGGCAATGCTTACCACAACCAGATCCAACAGTGGATAAATGGCCTCTTGGGAGATCTCAGCATACATACAATAGGCCTGCAACAGCTTAAAGCCTACGCCACAGCCCGATAGATCCTTAAACGGGTAATTACAATCAACTCGCTTGGGGTCCAAAACAGCCACCGCAGCGGGCAATTGCTCGTCGGCGAGGTGATGGTCGCAGATAATAAAGTCTATGTCTAGGCTTTTTGCATAGGCAATCTCGCCTATGGCTTTAATACCGCAGTCCAGAGTGATAATCAGCGTCACACCATTCTCTTTAGCATAGTCCACACCCTTTTGTGAGATGCCATACCCTTCGGCATAGCGATCGGGGATATAAAACAACACCTTCGAGGGGTCACAGACCCTTTCCCTCAAAAAGATATAGACCAACGACACAGCAGTAGTGCCATCCACGTCGTAGTCGCCATAGACCATGATTTTTTCGCCATTTTTAATGGCCTTATCCACACGCAAAACAGCCGTAAGCATGTCTTGCATCAAAAATGGATCGTGCAGCCCATCAAGCGAGGGGTTGAAGAATTGGTGCGCACTCTGGGGGGAATCTATGCCACGTTGCACCAATAGGTTTGCCAATATCGGGGAGATATTTTGCGTGTGTGCAATTGCGTTGATAAGCCCAGAATCGCCTGTGGGAGTGGTTACCCAGCGTTTCTGTAAGTACATTATATATTATTTTTTTTATTTTTTTCATCCTTAAATGTGCCCTCGTAAGGGGCAGTTGTTTGTTTTCGCACCCCTAGTCTTTTCGGTGCGGTCGGACGCATAGCGTCTTATGCGATTTCTCTCTCTGGTAAAACCACCGCCCGTGCGGCTCGCATCTAGCTTTTTTCTTTATGGTTAAACCCCTGAAACAGCGGAAATCTACTTTTTTAGTCTGTTTCGGGCTCTTTAACCAAGGGGCTTTTTCTTCGTTGTTTGCCTTCTAGGCGAACCGCAAGGGGCAGAGACGAACTTACCTTTAGGTAAAGACGGCCGTCCCTGTGGGGTGCGGTTCGTCCGTCTGTGCCAGCGGCACAAGCGATGATTATCTCTAGCAAAACCATCGTTACTCCAGTTCGGAGAGTTCTCTGCTCGACACTGGGTGTCCTGCTCGCATGCTAGGAGAAGGAGCAGGGTTCTCACGGGGAGTGGTGCGTGCCCGCACTGGGCGATAATTTATCCTCACGTAAGTCTG
>CAYJLY010000043.1:0-15671 GCA_964371385.1 uncultured Rikenellaceae bacterium
TACTCGCAACCGAGCTAAAGGAGTATAACATTGACCTACACAAGAGGGTGAATGCAGTGAATTATTCGGAGCAAAATCTCGATCAGTTCCACGAGATAATCGCTATCAAAGAGCACATTAAGCGATTGGAAGAACCTTATAACAATATCCGCAAGATAGAGGTTAAATTCCTCTCGAAGATCATCATTCTTAAGACCATAGACTCCACGGCATCCAATAATTTTAAGGGCGTAAAGGATAAAGATTTTGAGTTGTTTATGGAGTTTCGCCGCTTGATAGATAGCGATTTTAGACACGATCGCAAGGTGCAAAACTACTGTGACAGATTGGGAGTTTCGGCTAAAAGACTAAACCTACTTTGCAAACGATATGTGAATGACACGGCTCTGGATTTAATACACGAACGCTTGTCTTTGGAGATAAAAAAGCTGCTCATTTACGAAGAGATTTCCCTCAAAGAAATTGCCTATTCACTGGGCTTCGACTCTCAATCGGCGCTCAACAAATACATTGGTCAGAAGTTCGAGTGCACACCCTCGGAGCTTAAAAAGCAGATTTCACAGTAGTTATTTATACATTTGCGCCTTTGTACAATCAAATGGCGCAAATGTATAAATTTAACTCGTGCCTTAACTCTACCTTTGTGCCATAATCATTACTAACACAAATAATACAAGTTATGGCGAAGTTATTTCAAACAAACGACCTTTACTACGGTTTGGGTTCACTCTCAGAGCTTAAAAACATCTCTGGTAAAAAAGCAATTATCGTAATTGGCGGTAAATCAGTAAAAGAGAACGGCACATTGGCGCGCGTTGAGGCTATTCTTGACGAGATCAACATCGAGCACACAGTATTCTCGGGTGTTGAGGCAGACCCATCAATCAACACAGTACGTCGTGGTGCTGCTGCATTCGAGGAGTTCCAGCCTGATTGGGTTATTGGTTTGGGTGGATGTTCGGCAATCGATGCTGCGAAGGCTATGTGGGCAATCTACGAGCACCCAGAGCTTGAGTTTGAGCAGATGGTGAAAGTGTGTGGTATTCCGCCACTACGCAAAAAGGCTCGCTTTGTGGCTATTCCTGCAACAAGCGGAACTGGTACTGAGATCACTGCGCTGGCTGTTATCACCGACACTGATAAGGGTGTTAAATATCCATTGGTATCATTCGAGCTATTGCCTGATTTGTCTATCGTGGATGGCGATTTGTGTAAGTCTATGCCGCAGGAGGTTACAGCGAATACAGGTCTTGATGCTATGACTCACTGTGTGGAGGCTTATGTGTCGAACGTGGAGAGCAACTACGCTGATGCAATGGCTAAGGGCGGTATTGAGCTAATCTTTGCAAATCTTCAAACTGCATATAACGAGCCAGAGAATGGTGTTGCACGCCAAAACATGCACGACGCGTCTTGCCTTGGTGGCTATGCCTTCACAAACGTATGGTTGGGTATCGCTCACTCTTTGGCTCACCAAATCGGAGGTCGCTTCCACGTTCCTCACGGATGTGCTAATGCTATTGTTCTTGGTAATGTTATCCGTTTCAACTCAACAGCTACCGAGAGATATGCAGACCTTGCGAAATTGGTTGGAGGTACAACAGCTGAAGATTTTGCGCAGGCAATCGAAAAACTACGCTCAGATGTAAATATCGCTGGCTCACTCAAGGAGTGGGGCGTATCAGAGGCCCAGTGGAACGCAAACGTGAAGCAGATGGCAGCTGATGCTATGGCTGATCCTTGCACAAGTTTCAACCCTCGTGTTCCTACGCAGGACGAGCTTGAAAAGGTGTTTAACGCTTGTTACTATGGTGAGAAAGTGAATTTCTAGTCGCACCACTATAATACTAAAAGCCATCGTAATATTTTAATTGCAAAATATTACGATGGCTTTTTTTTATTTCTTCCAACGAGCATCATCAGCTACATTTACACTCACAGTTGAAACTCTTAGCACTGCGAATGTTAGAAATATATCGCATCAAGTTATCTTTGCGTATAGCCTCTAGCTCGCTGTCTTTATAGACGATTAGCATACCCTCACGCGGTTTTACGCCACAGACATAACGATGTTCGCCAATTTATGCTCACAAGGCATGATCTGCAACATCCACCATTGCGATTATTTGAGTAGCAAGGAGTTGAAATAGTTACCCCTTTCTCTCGTGCTACAACAGCAATATTTTGCGCACTCTCTGAAACTGTGCACTCCCTGCCATCAATAACAATCGTCATTACAATACAAAATTAAATACATAACCTCCAATAACTGCCGTAAGGAAGATTACTGCAACGATCACGCCCACCAATTTGCGTTTGAAGATACTCGCCATCATCGTCATTTCGGGGATTGCCATTCCTGCACCACAAATAATCAAGGCTATAACAGCTCCAACGCTCATTCCCTTGCCCATCAAGGCTATGTCAATGGGGATTGCAGTCTCGGCGCGAATATACAGAGGCACGCCAAGGATTGCAGAAATGGGGATAGCAAACGGATTATCCTTGCCTGCAATGCTCAATACAAACTCTTCGGGCATATATCCATAAATCGCCGCGCCCAACGCCACACCTATCAACGGGTATCCTATATCTTCCATAATTGCACAAAAGATAGCCACCATTTCCAAATTTACACAATAACACTCCATTATAACCACTATTTAAGAACAGAAAAGGCGCTATCTTTGCAGTCGAATACTAATCACTATATCAATGCAACAAGTAACCTCTAGTGTCGAGCAACGAGATTTTGCATCGGCAAGCATCACGAAACTAATTATAAAATTTGGACTACCAGGGGCTTTAGGGATGCTCCTCGCTGGGGTGCAGACCATTATCGATGGTATGTTCATTGGTCGCTTTGTAGGTTCCGATGCTTTGGCAGCGGTTAATATCGTTATGCCTACCTACTCGGCAATCATAGCTGTATGTGTGGTGGTTGGCGTTGGTGCGCTCACCGTTATGGGAATGAGCCAAGGCGCAGGCGATCAGCAAAGGGCAAACAATGCACTTCGCACCTCGTTCGTGTTTCTGCTGCTCTCGACGATAGTCGCGACATTGCTTTTTACTTTGTTCGCCAAACCAATTTCGCTCGCCATGGGTGCCGACGACACTATTGTGACGTATTGTTCGGACTATCTGCAAACCCTATCACTATTTATGCCAGCCATTGCAGTTACTTTTATGGGGGATTACTACCTGCGTGCAGTGGGCAAACCTATTCACGGATTAGTGCTCATAGCAACAACTGTGGGGCTTAATATTGTGTTGGATTATATCCTTATCGCTCAACTTGGAATGGGTGTGTTTGGTGCAGCACTCGCAACGGGGTCCTCGTTTGCTGTGACAGCCATTGCAGCTCTGTATTTCATGCTAAAACCTAAATCAGGAATTACTCTGCGCAAGGGTGCGTTCCGATGGCGACTGCTTGGTCGTATGGCTTATAACGGCTCATCGGAGGGGGTGTCCGAAATCTCGGCAGGTGTTACTCAGCTCATATTCAACATCGCAATGATGAAGTACGTAGGTAGCGCAGGTGTGGCGGCATTTGCTACTGTAAACTACATATTAATCACCTCGATACTAATATTTGTCGGGGTATCTAATGGACTTGTACCCGTAATATCATACTGCTATGGCGCATGCAATTTTAGGCGCATGATAGCCGTAGTGCGTGCTAATATTGCTGTAAATTCGTTGATCGGAGTAATTGCTTTTGTGGTGTTGTTTTTTGGTGCTCAAACTCTTATCGCACCATTTTTCACGGCAGAGGATAGTGCAGCCGTGGCAATTGCCACAGCAGGGGCAAAGATTGTGGCCTTTGCGACACTCTTTAGTGGGGTGAATATTGCGATTTCTTCTCTATTTACTGCCATTGGTGATGCCAAACGCTCGGTTGTAGTCTCGGCTCTTCGTGGCGTGGTGCTTATCTCGCTCGGGGTTTACACTCTTCCCCTACTATTTGGTATAGATGGCGTATGGTTATCGATTCCTTTTGCAGAGCTAACAACAGCGATAATAGCCTCGGCAATCCTATACAAACGACTAAAAATCAGAAACATTAAAAAATTATAATACTATGAAAATGTATCGATAATCATGGAGTATGATATTGATGTGGAATCATCTCTACAGTAATCGCCATCTCAAAATATTTATCATTATATTTGTGATTAAATATTCTTAGTTTAACAAATCCACCAAATATGAAAGCACTTTTTATATCATTCTGTTTCACTTTTTTTCATTGTTTTTGCCAGGGGCAAAATATTATTCAGACCCACAACTACAAAGTCGAGATCTCAGATGTTGGCGAAATTCTCCATTACATCGACAAGAACTCCTCACAAGACACCATAAGCTTTTGTAGTGATAAATTCTCGGGGCCATCCTTCGAGAATGTGACCCTCATAAAAATCGCTGACAATATTTTTCAGGGCGTATCCAATGGCGTTGAATACAAACTCGAGTATAAAGACACCCATGGCACTTTCACAATGATTGCCACGCTAAAGAATCTCGAGAACCGAGTGTTTATGCCACAAAAAGGCGTTGGTTTAAGATTGGGACTTAATACCTATATGGAGAGTTTCCCTCAGTGGAATGGTATTTATTTTCCAACAATGCTTCGCTCTGAGCGCACTCACTTCAATAGCTATTTCATGACACCAAATCAAGATATTCTTACTATCAGTTCGCCCGATGCTATCGCCTCGTGGCGCTACAATTATCAGCAGGGAACCTTTGGCGATGAGGGAGCACGTGTTGCACGTGAAGCTGATGGAGTTCAGGCTCAGCATTGCCTTCATCGCATACACACAGTCACCCTCGATTTGCTTCACAGGCTGCCACTACCCTCTCGCCATCCTCAACACCTCTATAAGTTGGACCCTCATCAAGAGCAGAAATTCACATTCCATTTCAACACCACAAATAAACTCCGTGAGGTTAATAATCTTTTCCACCTAAGCACCAAAGCCCCTGTACTCTCTGCAGTGAATTATACTATAGCTCAAGGAGATAGCTTTCAAGGAGAGATACTTGCAGACTCCTTGGTGAGAGTCGAAATTTTCACACCACGCTCAGAGGCAAAAAACATAGTCATTGAAAACTCAAACCTGCTTTCACAAAACAGCTACTCGTGGAGCTATACCCCTATTTCTGGTGCTGGACAATACAAAATGATAGCTCTGTCCGCCAATGGCAAATCAAGCGAGATGATACTTTACGTTCGCCCTGACTTTAGAGAATATCTTAGCATGGCGCGTGATGAAGCACTGGAATTCAAACCCACAAATGTCCATCACGCAGAGTGTTTCTATCCTCTATACACTTATTTTCTCGCAAGAAAGCATATACCCGACGCTGTAAAAGATCAGCAGGCAGAAGAGGTGTATCAGGACATTTTTCATGTCTTATATGATGACTCATTGGGCGAGATGCGAAATGGTAAATTTCGCATACAAGACGCGGCTACTATGGTTGGCGTGCTTACAGATAGATATTATGTGACAAAGAACACAGAAGATCTTGAAAAAGCATCCAAACTTGCGGATTTTCTCCTAAAAAAACAAAAAGACGACGGAGCTTACTATAGCGGACACAATTCACACTACACCTCAGTAATTTATATTGCAAAATCCATAATGGAACTAGCAACTGCCCAGAGCACACTTATCGCAGATGAGCTTTGGGAACAATGCTACAATAGGCACAAAGAGTCGGCATTGAAAGCTATTAAGGATCTTACACTGAGAGCGGATGACATTGGCACTGAGGGGCAACACACTTTCGAGGATGGAATGATATCTTGCTCGGTAACTCAGCTGGCAATGGCTGCGCTAAAGGTTAATGATAAAAAGCTCAGCGAGGAATTTTTAAGTGTAGCACGCTATTTGGACAGGAAACATCAATGTTTGACTCAGAAACTCATTCCTGATTCGAGAATGAATGGCGGAACACTACGCTTTTGGGAGTACCAATACACCATTAATCTTATGCATGGAGGCATGAACTCCCCCTGCGGATGGTCGGCTTGGAAAAGCTACGGCACTTGGTACTTGTATCTGCTCACGGGTGAGTATCACTACATGCAACAGACTCTCAACACACTTGGTTCAGCATTACAGCTAATAGACATAGAAACGGGTGAATTTCATTTTGGTTTTATCACCGATCCCTTTGTTGAGGCAGTGCAGTACAAGGAAACCCCTGCAGGATCTGGTACCCCCCAAATGCAGCGAGTTATAATTGGCGAGCAGTATCTCTCAAAAATGAGCGACTGGCATGTTTACCCAAATGAAACTTGGCGTGCTAAGTGGGGTATTGATAACTTCAACCACGAAATTATCAAATGTATGAGCGAGGTTTTCATTGAAAATGCCTACGTGATAGAGCATTCAATCGGATCCTTTGAGACTATCAACTGTACAGCTATGGTGGAGAATGGGAACTTGGTGATTGATTATGACAAAACTCAGATTAAAAATATACATATCAATTTAAGCTCCACCTACCAAGTGGTGGATAAACCACAAGAAAAGACATACTCCCATCAAACTGGTTTTAGGTGGCTTGATTCAATCCCAAATGACATTAGCAAGTTCAAATAAAGCCTTTCGTCTACAAAAGACCATTGTCTTAGACACCAACGAATCAACGGTTAATATTAAACATGTTGCACTGGCCACAGAGCTTGCGCGTGTTGCTCCTCTTGGCACCATCACCACTGCACGAGCTGAGTTGATTGATCAACTGTCCCACAACAAGAGCCCAAGACGACCTATCGCCAAGCGTGAGGACCTAAGAAGATGGCGAAGTATTATAGATATAGCTAACTTTACAAAATGAATAAAAGACTATTAACAAATATAATAACGGTTGCCATCTGTGCAATAAGTATTGGGTGCACAAATGGGCAAAATAGCGTTTTACAGAAAACTATTGAGAGGCTTGTTAAGGATAAGGATTTGACAGTTGGCGTAGCCATATATAACGAAAGTGGCGAGGTGTTGGCTAGTATTAACAGCGATCAGCGATTCCCAATGCAGAGTGTCTATAAACTCCCAATTGCTATGGCTTATCTTGGCAGCGATAGTGTGAATTACGACTCTGATTCAGTTACAATATCAAAAAGTGAACTTCCACCTAACACTTGGAGCCCATTTCGAGAGGCGCACCCCAATGGGGCAACAGTTACAGCTGCGAAATTTGTGGAGTATATTGTGGCTAAGAGTGACAATAACTTATGCGATGTAATGATTGACCTCACAGGTGGTATTGACAGCATTAACTCACACATAAAGAGAATGGGCGTAAATAACATAACCATACAAAATTATGAGCGAGAGATTCAATCATCATGGGAGGTGCAGTTTGAAAATTATGCGACCCCAAATGCAGCTATCGAGATTCTAAAACATCTTTGGAGTGACAAACAATCAGGCTCACAGTCCAGCGAGTTGCTGTGGCAAGTTATGCGCAACACCAACACGGGTAGCGCTCGCAAACTCTTATCAAAAGACACTGACATAGGCTATAAAACTGGCTTTTCGGGAAAATCCAGCAAAGGTGTAACCGCAGCCAATAATTGTGTCGGAATTATTGACAGGATTGGTAGTGAAGATATTTTCTTTGCAATATTTATAAGCAATTCAAGCGAAAAAGAGGAGTTTAATTACGAGGTTATTTCAAAAATAATTAAGGCGATAGAATAACCCAGATCATCTTTTTTATGGTCTATTCTCTTCTCAAATGTTATATCATTCAGAGATTTCTATGCCCCACTGCGCCAGTTGCAATATTATAGGTAGCACACCCTCGCCCCTTGGGGTTAATTTATACTCCACCCTAGGGGGCACAACAGGGTAAACTATACGCTCAACCAAAGCCGACTGTTCCAACTCACGCACGGCAAGAGTGAACATACGATTGGTGATCCCTCGCAGTGAGCGTTGTAGTTCATTAGAACGTAGCGCACCATCTTTTAGGTGATAGATAACCATGCTCTTCCATTTTCCACCAATTACCTCCATGGCAAGGGCTAAAGAACAATAATACTGCTGGTCACCGAAAAAATATTTTTTGCTATCACATTGATTTTCCATAAAATACACATTTTTGTTACTACATATCATTTCTGTAAGTACTTGCAAAAGTAAGAATATATACAGAACTTTGCAAACAAATCAAATAAAAAAAGTAAAATGAAAAAGTATTTAGTATTAACACTCTTGCTCGGTGGCATTATCTTTGGAGCTAGCTCACTAAAAGCTCAGAGTAACCAAAAAAACAAAATTATGGATAAAAAAGAAAATGTATATCCCAAAGCGTTTTCGCACATTGGGATCACTGTTTCAAACCTAGAGGAGGCCGTAAAATTTTATCAAGATGTTATGGGATGGTATGTGATTATGCAGCCCACCGAAATTAAAGAAGAAAACGAGACTGCAATCGGACAGATGTGTATAGATGTGTTTGGCGAGGGCTGGGGTACATTCCGCATTGCACACCTTGCAACCGCAGATAAGATAGGTATTGAGCTATTTGAATTCCCAACCAGCGTGAACACTACAGCGGAATTTAACCCTTTCAAAACGGGGCTTTTCCATTTCTCGGTACAAGATCCAGACATTGAGGGATTGATAGAAAAAATAGTTGCAGCAGGTGGAAAACAACGCATGCCAATCCGTGAGTACTACCCAGGCGAAAAACCATTTAGAATGTGTTATGTTGAAGATCCATTTGGAGTTGTCTTCGAGATATACACCCACTCCTATGAGATGACCTATTCGGCAGGGGCTTATTAACAATCAAACTAGAGGTTAAAACACAGAACTGAACGACGCGTAGCTCATCTCTCAGATTGGACATGGAACATATATCTGATGGCGATGATAGATGCAATTCCACACACGGCATTTTCGGGCTTAAACTCCAACTGTGCGACGTTCTAATCGAAGCAAAA
The DNA here is from genome assembly GCA_964371385.1 of uncultured Rikenellaceae bacterium. Taxonomy (GTDB): domain Bacteria; phylum Bacteroidota; class Bacteroidia; order Bacteroidales; family Rikenellaceae; genus Mucinivorans. Next base: position 8,969 of record CAYJLY010000043.1, read on the forward strand.
GATGAAGAATATTTATCAAACTATCAGCATAATCCTTGCAGTGGTAGTAGTTTTACTCACTGTAAAACTACTATTCACACAATCGCCTCAAATCGAAGAGATTGCGACCAATAGCAATCCAACCTACCAAACCATTATCAGTAGAACAAGTATCCGTTCATATAGCGATAAGAGTGTATCCTCGAGTGATATTGAGAAAATGCTCAGAGCAGGCATGGCGGCACCTACGGCAGGAAACAAACAGCCTTGGGCATTTGTCGTTGTGAGCGACAAGGAGATTCTACAAAAACTAGGCGCTACACTTCCCTATGCCTCATTTGCTGCAAATGCACCACTGGCTATTGTTGCATGCGGTGATTTGAGCAAAGGGTTCACAGGTAAAGAATCAGAATACTGGATTCAAGATGTGTCAGCCTCTTCGCAAAACATCCTCCTTGCAGCACACTCTTTGAATCTTGGAGCTGTATGGACTGGAGTATATCCTATGGATGAGAGAGTCGCTCACGTTAGCGAACTATTGTCATTGCCATCGCATATTATCCCCCTTAATGTCATTGTCATTGGTTACCCACAAGAGGCCACACCCCCGGCAAAGGACAAATGGAAGCCCGATAATATTCGCTACAATAAATGGTAATTTAGGTTATTATCTTTCAGCGAGTTCAGCCTCAACCAAAGCACAAAAACACATCAGAGTCAAACATCCTAAAGGGTGTTTGACTCTGATGTTTTATGAGCTCACTAAAAAGTTCTCATCCCATTGTTAATGGAATATCAGCCCTGAAGTAACTAACAAACGATTTCATTATTTACTCCTACTTGGAAAACTCGCTGAAATTGCCCCTCCTAAAACCGGATTAAAATGACCCAGCAAAGCGATCTTTGGCCATCACTAGATAAAGAGGTGGCCAACGACAATAATATCACCAATAAAAAGCATATTTTAAGCTTCATTTCTATTAAGTTTTTATATTTACATCCAAGGAATTGAAGGCCATTAGCAGTCATCCATCCCCCTTGGCTATAATTTGGCAGACATTAACCTCGCGAGTACTTCTCCACCCTAAATGCAGACAAAGTTAAGCAACTGTTTGTAATTATCAATAGCTCTTATCTCAATTTTATTCCAAATTTCTTCAACAGTAAGATTCTCCGATCTGGGGCGCATGGGCGTTTGGTTTTACTAAATTTAGCTATACTCAAAATGCGTGTGTTCCATATAATGCGGTCGTAATACTTCCCAAAACCTAACGGCAAGACATGGCAGTAATAATCTCTGCACATGGATAGATATTGTGGCCTTTGACATTTATTACACTTGGCGCAATTACTCACAACTACTGGCTACTCCCCCAAGAATCAAATCAGGGCAAGCATTTTTATCAATTAACATAGTTTTTGTGTCATAATTCCTCGTGTTGAGTTCGAAAAGGAATGTATCTTTGCAGAAGTATATTTAAATCAAAAAATTCTTATGATATGTTAAAGAAACTTCTAATAACTCTAGGGGTTGTTACACTATTAAACGATTCATCGGCTCAGGTGCTTAGCACCCACAAACAAGTGGAGGCTGGCCAGTGGCTCGCATTTAGAGCCGATATAGATCTAGAGAAAACACCTCGAGAGCTCGAAATGCGCATAGCGGCCGATTCTAAATATTGGCTTTGGGTCAATGGCGAGCTGCAAATTATCGAGGGAGGGCTAAAGCGCGGCCCCAACCCCAAGGACACCTATGTGGATATTCTGGGAGAGGGCACGTATAATTTTCAGGCGGGCGAAAACACTGTGGCAGTACTGGTGTGGTATTTCGGGCGCGAGGGTTTCAGTCATCGTTCCTCGCCAGTTGGGGGAATGGACTTCGAGATGAGTGTGGATGGCAAAGAACTCTCCACTGACGACCTATGGCGAGTGAAGCTCCACCCAGCTCTGCATCCTACAATTGTGGATGGGGCGCCTAATTATAGATTACCCGAATCGAATATTGACTTCGACGCTAGAGTGGATTTCGATTTCGCTTCCGTGGATTTTGATGATTCAGAATGGGAAAAACCAAGGGTGATATCGCTTGAAGAGGCTTCTTGGAATGCTCTTGCCCCCAGACCCATACCCCAATGGAGAGACTACGGCATGAAGACCTACGAAAAGATCGAGAAAACAGATTCGACCGTTGTGGGCCATCTGCCCTACAACGCTCACATCACCCCCTCGATGAAGATCAATGCCCCCGAGGGCTTGGTGATTGATATTCGCACCGAGAACTATCGAGGCGGCAGCGATCCTAACGTCTATGCTCGCTACACTACCCGAGGCGGTGAGCAGAGTTTCGAATGTCTGGGGTGGATGAATGGCCATCAGGTGATCTACACTATCCCCGAGGGAGTGGAGGTATTGGAGGTTGGCTATCGTGAGACGGGCTATGACAGCGATTTTGCAGGCTCTTTCGTGTGTGACGATCAAGATCTGAACGCTCTATGGCAAAAGGCACAGCGCACTCTCTATGTCACCATGCGCGACACATATATGGACTGTCCTGACCGTGAGCGTGCCCAATGGTGGGGCGATGTGGTCAACGAACTAGGCGAATCGTTCTATGCCTTGGACGAACGTTCATGGCTGCTCACTCGCAAGGCGGTGCGCGAGCTAATGGACTGGCAGCGCGAGGACGGCACTATCTATTCGCCCGTGCCCGCTGGCAACTGGGGCAATGAACTCCCCATGCAGATGTTGGCGAGCGTGAGCCACTATGGTTTTTGGACCTATTATATGGGTAGCGGCGATAGTGAGACTATTGAATATGTTTTCCCTAAGGTGAAAAAATATTTGGATGTTTGGCAGCTCGATAGTGAGGGCTTTGTGGTTCCTCGCTCAGGAGGTTGGACTTGGGGTGACTGGGGCGATAACAAGGATATGTATCTGATGTATCAACTGTGGTATGTGATTGCGTTAAAGGGCTATGAGCAGATGGCTCAGATGCTGGGCGATGACCAGCAGGCAGCATGGGCTGTGGAGCGAGCGGCAAAAATCAGAGAAAACTTCCATACGAAATTTTGGGTGGGAACTCACTACAAATCCCCCGAGTACAACGGACAACCCGACGACCGTTCGCAGGCTCTAGCGGTGGTCAGTGGCATTGCCCCCGAGGGAACATACCCAACGCTACGCAAATTCTTCACCCAGCAGTTCCACGCCAGCCCTTATATGGAAAAATATGTCCTTGAGGCACTGTGTACCATGGGCTACTACCAAGATGCTATGGATCGCATGAAGCTACGCTATCAAAGCATGATAAATTCGCCACTCTCGACCCTTTGGGAGGGCTGGGGCATAGGCGGCGCAGGTTTTGGCGGTGGCAGCTACAACCACGCTTGGAGTGGCGGGCCGCTTACTATCCTTAGCAGCTATATGGCTGGCATCACCACCATCACCCCTGAGTTTGAAACATTCTCTGTATCGCCCAATATGGCTAATTTGAGTTTTATTGAGTGTGTTGTGCCTTTGAGTGGTGGTCGCAAGATTAGCACTTCGATCACAAAAGACGCATCGCAGTGTTCGATGAGCCTCGATGTGCCTAAAGGCACACAAGCCACTGTTGTTATCCCCGATGGGTACAGCCAAATGTGGGTCAATGGCAAGAAGAGCTCAGAGGGCAGAACACTAAAGAGTGGAACATGGGAAATTCTATTTAAATAGCCTCCCCCCCATATAAAAATCTCGAAGATGATGAAAAATATTATAAAAACGGCAGTTCTCTGCGCTCTTACGCTGCTGAGTTTCAGAGCCCATGGACAATCGCCTAAGGAAGTGGAGCTTGACACTCGTGTGGCGCAGTATATCACCCCCACCAGAGTTGTATGGAAGGCAAACGAGCAGAATATCTCCAACCTCGATGCTATCTTTACAAATTCCACGGGGCAGGCCGACCTACACAACGCTTCGGTTGCCCACATCAGCAGCCGCAAAGACAACCCGACTTCCTTCTTGGTGGATTTTGGCAAAGAAATAAATGGAGCAATTCAGCTCGTCACCGGCATGAGCAACCCAAATCGCCCAATCAAAATCAGAGTGCGTTTTGGAGAATCGGTCAGCGAGGCAATGTGTGAGATTACTCCCGAAAATGGCGCAACCAACGACCACGCTCTGCGAGATTTCGAGATGTCGCTTCCGTGGCTAGGGGTCGCAAAAAGTCATGATTCGGGCTTTCGATTTGCTAGAATCGATATAATCGACGATGTGGATGGCCTTCAACTCAAAGAGCTCAGAGCGGTGGCTCGATTTAGAAACATTCCATATTTAGGTTCATTCGAAAGTAGCGATCAGCGCCTCAATCAAATTTGGCAAACGGGCGCTTACACTGTCCATATTAATATGCAGGATTACCTCTGGGATGGTGTCAAGCGTGATCGCTTGGTGTGGGTGGGAGATCTGCACCCCGAGGTGATGACCGTGAGTTCGGTGTTTGGTTACAACGAGGTAGTGCCAAAGAGTTTGGATTTTATTCGTGATATCACTCCCCTGCCCCGCTGGATGAACGACATTAGTTCCTATTCTATTTGGTGGCTTTTGATACACCACGATTGGTATCTTTATCAAGGAGATTTGGATTATCTGCGTGAGCAAAAAGACTATATGCTCGCTTTGTTGGAACATCTTCTCACGAAGATTGATTCCTCGGGCAAGGAAATGCTCGATGGGGCTCGCTTTTTGGATTGGCCCTCAAGCGAAAACCCCGAGGCGATAGGTGCAGGCCTGCAATCGCTGATGCTCGAGGCTATGGAAAAAGGAGCGAAATTGGCTAGAATCCTTGAAGACGATTCCTTGGGCGGTAGATGTGAGGGTGTAGTTCGCTTGATGAGAGAGAATGCCCAAGAGCTCACAGCTGAGTTTACAGAGTCCTCGAGAAAAGCCCCCGTGAATGGGTCAAAACAAGGCGCAGCGCTTTTGAGTTTGGCAGGATTGATGAATCCACAAAAGGCAAACGATGAGTATCTTGCCGTTGATGGGGCTCATGGATTTTCAACTTTCTATGGATATTATATGCTAGAGGCGATGGCAAAGGCTGGCAACTATCAAGGGGCCATGGATGTGATAAGTGAGTATTGGGGTGCAATGCTCGATTTGGGGGCTACGACTTTTTGGGAAGATTTCAATATCGATTGGCTCGAAAACGCAGGTCGCATTGACGAGCTAGTGCCCGATGGCAAAATCGACATCCACAGCAGCTATGGAGGCTATTGTTATCGAGGTTTTCGCCACAGTTTTGCCCACGGTTGGGCTAGCGGGCCGACCTCGTGGCTCACGCGCCATGTTCTGGGGGTCGAGGTGCTAGAGCCAGGGGCGCGAGTTGTGAGAATAAAACCAAACTTGGGTGAGCTCCAATGGGTCAAAGGGACTTTCCCGACCCCTCAAGGGGTGATATCAATCTCTCACATACGAGGTAAGGACGGTTCGATTAAAACCAAAATCGATGCTCCACGAGGTATAAAAATAGTCCGATAGAAACCCCAAAAGCCTTGGGGCGGTAGAATTATTTTATACATACTTAAAAAATAATACGTACTTTTGTTATTGGCCCTTAATCCCAATAACTATGAGTACGAACCAAGACCCTGATTTCGATCACCACGAGATGAACTACCTTGTCGCTAGCGAACAGGATAAAAACTTTGGAGTGGTAACCACCACCATCGGCAGGCAAAGTATCCCTGCGAACTCACCATACCCTCCCCAAGGCAAGCATCCTAGTAAATATTTCTTCGATCCAAAGCGTGGTCGTGTGCTGGACGAATACCAAATTATCTATATCACAGATGGTGCGGGGAGTTTATCGGTGGAAGGCGGCTCGTGGATGGAGGTAAACTCGGGTGATCTTATATTGTTATTTCCTAATGTTCGCCACAGCTACCAGCCTCTCCCCCACAAGCCGTGGAATGAATACTGGATTGGATTCAAGGGCGATCTGATCGAGACTCTCATCCAAAGAGCCTTCCCCGAGAAAAATCACGCTATATTGAACATCGGCCACAATGAGCAGATCGTACAGCTATTCCACAACGGCATACGCATTGCCAAAGAAGAACGTTCGCTCTATCAAAAGGCGCTTGCAGGTACGCTTATCAACATTCTAGGGGGCGCTATTTATGCTCGTGAGAATCTATCGCACAAAGACCGAGAGACTATAGACAAAATGGAGCGCGCAAAGGTTCTAATGCGTGAGATGGTCAATCAAAAGATTAATTTTGAGCATCTTGCAACCCAGCTTAATATGGGTTATTCAAGTTTTAGAAAGAAATTCCGAGACATCATTGGCGTCTCCCCCGCCTACTACTATCAAGAACTCAAGCTGGAGCAATCAAAACATCTGCTGAGCGACACCAACAAATCTATCAAGGAGATCGCACACACCCTATCCTACAATAACCCAGAGTCGTTTATCGCTTTCTTTCGCAAACACACCCAGCTAAGCCCAAAGAAATACCGAGATGCCCTCAACACTTCCAACAATAACTCAATTTAATCGGGATTATATGCCTTCATATGATACACCAAGGGCAAGCTCTCAAACTTTATGTCGGGCTTGCCCTTGGTGTTTTTTTGCGCTCTAAAGCCTTACTCTTGGATGGGGCGGATGGACAAGCCGTGAGCTCTAATACCATGATTCCAAAACCTCGAAGGGTAATTTTTATTATACCCTAAGTATCTTGAG
>CAYJLY010000044.1:0-15123 GCA_964371385.1 uncultured Rikenellaceae bacterium
TATTTGTACTTGGCGTGCTAATAGTTGCACTCATAGTTATCACCATGGTAACCCTGCAAACATGGAGAGCCGCCAATGCCAACCCAACAAAGCACCTAAAATCCGAGTAGGTGTGTGCCCGCACGGGGCGATCTCACTCATTGCCTGTGCGGCTCGCACTGTCATCAGGATGACATTGAGGGAGCATCCAAGATGACAAAGAAAATACTAAAAATAATAACAAAAAACACATACTAAAATGGACAGAAAGATTGAACATAAAGGAATAATTCGCAAAAAACACATTCCTTGGATAGTTGGCGGTACACTGGCGCTGATATTTACCTCGTGGTTAATATTGGGTGACCACCGCCAAACCCTAAGGGTCGACAAAGAGAGCGTTGTTGTGGCAACCGTCACCGAGGGTGAATTTGCCGACTATGTGCGTGTGAGCGGAACAGTAGAACCCATCACCACCGTGCAACTAACACCCTTAGAGAGTGGCATAGTTGAGCAAAGGTTGATCGAAGAGGGTACAATGGTCAAAAAGGGAGATGTTATTGTGCGTCTGAGCAATCCTCAACTTAACATTCAAATCCTTGAGAGCGAGGCATCGCTTGCCGAAAAGGAAAACTTCCTGCGCAACACACGTGTGGAGATGGAACAAGAGAAACTCAGCCTTGCTCGTGAACGCCTGCAACTCGAAATTGAACTCGAACGCAAAAAACGCAAATACGAGCAAAACAAAGCTCTCTATGGAGACAAACTCATCGCCAAAGAAGAATACCTAATGGCAGAGGAGGACTATCGCCTCGCCATGCGCACCGTGGAGCTTGTGATCGTACGCCAAGAGCAGGATTCGATCTATCGTTCAACCCAAGTGGACAACATGGAACTAAACCTACTCTCCATGCAACACAACATGGCTTTGGTGCGCCAAAGAGTGGAGAACCTAGAAGTAAAATCAACTATTGATGGCGAGCTGGGTATGCTAGATGTGGTTTTGGGGCAGTCGCTCTCCTCGGGACATAATATGGGACAGATCAACGACCTTTCGGATTTCAAGATAGAGGCACAGATAGACGAGCACTATATCGACCGTGTGACCCGAGGACTAACGGCTAGTTTCGAGCGCGGAAATCAAAGCTATCAGGTCAATGTGAGCAAGGTATTCCCCGATGTAAGGGAGGGTAAGTTCCGCACTTGGTTAACCTTCAATGGCGAGCGCCCCGAAAATATCCGCACAGGGCAGACCTATTATCTAAATCTTCAACTAGGCAATCCCACGCAGTCTATTATTATTCCTCGCGGGGCCTTCTTCCAATCAACTGGCGGTAGTTGGATTTATGTACTAGAGGGCGACAAAGCTGTACGTCGCCCCATCACCATCAATCGCCAAAATCCAGCCCAATACGAGGTGACTTCGGGTTTAAAAGCAGGCGAAAAGGTAATCGTGAGCGGCTATGACACCTATGGCGACAGCGAAACCCTAACTCTCAACTAGGTGCGTGCCCACACGGGGCGATGACTTGAGAGCCAATACCAATAACAGCGCGTACGCTCCCCCACGGGAGTCCTGCTCTCTAAAGAGAGACAGCGCGCCCGCAAGCGTACACCCCGAAAAGGTAAACCTTACGAAGATAAATCATAAAGACGCTATGCGTCCGCGCATCGCCCCGCAGAAGCCACACCAGTGCCGCGCGATGATGAAAAACAAGAACAAAATAACTATGAAAACCATTATCTATAATTTTCTTATGACGCTGCGCCGTTTCAAGATGGCATCAGTGCTTAACATATTGGGACTCACCGTGGCTTTCTCCGCCTTTATGGTCATTATGATGCACTTGAGCTGGGAACAAAACTTTAATCGTCATATACCTGATTTCGACAATCTTTACATGCTCAACACCAGGGCGGCATTTTCGGATGGTGTGCTTTCCGACAGCCCCATACACGCGCGCCCTACTGTTGCGCGTGTAGTCGACGCACATCCACAAATCACCGAACATGCTGAGATTTTCCCTTGGCTCTTGGGGCTTGACGTAAAATACACCATCCAAGGCACCAACGAGGCTTTCACCACTCCGCCGCTTATTGTGAGCGAGGCTTACCCTAGTATTTTTGGGCTTACCGCCGTGGAGGGTTCGTTTGAGGATTTCAAAAAACCTAACTCGGCGATTATCCCTCAATCTCTCTCTAAGAAAATCTTTGGTGACACCTCACCTGTGGGCAAAACAGTTTCTCGTATCAATCTTATGGGACAGGTGAAAGGTGAATTTCTGCCCCTTACTGTAGTTGCCGTCTATCAGGATATGCCCACGAACTTTTCTTTCCCCAACACCATCATCGAAAATCTTGGAGACTACCATAAAACTGTCAATGCTGCCAATTATATCCTAGTGATGCGCACATCGGGTATTTCTGATATTCAAGATTTCACCCAAAGCATCGAGAAGAGCTATCGTGAGGGTCTTAGCGAGGGTTTTTCGAGCGTTGTCAAAAAGTTAGAACTTGTAGATTTGCACCAAATGTACGCAACGGGGATGCGTGGCGCATCTCTTCCGCAGAAAGACCCTGCAAGCATTTTGATTTTGCTCTCAGTGGCTATACTTATGCTCGTGATTGCAACTATCAACTACACCAACTTTTTTATGTCGCTAGTGCCTGTTAGAATCAAAGCAATTAACATCTACAAAGTATTTGGTGCGCCAGTGGGAGCGTTGCGTGCAAATATTCTCTTCGAGGCTGTGGGTATGATGCTAATGACTTTCGCATTGTCACTACTTGTGGTTTGGGCTATTGGAGATTCGGGTCTCCCTAGTTTTACTCAAAGCTCGCTATCGCTCGTGGATAACCTGACTATTGTGGGTATGACTGCAACTTTGGCTCTGGGCATAGGTTTTGTTTCTGGGGCTTTTCCTGCGCTGTATATTACTCGTTTTGCGCCCGTGATGGTGCTACGAGGCTCGTTTGGTCGATCACGCCGCGGGCAAACACTACGTCAAACACTTACTTCATTTCAGTTTATTATCTCTATGGTAATGCTTATCTTCGGGTGGAGCGTGCTATCTCAACTTCGCTACATGGAGACCTACGACCACGGTTATAACCCCCAGCGAGTGATACACGTAGCAATTCCACCATCTCACAAAGCTTCACTATTGGATGTTCTAGAGGGAATGATCAACTCATCTCCCGAGTTCGAGGGTATGGCTTACACTCGTGACAATATTACCAACATCACCAACACAAATGCACTAGAGCTCAATGGCGAAAGTTTTACTTTCCAAGCCACCTCTGTTTCGTGGAACTACCCCGAGTTGATGCAAATGCGCATAGTCGATGGGCGCTCGTTCACCGAGCTGGATCTCAGTACCATTACTATCGTTGATTTTGCGCCTATAATCATAAACGAGACCTTTGCTCGCAAAACAGGTTTTAAGGTGGGCGAAGAATTTTCAAACTGGAGTGGAAAAAATCGTATTATCGGTATTGTTTCCGATTTTATCTACCGCTCAATGCACCAACCAACGGGTCCAATGATGCTGTCACTGACCAATCCCACAAAATTTGTGGGCACGGCACTAATCAGGCTAAGCCCCAGTGCCAATGAGAGTGAAGCGCGCGAGAAAATCCTAAAAACCATCTCAACTGCCGACCCAACTCTGCTTGCAGATGAACTCAAAATGGGCACTTTCACAGATTTGCTCCAAGGACACTATTCTTCAGAGCAAAAATTAGGAGATTATATTATTGTATTTTCGATTCTAACCATATTTATTTCGCTATTGGGAGTCTTTGGCATTATTATCTTCGAGATGCAGCACCGACGCAAAGAGGTTTCTGTGCGCAAGGTTTTTGGAGCAAGCGTTATCTCTATACTTATGCGTTTTAACAAACAAATGTTGTGGGCTTTGATTATTAGCGCTGCGGTGGCACTACCCCTAGGGTGGTATATCGTAAATCGTTGGTTGGAGGGTTTTGCATATAGAGACAGCGTTCAGTGGTGGATCCTTGCGGTGGCTTTTGTGATGGTTGTATTGCTCGTTGGACTACTAATCACCCTTCAAACTTGGCGTACCGCAAATGCCAACCCCACAAAATACCTAAAATCCGAATAGTGCCAGCGGCACGTGCGATCATTTAGCTCTAAAAGCATATTAGAGCTCACGACAAACAAAACCTAAGAAAACATATTTATGAAAAACATTCTCTACAACTTCATCCTCACCCTCAAGCGATACAAGACTGCGTCAGCTCTAAATATTTTGGGGTTGAGCGTGGCTTTCGCAATTTTTATTATCATACTCTCGCAGCTGTGGTGGCAATACACCTACAATGACAATATCCCCCAAAGCGACCAAGTGTATGTGCTTGCCTATGATTACGACTCGCAAGGTGAATTTTCGCCAACCATTTCACGTCCAAATGGAGAGGCAGTCGCACAAAGCGTGCCTCAGGTGAAAAGCTATGGTATTATGCGACAAGGAAACCACGTTTTCAAAGAATTTGGTAACACAAAAGACAGTAGAATAGATATACAACTAATCTCGCCCTCTATCATCGAGCTCATTGGGATGAAAATCGTGGAGGGCGACTCCACAAGATTCTCCGAGCCAAACGCCATTATGCTGCCCCGCTCGCTGGCAACAAAATATTTTGGAGATAAATCGCCTGTGGGAGAATTAATAGATGACAAGTATCAGATTGTGGCTATCTTTCAGGATATACCCTCCAACTCGACCTTCAAAAACAAGGTGATGGTAAATCTTCATCAACTAGATATAAATTCCAGGGGAAACTTAGCTTATAGCTTCTTTTTCAAGTTTCCTCCGAACCAAGAAACTGCGAAAAAAATCACCGACGCTTACATTGAACAATACAAAGATTATGGATGGGAGTGTGATGCTGAACTTATCCCTATGGACAAGCTCTATTTCTATCCAAACATCAATCACTATCAGTTCCCAAACGTAAACCTGCCGCTATCGTATGTATTGCTTTCGGTGGCGATAGTGGTACTGCTAATTGCGGTGGCAAACTACATTAATTTCTTTCTCTCGCTAGTACCTGTGAGAATCAAAGCAGTGAACATCTCTAAGGTTTTTGGCGCATCTGTTGGAGCTCTGCGGTGGAATGTGATCTTTGAGGCCGTGGGTATAATGCTACTCGCCTTTGGGGTATCGTTATTTTTTGTAGATATGCTATCTGGGGTGGAATTGATACGTTTTGCAGGCGAGGGTTTTGTGTTTGGCGATAATGTTGAAATTCTGATTGGAACGGGAATCTTTGCAGTGGCACTAGGGCTTATCTCGGGGCTTTTCCCTGCGTGGTATATCACCAAATTTTCGCCATCGATGGTGCTTGCAGGTTCATTTGGTCGCTCTCGCCGAGGACGAGCGCTCAGATTAACACTGTCGACTTTCCAATTCACTAGCTCTATTGTGCTTGTAGTGGTATCGCTGTTTATCATCCTGCAAAATAGCTTTATGCGTGATTTTGACTATGGCTATTCCAGAGAGAGGCTCTACCATTTCCAAATACCAAATTCCCTGTGGAAAGATGCCAGCGTACTCACTAATGAGCTTCTGAAAAATCCTGATATACAAGGGGTTGCTTACTCCAATGGTCGATTGACTGATCCTTACGCAAGTTTAGAAACAACCATAGAGAAAAATGGGCAGGAGTACAATTTTCCGATCAAGGCTGCAGGAGTTGGGTTTATAAAGTTTATGGGATTGGAGCTTATCGAGGGGAGAGATTTCGTTGAGAGCGACAAACAATCTAAATATGGCTCTGTTATTATCAATGAAACTGCTGCTCAAAAATATAATATTAAAGTTGGCGAGAAACTGGGAGTAAACGAATTTGACGTGGTGGGCATAGTCAAAGACTATCACTATGGTTCTCTACGCGATAAGGTTGAACCCATGGGCTTGGGGGAATTTGGGCAGTACTACCCTCTCTACGCTACGGCTAATGTTAGAATAGCACAAGGAGCAAACCTCGAAAAAACTAAGAAATACATCCTTGATGCGCTTATTGGCGTTGCATCTGACACGCGCCCCGAAGACGTAGACATCCAGCACATAGATAGCTCTATTGAGGAAAACTATCAAAAAGAGGGTCGCTTGGCAACGATTATTATAATATTTTCGTTAGTGACCATCCTCATCTCTCTGATTGGAGTCATGGGAACTGTAATTTTCGATCTTCAGCACCGCCGCAAAGAGGTTTCGGTGCGTAAGGTGTTTGGCGCTTCGGTAAGATCCATCCTTGGACGATTTAATCGTGGGGTGCTTTGGATTTTGATCATTAGTACGCTAATTGGGGTCCCCTTGGCGTGGTATGTAGTGAGCAGTTGGCTGGAAAATTTCGCTCATCGAGTACCCATGTATTGGTGGGTATTTGTGGGAGGAGTTGTGATAGTCGCGGTGATAGTATTCTCGCTAGTGACCCTTCAAACATGGCGCACCGCCAACGCTAACCCCACAAAATTCCTCAAATCCGAATAGTGCCAGCGGCACTTGCGATCATTTAGCTCTAACTGGACGCAAAGCGTCTTTTATCATTGAACTCTAAACGTGACTTTCCAAACCTGACCGCTCGTGCCGCTCGCACCTCGGACTATGCCTTTCCAAATCCAATCGCAAAGATAGATCATAAAGACGCTATGCGTCCGAGCTGGACCAGCAATGATTTGAGAGCAAATACAAATAGCAGGGCTCCTGCGGCGGGAGCCCTGCATTTTGCAAATGTCGCGCACCCACAGCATACACCCCGAAAAGACACACCTTGCGAAGATAAATCATAAAGATGCCCTGCATCCAAACAGCACCTTAGATAAAACTAACAAACATAGGTTTGTCTATCACTATATCAAATTCAGCCCCAAGGTAGCTAAGAATACCGCTTTGGGAGTCGCGTTTGTATATCTGAACTGCATTGCTATCGCGACAAGCCACCAGAATAAAACGTCCATCGGGCGAGAGAGTGAAATTTCGAGGATGCGTGCCCGTAGGTGTATAATCAATTTTGGTTAGATCACCACTTGTGAGATCAACCGAAAAAGTCGAAATCCCATCAGCTTTCAGACGATTAGTAGCATATAAAAATCGACCATCCGCGCTAATGTGTATATCGGCACTGCCACCTCCGCCAACGCTATCCGAGTGTGCACTATCAAACTCTACCAGCGAATCTCCCTGCAGATCGAAGGCATGTACTACGCCCGATAATTCTCCAAGGAGATAGGCTTTATCACCCGTAGGATTAAGAGTTATATGACGAGGCCCCGTACCATTTGGTAGTGAAACCGAGGATTCAAGCAGAGTGAGATTTGCTAAAGAATCAACTTTAAGGCGGTAAATCATATTTTTACCAAGATCGGTAGCTAGTAGCGTTTGTTTATCATCAAGCATCAACAAACAGTGCAGATGAGATTGCGGTTGTTCATCAAATTCAATTACTTGCGCACTATTAGATAATACTCCATATGAATCGAATTTGAACATCGACACACTCCCTCCTCCATAATTGGCAGTTGCCACCCAACCATCGCCCGCCACTATATGGCAAGGATAAGCACCATGGGTCTTAGAGCGCGATATCTCGCGAAGAGAGTTCGATGCACTATCATAACTAAAAGATACAACTTCTGCCCGGGCAGAATCAAGCTCGGAGACTGCAAAAACAAATTGAGTATCCTTTGAAAAAGTCAAAAATGTTGGATTCTCAACTTCCGCATGTGAGCTATAGCTAGAACGTGCGCTTTCGAGATCAAATTCATAACTATAAACACCTTCACTTAAACTATCAGTCAAGGTACCAATTAACAGATTTAGAGTCGTCGCAGTATTGTTTTTTGGCGAACATGCTAGCGCAAAAAATAGTAGGGAGATTAACTTAAAGAGTTGATTTTTCATAAGGGGTAATTTAAATTTATAACTAAGTAAAGATAGACAAAAATTTGAAAAAAGGCAAAAAAATACTAAATTTGTAGCTACACAACTCTAAAAACCAAGACCGACCCTATGTATGAAGTCACACTAGCCATGCCAGTATATAATGTGGAGCAATATATACATAAGGCGCTACTTTCGGTACTCAACCAAAGCTTTCAGAGCCTGGAATTTTTGATTATAGACGACTGTGGGAGCGATAAGAGTATGGATATTGCAAGAGATCTACTCAAAGATCACCCTCGAGCAGAACACGTAAAAATCATTGACCATGGAGTGAATCGCGGCACTGGCGCCACTAAAAACTCAGCGCTTGATGCCGCCCGTGGCAAGTATATTTTCTTTATGGATAGCGACGACGAGTTAACACCCACTGCCATCGAGGAGTTGCATAAACTCATAGAAAAACACAAGGTTGATTTCGTGGTGGCGGGCTATGACAAGTTCACTTTAGAGGGAGAAAAGATAAAGGGTTATCATTATCCCGACCAAATCATTCGAGGGCGCAGCGAAATTATCAATCATATCTTCCCATCTTCACTTCAAGTATCACTTCACTGGCCTACATGGAACAAGCTGTATAACAGGGAGTTTTTAAGACAAAATAATATACGCGCAGTAGATCATCATCTCATCGAAGACATGACCTTCTCAATGAAAGTCTACACCACCGCTAAGTCCTTTGCTAGCAGCTCATTGACAATATTACACTACAACATTCGTGAGGGGTCTGCCGTGAGTCAGATCAAAGAAGGTTTTACTCTTCGAATAGCTCAAGAACACGTTGAGATAATGGGTGATTACAAATTGACACTCAAAGAATTAAATGCAACGCAAACTTACCCTAACCTTTATAAATGGGTTTTAGGATATTTACTCTATTTACTCTCGAAAATTCGTGAAAGCCACCACCTTGAGGCTGCACTAAAAAAGCAGTTCCAAGAGCAAATGTTAAAGGATTTTCCCTTTGCATCCAAAGGTTCAAAAATAGCGTTCTGTATAAAAAATCATATGCCCAAATGGGCAATTACACTTAAGAAAAAACTCCTTAAATAACGCATGTCACAACTCAAACATCAGACCAATAAAGGGGTAGCGTGGAGCTCAGTTGAAACTCTTGCCAACCGCGGACTGCAACTGCTATTGAGCATTATCATAGCACGCGTGGTGGCGCCAGCTGAGTATGGATTGATAGCGATGTTGTCGATTTTTATAGCCATTGCCCAAAGTTTGATTGACAGCGGTTTTGGATCGGCGCTCATTCAAAAGCAGCATAGAGATAAGCGGGATTTTTCTATGGTTTTTTTCTTTAACCTCGCAATTTCGGTGGTCATTTATGGGTTACTGTATTTTGGTGCACCGTTGATTGCCGATTTCTACCACCAAACAGAGCTAGTGAGCATCACGCGCGTGGTGGGTTTATCGTTGATTATTAATGCTGCGGGGATAATTCAGCGCACTATGCTCACCATAGAGCTGAATTTCAAGAAAATAGCCATAATCACCATCATCGCAATGCTCATTAGCGGCGCAGTGGGTATTACAATGGCGTACAGCGACTATGGGGTATGGGCGCTTGTGGGACAAACCCTATCTTTGAGCGTAGTCACGAGTTTGTTGTATTGGGTGAGTTCCAAATGGCATCCAAGATTTGAATGGAACGCAGGTTCTTTTAGATCTCTCTTTGGTTTTGGTTCAAAAATTCTATTCTCTGGTGTGCTACACACTGCTTATATCAACCTATATAATCTAGTCATAGGACGCGTGTACAACGCCAGTGCGCTGGGATTCTATAATCGTTCGTTTACACTCTCGCAAGTTCCCACCTCAACCATTAGCGGCATGCTAACCAAGGTACTCTACCCTATTTTATGCAAGCTACAAGACGACAAAGACACACTCGAGAGATCATTTGGCAATTATCTCAGGATGGCGTGCTATATTATTTTCCCGCTCTCACTTGCCCTTGGTGCCATTGCTTACCCTCTCATTGAGTTGATACTGACGGCAAAATGGATGGAGGCAGCACCTTTGCTTCAGTTGCTCTGCGTGGCTTTTATGTGGTACCCAATATCGACCATCAACAACAATCTACAGAACGCCTGTGGCCGTTCGGATTTATTTTTCAAAGCGGAGGTTATCAAAAAAATATTAGCTCTCGGGATACTATTTGCCAGCCTACCCTTTGGTTTAATATGGATATGTGTGGGACAAATTCTCTATAACCTTGTGGATGTAATAATCACTATACACTTCACAAAAAAGGTAATTCCAGTGGGTTATATCGAGCAATTCAGTCAACTTTGGCGCATTCTATTGAGCGGATGCGTGATGGCGGGGGTAATGTACGGAGCAACGCTAGCTATTGACTCCAACTCTCTGGCTGTGGTGTGTGCAAGCGCATCTGGAGCGATAAGCTACATAGGCATGTCAAAACTGCTGAAAGTCAAAGAATTAAACACTGTCATGGAGTTCTTTAAAACTCTGCGCCCAGGAAAATCTACACCAAAGAAATAAGCACACAAAGGGCAATAAACATCCCCAAAAAGCAGGTATTTGAGAACTCACGCAGCAACGCAAATGCAAGAACTAGGGCAGTTCCAAATCGCAAAACGAATTTTCTACCATCAACACCACGGCAGGTTCCACTGCTGTTGGTCGATGCATCACTCCCTTGGGGACACAAACCCCTTCGCCAGCGGTTAGAGCAAAATTCCCCCTTTCGGTCTCTATCACTATCTCGCCCGAGAACACAAAAAACAGCTCATCGCCATCATCATGCTTGTGCATGGGTAGCTCGCCCTCAAAACGTCCAACACGCAACATAGAGCCATTCACATGCGCAAGAGTTTCATTGAAATAGGGGAATTCATTGCCTTGAAGGGTCTCGCTAAGGCTGATTTTTTCTAAGTACGAGTACTTAGCGTCGATAATGGGGGTAAATTTCATAATCTTCTCGAAGTTAAATTTGATGCTTACCACAAATATACGAAATATTATTTACATTTGTACCTAGCATCAAAATTGCTCATTGCTCTAGCACAAATCACACCTCCCACCCAAAGATGATAGCACTTATATCGCCAGCCAAAACCATGCTCTCAAGCGCAGAGCTCAAAATCTCGAACACCCTCAAAAGCGAGCCTCGTTTTCAAGAAAACAGCACCCAGCTCATAGCACAAATGATTAAGTACTCGGCAGCGGAACTCTGCGAGATAATGAAAATTAGCTTACCGCTAGCAAAAGAGCTACGCACTCGCTATGTAGCTCTTTTTGACGGCACAGCCCCTAGAATCCCTGCTGTGGAGAGTTATAACGGAGTTGTATATAAGCATTTCAAGGATGCTATCACATCCGAGAATGCCACCTATCTTCAGCAGAGAGTACGCATTAGCTCGCTATTTTATGGGTTACTGCGTCCGCTGGATAGGATTTCCCCCTATCGCATGGAGGGTTTTGTGCGCTTGGCAGGGACAGATCAACGGGTCGATAGATATTGGCGCGATATACAAACTCAAATCCTCATAGAGGATATTCAAGCCCAAGGTGGCACACTACTATACCTCGCCTCGGGGGAGGAGCGCAATGCTTTCCATTGGTCGCAGGTAAAGAAAATGGTTCGGGTTATCGATTTCACTTTCCTGCAACACAAGGGCGACAAACTGCGCCAAGTGATAGTCTACACCAAGATGGCACGAGGAGAGATGTTGCGCTATATGATGGAGCGCAACATACACAACCCCGAGGAGTTAAAAAATTTCCACTGGGAAGGATACAGATACAGTGAGTCAAACTCGACCCCCGATAATTGGGTGTGGGTGATGGACTAATATTGAGATCTGCTACAACTTAATGATAATACGCTTGCGATAGAGCACCATCGAAAGAGCAAATATCACCCCAGCAATACTCAAAGAATACAGCAGCGAACTAAGTTCATTGCTCTCACCCACAATCCCCACGCACACTCTCTGATAATACCAATTAGCCACACTAAGATCGCCCACTCGAAGTAAGCCTCCAATGGTTTTGGCCATAAGTTCAGCTGTGAGATAAGCAAAAAGTGGATTTAACCCTATGGCTCGTAGGGGCACAAATAAGCTCTGGCGCCCTCTTACGTCTATCATATAGATAAACAACGCCAATAGCACCGTGCTCCATCCCCCAGCATACATCACATAGGACACACTCCACAGAGCCTTATTAATAGGAATCCAAACATTCAATACCATTGCTGCCCCTAGAGCAAAGAGTCCCAAGGTGTAGAGCCTAGAGCACACTGCGATCTTATCAGCTCCCTGGCGAACCACAGTGCCAATCAAGTAACCAAAGAGTAAGGTGCAAACTGCCGAAAGAGTACTGAGCAAACCCTCGGGATCGAAAACAACACCATAGCCCCCGTAAGTGTGACTCTCGCCCAGCACCGCAATATCAACCGTGGATACACCCTGTCCCTGCAAAGTAAAAACCCCCAAAGTCGAATCGCCCAACACCACCAAAAGCAGAGTATAGAGCCCACCAAGAGCAATCATAGCGTATATAATTCGAGACTTGCGCCTAAGAAAAAGTATCAAAAAAGCGCCAACAATATAACACAGGGCTATTCGCTGAAGCACACCCAAAACCCGCACATGTGCCCAATAATGAGAAAAATTATCCCAAAATCCAATACTTGGATCAGGGCTAGTGGGGTAAAACGGAAAGGCATTCAAAAGCAAACCCACCAGAAAAATCATAGCCCCTCGCCTTAGAATCTTCCCCGATGTACTCACGCAGAGACCATCTTTTAGCTTGGCAAACGAAAAAGCCATCGCAGTGCCCACAATAAACAAAAAGAAGGGGAAAACCAAATCCGTGGGGGTGCATCCATCCCATCGAGCATGGCGCAGGGGCGAAAATACAGCATCCCAACTACCCGGATTATTAACAATTATCATCAGCGAGATGGTCAATCCACGAAGCACATCCAAGGCTACATATCTATTATTCATAAAAGAATTGGAATTTTGATTCTATAGCAAATTTAGTAAACTCGAAATAAATATCCAAATTAATTTAAAATATCATTGATTTTTGAACTAAGATGCATTACCTTTGGATCAGTTTAATCAAAAACACCCCTCTGTATTTTATGAAAAATATACTGTTTCTGTTATTAGCGGCAGGTTCACTTTTTGTTTCTCCTGCTATTTCACTCTTTGGCGGCATTGCATTCGCCCTTGCTCTAGGAAGTGTGTTCGAAAGACACACCCACAAAATCTCATCCCTACTACTGAAAATCGCTGTGGTGGGTTTGGGTTTTGGAATGAATCTAATGGAGGCTCTAAAATCCTCGTCAGAGGGCATAGTCTTTACGATATTCTCGGTGGTAATAGTGATGTTTGTGGGCATTGCCCTAGCGCGCACTTTGCAAATCAACCGCAAAACAGGCTATCTAGTGTCAGCTGGTACCGCCATATGTGGTGGTAGCGCAATTGCAGCTGTTGCTCCAGTTATTAAGGCTAAGGCACACGACACCTCTATTGCTCTAGGGGTCGTCTTTACGCTTAATGCCATCGCGATGTTGATTTTCCCCTATATAGGACATCAACTCGAAATGTCGCAAGCGGATTTTGGCATGTGGGCGGCTATAGCCATCCACGACACCAGCGCTGTGGTGGGCGCAGCTAGAGAATATGGCGAAGAGGCGCTCGAGATTGCCACCATAGTTAAACTATCGCGCGCATTGTGGATTATCCCTCTGTCGCTGATTTCGGCATGGGTCTTTAAGAAAGAAAATGGCGGCGAGAAAAGCAAAATCTCTATCCCGTGGTTCATTTTGCTATTTATTATGGCTATGGTTGCAAACACCTATTTCCCGTTAAACGAATGGTTATCTAATGTTATCAAAGTCGGCTCTCACAAAATACTCAGCCTTACTTTATTTCTGATAGGATCAACCCTCTCGCTAGCCACTATTCGCCGCGTTGGGTCGAAGTCCATAAGGCTCGGAGTGGCATTATGGGTGCTAATTTCGGTAATGTCTCTTGGGGTAATTGTCCTTTTATAGTATAATTATCAGATTGGTACTCAATAATAAAATTGGCATAAAAATTTTGGAAACTAACATTAAAATACATATCTTTGTTATGGTCGGATTTTAGTAATAAATCTCTACTTTTAAAATTAAACAACAATCTAAACAATTTCGACATGAAAAAAACCGCTTTAAAAATCGCACTAACTCTCAGTGCAACCCTACTTTGTATCAACGAGCTCTCGGCTCAAATGCGTACGCCGTTTGAAACCGCCCCTCGTGGTGAGAATGGCAAACGAGTGTATGAATACCCAAATGCTCAGTTTGGCAAATCGTCGTTCTCGGTATTCTATGGCTATGGAGCCATCAACAACACCGACAGCTATTCAAACAAAATTTTTGATTCTAAATATCAGGTGGGGCTTGAATTTCAGTCGGTTTCATCAAGCAATATTGGAACCATAGGTTTTAGCTACAACAACCAACTCACTCCATGGTTGGAACTCAGTATCCCGTTCGCTTACAGTTATTCTAAAGGTGAATTCCCCGACCTACCTACCGCTGTATCCAAATCTAAAGACTACCACGACAGCTGGATTAGCGTTACTCCCAATGTGAAAGTCTCATGGCTTTTCAACGATAAGTGGCATTTCTACTCGCGTGCTGGTGTTGGTTTTGGTATCGGTAACCGCTATGAGGATTTCCAAGCCGAACTTAACTCTCAGTTTGCTATGAGTTGGCATTTCTCGCCCGTTGGTATGGAGTATGGTCGCAGAGTATCTGTATTTGTCGAGGCGGGTTATGGCTACCTAGGCATTGTTAATGCTGGACTAAAAGTACGCTTCAATAAGTCGAGTGTCAATCCCGATGGAACTAAACGCGAAACTCGCACTTGGTATGACAATCTAGTACGCTAGTATCGCTAACAATAACCTTAAAAACAAGAAGCTCGAACTAAAATTTAGTTCGAGCTTCTTGTTTTTAGAATTATCTAAAATTATTCGCAAATTTGGTAGGGAAAATTTTGATTACAAGGAATTTTTACTTACTTTTGCACTCGCTTTCGAATTCAAAGCCCCACCTAATAGTCGGGCCAAGGAAGGAAGGTGAAAATGGCGAGGTAGCTCAGCTGGTTAGAGCGCATGATTCATAATCATGAGGTCG
>CAYJLY010000045.1:0-14992 GCA_964371385.1 uncultured Rikenellaceae bacterium
GCACCTGAAAAAGTCCGGTTTCACTTTGTTCAACGCGAGTCTTTTTCAGGCTCTAAGCCAAGGAGGTTTCTTTTTTGTTTAGCTCGAACTGCGCCTTTGCTTGGGGCTCTCCGCAAGGGAGACGCAGAGCGTCTTATGTGATTTTAGTTTGCTCTAGCTTCTTTCTTTATAGCATAGCACCTGAAAAAGTCCGGTTTCACTTTGTTCAACGCGAGTCTTTTTCAGGCTCTAAGCCAAGGAGGTTTCTTTTTTGTTTAGCTCGAACTGCGCCTTTGCTTGGAGCTCTCCGCAAGGTTGATCCGAGTGCTGTGATTTATAGCGATGGTTTTAAGACTTATGATGGACTTGTATACTATGGTACAAGCGGCATTTTAGAGTTAAATACGGTGATAACGAGTTTGCAAATGGGCATAGCCATATCAATGAAATCGAGAGCTTTTTGGGGGTGTGCAAAGTGCGCCTAGCGAAGTTCTAGGGGTGCATAGACAAATCTTTTATCTGCATATAAAAGAGTGTGAATCTAGGTTCAATTGTAGAAACCAGAATTTATACTTAACTTTGTTAAAAGAGCTAAGAAAAATAAACTTAACTAATCTTGAAACAAAATGAAACTATTAATAAAACTGGCTAGTGCAATTACATTATCTAGCCTGATTGGTTGTTGGTCGAATGAACTAAAGGATGACCAGAAATCTAGAATATTGGCCATGCAAGAGGGCGAGATGAGATACATAGAAAACCCCATATATGAAATAATAATTCCAAGTAATCCCAAAGAAGATAGTGAGCCAAATCAACTGTGGTCAGATTGGGCTACTGCTGTCAAAGACATTCAAATAATACCGCTAGATAATACCGATCCTCGGATGCGCCAAGTTTTTTGCGATGTCAAAGACATTCAAACCATACCGCTGGAGAATGGATCGCGCGAGGATCTGCTTTGCAAACCAAATAAGCTTCTGACTTATGGCGACAGTATAATATATATTGTAGACAATCATATAGCAAAAAAAGTCTTTGCCTATAATAGAAAAACAGGTAAACTTATTCGCAGAATAGGTAACGCAGGTGGAGCGAGAAATGAATATATAGCTCCTCACGATATATTTATTCTTAACGATTCTTTAATGGGGGTTTTCGACAATTTTGGTCGTAAGATTATCTACTACAACAATGATAACGGAGAGTATGAAAAGACGGTCGATCTCAATATCATTGCAACCGTAATAGCTAAAAGCCCCACTGACACCACACTGTGGGCACTAAGCACACAGAATGAGCATATAGAAGAACTCGAAGCTTTTAATTTGTTGAATATAAACCCTAGCGGAACTGTGTATAAGGGTATTTCATATAATTCCGATAAATTCAATTATTTTTCAAATAACCAATTGTCGCTTTATCGAGATAATGTTGTTTATAGACCACCTTTTCAGAGTAGTGCTATCCTAATATCAGACACTACCTACCAAACTCTAGTTACAACAACGATAGAAAACAAACCTCTACCGAAGGATTTTATTAGCAAATGTAATGGCGATATGGAAAATTTCATTGCACATTACCTCAATAAATACTCCTATGTTACCAACATGATTTTTGCAGACGATTATTTATTGATGGAGTATATAATGCCACCCGGCTTTAATCACAAATTATTATACAGTTTAAAAGAAGAGCGGATTATTGCAAACGGATTATCAAGTGTGGATTTTGGTGCAGAAATAGAACTTCTACTGCGTAATATCATATTGAGCAGTATGTCAAACATCACCACAGATGGCAACACATTCTGGGCAATAGTCGCATCCAGCTCGCTTATGGGTGTCCTTGATCAGAACGAAGAATTAAAGAGGTATGGACTTAACCGAGAGATAATAGAGAAAACTGATTGTTTTCTAGCAAAAATTGAGATGAAATAGAGTTTGTGTGACAAATGAATTATGATTTTGAGACTCTCTCGTTGAGAGTCTCGTTTTGTATAATCAATTAACTTTTGAGCCTCATTTTTAATTTCGTCTATTCAGGTAGCTGCACAGTATCGCAATCGATGGCAAATTAAGTTGTTTTTCAAGTGGCTGAAACAGCATCTGCGCATCAAGAAGTTTTGAGGGACGACCGAAAACGCTGTGCGTATCCAAGTCTATTCTGCGATGATAACCTACTGCCTTGTGGCGATAGTTCAACACGAGTTACAACTCGAAAGAACGACATACGAGGTACTACAAATTTTGAGTATTTCTCTCACCGACAAAACCAATTTGAGGTAGTTACTCTCAAAAACTAAATTTCAAAATGACAAAGAACTTTGCGGCTCAAGTAAACCAAATTTGCTTAACTTTTAAACTGCACATTTTTTAGTGGACAGCAGTGACCTAGGATCTTTGAATATGGTTTTTTGATTAACTAGAATCCTCGCCATATAATAAAAGCTGTTTAACATAGCGTTAAACAGCTTTTATTGTGTAACATAGTTCTCTACTTCTACTTTATCGCCCTGAACATGCGGTCCCAGCGGATGCCGCCCTCGGGGTCTTTAGATAGCCAAACAAAGCTAGCTTTACCCTCGATGTGGTCCTCGGGAACGAAGCCCCAGTAGCGGCTATCGAGAGAGTTATCACGATTATCGCCCATCATAAAGAAATAATCCATACGGAAAGTATAGGATGTGGCGGGCTGATCGTTGATATAGATAGTCGTATCTTTCACCTCCAGTTTATTTAGCTCATAGTTCTTGATAATGCGCTTGTAGAGCGGTAGATTCTCAAGAGTGAGATCAACCCTCACACCTGCCTTAGGAATCCAAATAGGGCCATAGTTTTTATGTGTCCAGGGGAAGAGTTTTGCGTTGTGAGGGAAAACTGCATCGGTGGGTTGAAGTGCGCCTCCTTGCTCTATTATTAGGCGTGGTGGGATAGGAGATAGTGTTCCATTTACATATACTGTGTCGCCTTTCACGTGGAGAGTGTCGCCAGCAATTGCAACGCAACGTTTAATGTAATTTTCACGCTTATCAACGGGGCGGAAAACAACTTCGCTTTGCTCATATATTGCCCTACGGCCATAGGCTCTCACTAGCTCATAGTAGGAAGAGGTAGGGTCAGCAAGTGCAACAGTGTCGCCCTCGGGGAAGTTGAACACTACGACATCGCCCGCCTTTGGAGTGCTAAAACCCTTCAGACGTTTGTAATCGTACTGAATCCAATCCACATAGGATGGAGTGCTCGAGCTAAAAGGCATGGTATTGTGTACCATAGGCATAGAAATTGGCGTAATAGGCATCTTAGGGCCATAGGCTAGGCGGTTTACATAGAGGTAATCGCCTATGAGTAGTGTGCCCTCCATCGAGGAGCTAGGGATTACATAGAGCCCAAAGAAATAGATTCTAAGGGGAACTACTACCACTAGCGCAAAGAGCAGAGCCTCTATCCATTCCAAAACAATTCTAGCGCCTTTATTGCGGGTTTTGAAAGCGCGATATTTATTGAGGAAGATTTTATCTATCTTGCGAGTGAAGTAAAAATCGTAGATTGCTACTAAACCCAGTAACCACCAAAGGTTTTGAGTCCAAACCACAAACCACAGTAGGTAAATCACGCTCACCACAGAGAATTTCACTCTCTTGTTTGCCCAAATTTCTTTTAGCTTATTCATAAATAAGATATTATTTTAGATCCAATAGGTCGTCCATTGTGAAAATACCACTACGACCGCACAAAAACTCAGATGCCATTACTGCACCCTGAGCAAAGCCCTCACGAGATTTGGCCTCGTGTTCGATGGTGATTTTATCGATTGCACTCTCCCATACCACAGTGTGAGTCCCTGGGACAGTGCTGCGACGTTGTGCATTCACCTCAAGAGTGTCACTCTCGCACGTTGTACCAAGTTGCCATTTTTTTAGTCTATCTGCCCCTGCGATTATTCCCTCTGCCAAGGTGATAGCCGTGCCGCTGGGAGCGTCGAGTTTTTGGGTGTGGTGTATTTCGTTGAGCGTCACATCGTAATCCTCAAAGCGATTCATCATACGAGATAGCATCTCGTTGAGTTTGAATGTTAGGTTTACACCAATAGAGTAGTTCGAGGCGTAGAAAAACGCTCCTTTGTGTTTTTCACACAAAGC
The DNA here is from genome assembly GCA_964371385.1 of uncultured Rikenellaceae bacterium. GTDB lineage: Bacteria > Bacteroidota > Bacteroidia > Bacteroidales > Rikenellaceae > Mucinivorans. The sequence goes on from CAYJLY010000045.1 coordinate 4,124, forward strand.
TACAACTTCGTCATATTTATCGAGCCAAGCTGTAGTGCCACATACAACAGGAACATTGTTCTCTATGAGTTTCACGATATTTCCGTAGGCAGTGTGAGGAGTTGAAAACTCTATTGCCACATCAATGCCAGCGAGTTTCTCGGCACACAAATCCTCGGGATTATCTTTATCGATAATAAGCGGGATTTCGTGGCCTCTGTTTTTAAGGATAGCGCCAATGGCTTGGCCCATTTTGCCATATCCAACTAATGCTACTTTCATACTTTATATATTAAAGGATTAGCGGATAATTGTTTCTGCGCGATCTGGTCCAACAGAGATAATCGACACGGGAACCCCGACGCTTTTCTCGATAAACTCCACATAGTCTTTGAACTCCACAGGGAATTCATCATACGAGCGAATATCGTTGATATTTTGGTTCCACCCTTTCATTGTTTTGTAGATGGGCTCGATGGTGTCGTTGGTCTCGAATGGGAATTCGTCTGTGCGCTCACCACCCACCATATATTCTGTTGCGATCTTAATCTCTTCAAATTCATTAAGCACATCGCCTTTCATCATAATTAGTTTGGTCACACCGTTGATCATCACTGAATATTTCAGCGCAACCAAATCCAACCAACCACAGCGACGCTTGCGACCAGTGGTAGAGCCAAACTCGCGGCCAATCTCACACATACGATCGCCATCCGTATCGAATAGCTCTGTTGGGAAAGGGCCCGCACCAACGCGTGTACAGTATGCTTTGAAAATACCAAACACTTCGCCTATGCGATTAGGCGCAATACCCAGACCGGTACAAGCACCAGCACAGATAGTGTTAGATGAGGTCACGAAAGGATAAGAACCAAAGTCAATATCTAGTAGTGCTCCTTGTGCTCCTTCAGCCAAAATGGTTTTACCCTCGCTCAGTGAGCGGTTCACAGAGTGCTCACACTCGATAATCTCAAAGCGGCGCATAGAATTCACACCCTCAAACCATTGTTTCTCGTAGGTCTCTAGGTCATATTCAAAATCATAGGCTTTGAGCATTTCAACGTGCTTGGCTTTCAAACGCTCGTAGCGCTCGATGAACTCTGGTGAGAGAATATCCCCAACACGTAGTCCATTGCGACCAGTTTTGTCCATATAGGTTGGGCCTATACCTTTGAGCGTAGAACCTATCTTGCCCTTGCCTTTGGCGGCCTCCGAAGCGGCGTCCAAGATGCGGTGTGTTGGCAGGATAAGGTGGGCCTTTTTGGCTAGTTGCAGCTTGCTCACAACATCCACTCCCACCTCTTCTAGCTCGCCAATCTCTTGGGCAAAGATCACAGGGTCGATCACCACACCCGAACCGATGATGTTCTGAGTGTTATCACGGAATATACCGCTAGGGATAGTGTGAAGCACATGGCTTGTGTCGCCAAAATGCAGTGAGTGCCCAGCATTGGGTCCTCCCTGAAAACGTGCAATAATGTTGTAGGATGGTGTCAACACATCCACAATCTTTCCTTTCCCTTCGTCGCCCCACTGAAGCCCTAGTACTACGTCTGCTTTCATTATTCTTAACTGTTAGTTTTTTGAGTGAGAGGTTTATTTCCCCTCTATAATTGTTGTTTTGTTATCCTCTATTGTTATTTTGCCCTCGCGAAGCAACACACCAGCTGCACGCTTGAAAACTTTTTTGCTCATGCCCGTTTGGGCAATGATTTGCTCGGGGGTAGTCTTGTCGCCAAGTTCCAACATTCCGCCAGCCTCTTGTAGTAGGCTCCAAAGCGTGTTGCGGGCTACTATTATTTGGTCTACACCCTGTTTTTGAAGCGAGAGATCAATGCGATTGTCCTCGGTGATTTTCACCACATAGGCGGTGTGTTTTTCACCCAAAGCCACGGGAGTAAAAATCTGATTATCATAGAGCATTCCCCAATACTTACCCTCGATGATCACTCGATAGCCTCTTTCGCGTCTTTGCCCGATTACGATCTGAACCTCTTGTTTGGGTTTTAGATCTATTTCTTGCTTGTTGGAGACTATATTGCCAAGTTTCGATGTGCCAACTATGCGTGAAGTTGTATTATCCACATAAATGGTCACAGGATAAAACTCGCCTTTGACCATGGGGTTAAGCTGGTTTTTGAAAGGCACGAAAAGATCCTTGGGCAGTCCCCAGTCCAAAAATGCACCTATGCGAGTGGTTGCCACCACCTCCAACGAGGCAACCTCGCCAAGGATAATCTTGGGGTGTTCGGTGGTTGCTACCTCGCGATCCTCTGAATCGCAATAGACAAAAACTTCTATCTCATCGCCAATTTCAAATTCTTCGGGGACATAGCGATTGGGCAGGAGCACTTCGCTCATGCCATCTTTGTCCTCAAGGTAGACTCCATTTTGGGTCTCACGCGCAATATATAGTCGGTTGTATGTAGCTAAATTAATCATAGGTATCTTTAAAAGGCACAGTCTCGCCACAAAGATAGCAATTTCTATTGGGTTTTTTTCATACTCTCACCAAAAGTTTTCGCATCTCGAGGATAATTGCTACTTTTGTTATCACATAAGACACATTACCTAATGAGAAACCTACTAAATATTGAGCAATTTCTAGGAAATCCTGATGCTCTGATAATCGATGTTCGCACCCCTGCGGAGTTTGCTTTGGGGCATATTTCGGGGGCTTATAATATGCCCATTTTTAGCAATGAGCAGCGAGCGGAGGTTGGCACTATCTACAAACAAATCGGGAGCGACCAGGCCGTTGAGCGTGGGTTGGAGCTTGTGGGGCCCAAATTGGCCGGTTTTGTTAGAGAGGCAAAACGAGTGAGCGGCGGGCGAGAAATTTATCTTTATTGCTGGCGGGGCGGGATGCGCAGCGGGAGCATGGCTTGGCTGCTTGAAACCGCAGGGCTGAGGGTGTCGCTGCTTAAAGGAGGATACAAACGATACAGGCAAAACTTTGAGGATGTACTAGATTTGCCATGGCGTTTTGTGGTGCTCTCGGGCAAAACTGGCTGCGGCAAAAGCGATATTCTGCGAGAGATTGAGCTTCGTGGCGAACAAATGCTCGATTTGGAGGCTCTAGCCAACCACAAAGGATCGGTCTTTGGGGGGATGGGCATGGGAGATCAACCCACGAGCGAAACCTTTATTAATCGCCTTCACAATACTCTCAGAGGCTTCGATCCCCAAAGAGTGGTGTGGTGTGAGGGCGAGAGCATGCTCATCGGGCATGTGTATATACCTCAGAGACTTTTTGCTATGCTCTCAGAGGCTACCACTATTGATTTTGACCTAGAGCTAGAGTGTCGCATCTCTCGCCTTGTGGCGGAGTATGGCGATTTTAGTACTTCAGATTTGGCGGCAGCATTCCATCGCATAGCCAAACGCTTGGGGCCCGACAACCTCAAGGAGGCACTCGAGGCTCTTGATAATGGCGATGTGGCGGGAGCGGCTCGGATAGCTCTGCGCTACTATGACAAGGGCTACACGAAGTCGTCCGACAAACGCCTAGGAGAGCGAGTGGCAACCGTGTTTTGCGAGGTAGACGACCCCGCCCACAATGCCCAACAGATAATTGAAACCTATTATTCAAACCAAAACTAGAGCCATGAAAATTATAGATACCAAGGGGATGCTATGCCCCCAACCACTCATTGTGGTTAAGCGAGCCATAGCTCAAATGAGCGAGGGTGGGAGCGTTAGAGTTGAGTATGACAACGACACAGCCAAAGATAACCTTATGTCTTTCCTTCGTGAGCTAGGGATAGCGGCGCAGTGTGACACAAGTAATTATCATATAAATTTTGTACTCGGTGGTGAACTCTCCAAAGAGACCCTGCCGCAGGACAGCGAGATTCACTGCCCCACAACGCTTGCTCCTAGTACGGGGGGCTATGTGGTGGCTGTGCGCTCGGAGCGAATGGGCGAGGGCGACGAGAAATTGGGGACTATTCTGCTGCGTGCTTTTTTGAACACCCTGCCCCAAAGTGATAAACCTTTGCCTAGTCATATCCTGCTCTATAATAGTGGTGTGAATGTGGCACTTGAGGGAGTGGATTGTGTGGAATCACTGCGTGAGATGCAAAGCGCAGGGGTGAAGATAATCGCCTGTGGCACGTGCTTGGATTTCTACGAGGTGAAAGAGAAACTAGCAGTGGGCACGGTGGGCAATATGCTTGACATTGCCAGTGTTCTCATTGATGCTCACCATGTAGTATATCTCTGAGGTGTTTTAAGATAATGAAGAGCGAAAGAAATACCTATTTTGATAATGCCTCTACCTCACATCCCAAGAGCGATAGTGTGCTGATTGCCATCCAAGAATACTTGGTGCGTGGTGGGAGCTATGCCCGCTCCGCCTATCCTCGTGTGGTTGAAAATACGCGCATGGTCGAGAGGTGCCGCACTGCGATGGCACGCCTTATAGGAGCACGAAGGAGTGATAATGTGGTCTTTGGAGCTAGTGCAACATGGGCATCTAATGCGATTTTGCAGAGAATGAATTTCTCTAGTGGTGATATTATTTATCACTCGCCCATGGAGCACAATGCGGTGATGAGGCCATTGAATTTCTTGGCTCAAAACCTAGGTGTTGAATTGAGGGTTTTGCCTAGTGGCGCAGGGGGAGTGATAGATGTGCAGGCTCTTAAGGACTTGGATATGAAGGGGGTGAGGCTTGTGGTGGTGAATCATGCCAGCAATGTGAATGGGCTAGTGCAACCTTTGGCTAAGATCAGAGAAATGTTGCAGGGAGTTGAACTTATGGTCGATGCAAGTGTGAGCCTAGGGCAGTGCGAAGTGAATGTTGAGGCTATGGGCATAGACTATCTTATATTTACGGCTCATAAATCCCTAGGGGGGGTGACGGGTTTGGGAGGATTCTATGCACGGGAGAATATTGAACCATTTATTTATGGGGGAACGGGCAGTCGAAGCGATAGTTTTTTGATGCCCGAAGATTTGCCCGATGCCCATGAGGCGGGAACGCCAAACCTTGTTGGTATTGCAGCTTTTCAGGCTACTTTGAGCGATAGCCCCATGCCCAAACACGAGCGAGGAGATTTTTTGGAGATGACCAAAACGATAGCCTCGATGGATGGCGTAGAGTTACTGTTTGCACCCGAGGATGAGGATTTTGTGGAACTGTTTTCTTTTACCCACAATGTTTTGAGTCCCTCGACCCTTGCCGATAGACTCTCTGGCGAATTTAATATAGATGTGCGAGCAGGGTTGCATTGCGCTCCGCTTGCTCATCGCACCTTGGGTAGTTTTCCTATGGGATCGCTCAGAGTATCTCTTTCGCCCACTCACACCAAGGATGATTTGAATTATTTTGTCCACGCACTAACCAAGATCCTAGAATAATGAATCAACACTATATAGCTATTTTTAACTCCTCGCGTCGAGTGATACAAGCCGACGAACTGTGTCGTGAAAATGAACTTTCGACCATGGTTGTTCACACCCCCAAACAATACTCCTCGGAGTGTGGCATGTCTCTGAAAATCGCATCCGATGAAAGAGAGCGTTTCGAGGAGCTCATGGGAGAGAATCAATTAAATTACGAACTTTATCAATTATGACAAAATTTGACCTACTATCGACCACCCATTACGGAGGGTGTTCTGCAAAAATACCTCAGGGCCGCCTAAGTGAGCTGCTTCAAAATCTACCCTTGTTGAAAGACGCCAATGTGTTGGTTGATATATCGACCCACGACGATGCAGGGGTTTATCGCTTGGATGATGAAAGGGCTTTGGTTGTGACCACTGATTTTTTTCCGCCTATGTGTTCGGATGCTTATGAATTTGGACAAATTGCAGCGGCTAATTCGCTGAGCGATGTGTATGCCATGGGCGGCACGCCGCTTTTGGTGTTGAATCTTAACATGTTCCCCTCGCAAAAAATCCCTCTCGAGGTGTTGCGCGATATCCTGCAAGGAGGTACCGAAAAAGTTGCAGAGGCAGGTGCTTTTGTAATGGGCGGGCATACCATAGAGGACGAAGTTCCCAAATACGGACTTGCGGTGGTGGGTATGGTTCACCCCGATCGTATGATAACTAACAGTGGCGTCAAAGCGGGGCAAAAACTTGTCCTCACTAAGCCCCTTGGTGTGGGAGTTGCGCTGGCGGCTCATCGCATGGGGATGATCTCAGGGGAGGTGCATCAAGAGGTTCTCGAGAGCATGAAACTTCTCAATGGTCAGGGTGCGCAGGTGGTGATGCGCTACGGGGTGCGAGGTGGTACGGATGTTACGGGCTTCGGACTTTTGGGTCATTCGCTCAAGATGGCACAGGGGGCCGATTGTACTGTGCGCATAGATTCGCGGGCTGTGCCTCTTTTCGATGAGGTCGAGGCTCTTTTGGGGGATGGTTGTATCCCAGGGGCGGCATTTCGCAACCTAGAGTACGTTAGTGATTCTATGTTTGTGGATGAAGGTGTGAGTCTGGCTCGTAAGATGGCCTTGTGTGATGCGCAGACCTCGGGTGGGCTCTTGGTGGCGGTGGATGCTCACCTAGCGCAAGAGATGGTCGATGAACTACGAACCTCGACCCCTCATACCACGGCATCCATTGTGGGCGAGGTGTGTGCTCGCAGCGGGCATTGGCTTGAGGTGTATTAAAAGAGAAGGAAGCTCATCTGTTGAGGGGATAGATTTTACTAAAAAATTTGGAGAATAAATAAAAATAGCATATATTTGCAAACATGAATACAAGCAGATCACAATATTCGCCTTTTTATTACTTTTATTATTATTGCAATAATAGAGGCTAATTCTTTGTGTGGATATATGTGAAATCATAAAAAGATATAAAAACTTAGAGCCTCTTTACTTACAACAGTGAAGAGGCTTTTTTATGAAAATTATTAGAGTTATGAAAAAATGGACGGTGGCCGATAGGTTGAAAAATGTTGGAGAGTATTATTTTTCTAAAAAATTAGCTCAGGTAGCGCAAATGAGGGCAGAGGGGGCAGATATAATTAACCTAGGTATAGGCAGCCCAGATGGTGCACCCGACCCACAGGTGGTAGAAACCCTCACCCAAGAAGCACAAAAACCCGATGTCCACGGCTATACCAACTATAAAGGTGAACCAGAATTGATGGAAGCAGTGGCACAGTGGTATAAGACCTATTATGGTGTTACGCTCGACCCCGCCACGCAGATTCTCTCGCTCTTTGGTAGCAAAGAGGGTTTGAGCCATATTATGCAGAGCTATATCAACGCAGGCGATAAGGTTCTGGTGCCCAATCCGGGTTATCCAGCCTATGCAGCCACAGTAGAATTGGCTGGTGGAGTATTGGTTGAGTATCCTCTGACAGCTGAGAATGATTGGATGCCACAACTTGATAAGATAGATACTGAGGGCGTAAAGGTAATGGTGGCAAACTACCCTAATATGCCAACAGGCAAACGCCCAACCCGTGAACTTTTTCAATCGCTGGTAGATTTTGCACGCACTCATGGCATATTGTTGGTACACGACAACCCATATAGCTTTATTCGCAACCCAGAGCCTATGTCTATTTTGAGCGTTGAGGGTGCCCATGAGTGTTGTGTTGAGCTAAACTCGCTGAGCAAGAGCCATAACATGGCAGGATGGAGAGTTGGTTTTATGATGGGATGTAGCGATGTGATTAGCACAGTGTTGCGCTATAAAAGTAACCTGAATAACTCAAAATCTTTGCCCATGCAGCGAGCTTCTGTGACAGCTCTCTCGCTAGGAGATCAGTGGTATGATGAGTTGAATAAGACTTATAGAGCGCGCGAGGTAGTTGCACAACAGATATTTGATCGTCTTGGGGTGAGCTATCAAGATGGGCAATCGGGGCTTTTCCTTTGGGGGCAGTTACCCCAGGGGGGAGGCGATTGCTATGAATTTTGCGATAGATTGTTGTATGATTACCATATTTTCATGACCCCAGGAGGAATATTTGGCGACCAAGGTAATCGCTTTGTGAGAATTTCGCTTTGTTCGTCGATAGAAAAATTAAATGAGGTGTTGGACCGTTTAAAAGATTTTAAATAATGATTAATACTGTAACTATTATAGGAGTTGGACTGATGGGTGGTTCGCTTGCTATAGCTCTGCGAGAGAGAGGCTTGGCGAGAAAAATCGTTGGAGTAGAGCAGAGTGAGAACCATCAAAAAGTAGCACTAGAGAAAGGCCTAGTGGATGAATTTATGGAACTAGATCGGGCGCTGACAAAAAGTGACTTGGTGATAATTGCCACTCCAGTGAGCTACATCCCTATGTTGGCAGTGAAAATCCTTAATCGTATACATAGTGGCGGGTTAAATTGCACCGTAATGGATATGGGTTCGACCAAAGGTGAGCTCAACGAGGCGATTTGTATGCACCCCGCGCGTGGGCGTTTTGTGGCGACTCACCCCATGTGGGGAACAGAATTTTCGGGACCCGAAGCGGCTGTTTCGGGTGCTTATAGTGGCTCTACGGCTGTGATTTGCTCGCCCGAGCAGTCTGATTCAGATGCAGTGAGTTTGGTCGAGAACTTATATAAGGCACTTGGGATGAAACTCATAGATATGCAGAGCGAGCAACACGATCTGCATGCAGCCTATGTGAGCCATATTTCGCACATAACGAGTTTTGCCCTAGCGCTGACAGTGCTCGAAAAAGAGCGTGAGCAGCAAGCAATTTTCGATATGGCGGGCGGTGGTTTCAAGAGTACAGTGCGTCTAGCTAGTAGCACTGCCTCGATGTGGGTGCCCATTATTATGGAGAACAAGTACAATGTGTTGGATGTACTCAGAGAGAATATTCACCAACTGCAAATCCTTAGAAAATTAATAGAAAAAGACGATGTTCAGGGGCTTACCTCTGCCATTGAACGAGCAAACGAAATACGTAAAATTGTAAATATGGGATGCTAATTATCCCGCGAAACAGAATATAAATAAAACCCTTAATATGAAAAAACTATTCACAACACAGCGTCCCTTGATTATCTCTGGCCCATGTAGCGCAGAGACCCAAGAGCAAGTACTCACCACAGCCCGCGACCTTGCCTCCACGGGCAAAGTTCAAGTCCTCAGGGCTGGAATATGGAAACCACGCACCAAACCAGGAGGTTTTGAGGGTGTAGGAGAAATTGGCTTAGAGTGGCTGTGTCAGGCTAAAAAAGAAACGGGACTACCCATTGCAACCGAGGTGGCAAATGCCTCTCATGTTGAACTTGCGCTCAAGCATGGCGTAGATCTATTGTGGATAGGTGCACGAACTACTGTAAACCCCTTTTCGGTGCAAGAAATTGCAGATTCTCTGCGAGGAGTGGACGTTCCAGTGTTGGTCAAGAACCCTATGAATCCCGATATAGATCTGTGGTGTGGAGCCATCGAAAGGCTATCGAAGGTGGGGCTTTCGCAGGTTGGACTAATTCACCGTGGCTTTAGCAGTTTTGGGGTACACGAATACCGCAATACCCCAATGTGGCATTTGGCTGCCGAGATGAAGATACGCATGGGCGATGTGCCAATGGTCTGTGATCCTAGCCATATTGGCGGTAGAAGAGATGTTCTGCTTGAAATCTCTCAGCAAGCTGCCGATATGAACTTCGATGGACTAATCATAGAGAGCCATTGCAACCCCACCGAGGCTTGGAGCGATGCCGCGCAACAAGTTACTCCCCAGTGTTTGACGAGCGATATACTAGATCATTTGATTTGGCGTTCGGAGAGTGTAGATACGGCTGAGTACTCGTCTGCTTTGGCTGTGTTGCGTAGTCAGATTGACCATTACGATGGTGAGATATTTAAACTCCTAGGCAAACGTATGGCTGTTTCTCAGAAAATCGGCGAGGTGAAAAAAGAAAATGGCGTGACTGTGCTCCAGACCAAACGCTGGGATTATATCGTTCATCGTATCCTCTCTCGCAGTGAAGAGCTAGGACTCAGTGAGCAATTCCTAACTATGCTCCTTGGGGCGATTCACCAAGAATCTATCTCTCGCCAAAATCGTGTGATGGGCGAGGATATCCTCTAGCGAGTCTTTGTTGTTCGACCAATCAATATAAAACCTGCAATAATAAGAGCAAAAGCCACAGGGTCGTGCCATGTGGGATATTGCACTTTGAGGATCATTGCGATGAGCGTACCCACGATGGGCATAAAATAGAAATAACTACCTCTGACCAGAGGAGAAATATATCGGAGAGCTACGATATTTAGAATGTTTGCTCCCACTCCCACCACAACGCAGGTGACAATCAAGTACCATAAAGTCTCCCAACTAGGGAGACTTTTTAGTAGGGGTGCCTCTATGAGTTCTTTTGCTCCAAAGGGAATTGAAAAGATCACACCCCACACTGAGAGTCGTTTCATAAGGGTGATGGCTGGGACTTTTGTACTCAAGGGTGCGATTCCAATTGTGTAGATTGCAACAATGAGAGTCGAGATGAAAATCATAACTCCTCCCATAAAGGTGCTGTTGGTCACACTAGCGTTGTAGGGTGTGAGCGATGCGAAGACCACACCGATCAAGCCTAGTATTAGTCCAGCTATTTTTTGCCAACTTCTTTTTTGAGTGTGCATTATTAGCCCTATCAAAAGTATCATAAAAGGGATAAACGAACGAATCACCGCTATGTCAATAGGTTCGGTTCTGCTCATTCCTGCATAATACAACAACAACTGAGCGCTAAAACCCATGATGCCCAACAATGCTATTTTCCTATTGTCACTATTGGATAGTTTTACCTTGCGTTCTTTCGTAAAGAGCGATATGAGCCAAAACACACCAAAAGTGCAAAGCGTCCTCAAGAGTACCAAACCAAATGGACCTATCTCATGGGGAAGCACAAATCCTATGATGCTCACATTGTAGCCATAGATAATTACAGTGAGTATCGAAAGTGCATGCCCGATGTAGG
>CAYJLY010000046.1:0-7423 GCA_964371385.1 uncultured Rikenellaceae bacterium
GTGTTTGTCTTTTGGGGCGTGCGCTGCGGAAGGACTGTCTCTGAAAGAGCAGGGCTCCCGCGGGGGGGGAGCGTACGCCCTGCTACGTACATTAGCATTAACTCTAATATTGCGACCACACAATCAATGCATGTATCGCTGACACTGCGCCCACGCACCTAGCACCTAGCACCCAGCACCTAGCGGACATTGGCAATGGAGATAATATCAGCAAACACTCCTGCGGCTGTCACACTAGCCCCCGCACCATAACCCTTGATTTGCAGAGGGTATTCTCGATATCGATTGGTGGTGATGAGCACTATATTATTACTGCCCTCGAGGTTGTAGAACGGACTATAAAGATCGACCTCGCGTAGCCCCACAGAGCATCGTCCATCTCGCATAGAGGCAACAAAGCGCAATTTTTTGTTTTGCGCCTCGAGCTCTTTGCGCTGAGCCTCGAAAGTCTCGTCTAGTTTTTCTATGCCATTCCAAAACTCATCCAGCGTGCCTTCGAATAGCTCTTGAGGCACAAAAAGTTCTGCTCGCACATCGCTCTGCTCTATGGCATAACCGCTCTCGCGCGCGAGGATCACTAGCTTGCGAACCACGTCCTTGCCCGAGAGATCAATGCGTGGGTCAGGCTCTGCATAACCAGCCTCCTGTGCCATACGCACCGCCTTGGAGAAAGGAACCTCCTCGCTCAGAACATTAAATATATAGTTCAACGTACCCGACACCACCGCCTCGAGCGCCTGTACCACATCGCCCGAGCGACGCAAATCGCCTATGGTATTTATGATGGGTAGTCCTGCGCCCACGTTGGTCTCGAACAGGAATTTCGCCCCTCGCTCTCGCGAGAGATTCTTGAGGTAGCTGTAATTTTCGTAGCTATCCGAGGCGGCTATCTTATTGGCAGTAACCACCGAAACGTTTGCTCCCAAGAGCTCGGCATATATCTGCGACACATCCTCGCTTGCGGTACAGTCCACAAAAACTGAGTTGTAGAGGTTCATATCCTTAATCTTCGCTGCCACACTCTGCGGTGTGCTTTCCACACCCTCTCCGCCCAATAAGCGTTCTTTGTAGTTACTCAAATCTAGTCCCTCGCTATCAAAAAGCGAGGCTCGCGAGTTAGACACCCCTACAACATTGATTTTCAGAGCGTTATTATCTTTAAGACTTTGCTGTTGCTGGGCTATCTGCTCGAGGAGCTTGCCACCAACCCAGCCAACACCCATCACAAAGAGGTTCAGTTCTTGGTACTCCGAGAGGAAGAACGAATCGTGGATGACCCCGAGAGTCTTGCGCAAGTTTTCGACCTCAACCACAAACGAGATATTGGTCTGCGAGGAGCCCATGGCGGTGGTTTTTACGTTAATACCCGAACGTCCCAGCGTACCAAAGAGCTTGCCCATCACCCCTGGTATGTCTTTCATCTGTTGTCCCACAACCGCCACTGTCGATAGGTTGCGCTCCAAGAGTATGTCATCGATCTCGCCCATGGCTATTTCTTGAGCAAATTCAGCCTCCAAAGTTATCACCGCCTCCTGAGCATCATCATGGCGTATGGCTATCGAGGTACTATTCTCTGAAGAGGCTTGACTCACCAAGAACACCGAGATGCCACTTTTTGCCAGTGCCTTGAAAATACGATAATTAACCCCTATGACCCCCACCATACCTAGGCCCTTGATCGTTAGCATACAGGTGTCATTGATAGAGGAGATACCCTTAATGATGCGTTGACTATCAAAAGGGGTACTTTGGTTGCTTATGAAGGTCCCCGGACAAGTATAATTAAAGGTATTCTTTATATATATAGGTATATTTTTGTGGTAGGCAGGAAAAATAGTGGGTGGGTAGATCACCTTTGCACCAAAATTACACAGCTCCATAGCCTCCACAAAACTAAGCTGTTCAATGAGATAAGCATTCTCTATCACGCGAGGGTCGGCAGTCATAAACCCATCCACGTCCGTGCAGATGATAAGCTCCCCCGCATCCAAAGCGGCCGCCACTACCGAGGCGGTGTAATCTGAGCCGCCACGTCCAAGGTTAGTGGTCTCGCTCGTGTCCTTGTCGCTTGAGATAAAACCTCCCATCACTGTAATGCCCCCCAGAGCGGACATTTTCTCTTGTATCAGTTCGTTGGTCACTGGAAAATCAATCACGTGGCGCGAAAAGTACGCCTTGGTCTTAATCACCTCGCGAGCGTCAATGAGGTTTGCGCTTTCGAATATCCCAGCAACAATAATAGAAGAAAGTCTCTCGCCATAGCTCACTATCGTAGCTCCACTTCGTGGAGAGCACTCGCCAATGAGATTTACACCACGCAACAGGTTCTTGAGCTCCTCGAAAAGCACTTCGAGCTGAGTAATCACGCCCGCTTGGTGCTCAGGCAGTACACTATCGCTCACCGCTTGAAAGTGGCGAGATTGCATGGTGGCAAAAAGTTCCAAATAATGCTCTTTCAAATCGCCCGAAGCCAACTGGCTCATAGAGATCAGCTGGTCGGTCACCCCCCCCAGAGCTGAAACCACCGCAATGGTCGGCTCATTCTGGCTCTCCAGAATCGTTTTAATGGCTCTCAATCCCACGGCAGACCCCACCGAGGTACCACCAAATTTTATAACTTTCATTCTATATGTTTGTTCGTGTTTTTATCTAAATTTTTCACCTTTACCAACCGCTATTACCCACCCCTGCGGTCACCCTGAATTTGATTCAGGATCTCCGCAATGCTAAAGCAAACAGTCACCAGCGTAAGCCCGCACCATGCACTCTCAGGGCGTATGCTACGGGTGCGCTGCCTCTGATAAGAGCAGGGATCCCGCGTGGGGAGCGTACGTCCTGCTACGAGTCGTCGCAACAATCATTTAGCTCTAGCTGTGTCCCCTAAACCCAATTACCCGCTCAAGCTCGCCCCTTGCACTCTCAGAGCACACCTAAATGATTGTTGCTCCTGCTCAGAGTTACTTGATCGGCTTTGCGTCACCTGTTATCTTACCCTCGCCTATATAGCGAAAAGAGGCGGTACCCGAACGGGTTACATTGGCAGTGACCTCAACCAAGGCTTTGACGGTACTCATTCCCGAAACGATTGCCTCGATGGCAGGACATTTTAGTGTCAGCATCTCAAGCGAAGAAGTCCCTGCGCTACGAATTTCGGCTGTTTTTGCTGTGCCATCTATAGAACCGCGCGAAGTGCCCGATATGTTTACTTTCAGATTTTCTGCGCTAACGCTAATATCTGCCATCTTGCCTCCGGTTATATCAAAAACCACATCGGGAGCGGTCACATCGACAAAATCAAGATTCGAGGAGCCTGCCAAAATTATTTCCGTAAGCTCCGTGGCGCTATATTTACCTTTGCCTATGGCAGTGCAGGCGCCGTCCAGGCGCATAAAGCGTAGCTCGCTAACCACAATCGTCACAAAAGGTTTGTTTTTGCCCTTAAAGTAGCGCCCCACACCCGAGCCATAGGCAATGCGGATGTAGCCCTGTTCGGTCTTGCTCACAGAGAGCTTAGAGGCATGCTCCTCGAGGATTTCTATGTGAACGCCAGTATCCTCGCCCTGCGATATGCGAATATCAAAGGCGCCATCGGCAATCAGCCCATAAATGGACTCACCAGAGAATTGAGAGATTTTTTTTGTCTGTTGTGCCATCGCCGCCATAGAACACATAGTGAGGGCGAGAGCCATAAAAAACTTTTTCATAGTTCGTTTTTAGTTTAAAAGTATTACCTTTGCCTATTATGGAGGCACGCACATTAGCCTTATTGGATAACCTGCAAGCCCCTGCACTTGAAAGCGGAGTGTGACTAATGAGCCAGTTTTGAGGCTTCGTGAAGGGCTTGAAACCGCAGTTTACTTTGGGTAAATTAAGGAGTTCAAGACCGAGGGAAGTGTGAAAAATGGTTTATTTAAGCACGCTCGTAATTGTGCAAATGTATAAAAAATTTTACTGATATGCAACACACAAATACAATAGTGGGTATCACCCAAGGCGACCCTAACGGCATTGGATATGAAACTATCCTAAAGGCTCTGAGCGATATTCGCCTAGCTGAGCTTTACACGGTGGTGATCTACGGCAATCGTGCCTCGATGGAATTTTACCGCAAGAGCATCAAAACCAAAGAGAAAATATTTATAAACTATATAGATACGCTCGAGAAGGCAAGCCCCAAAAAGATTAACTTCCTATCCATAGCTCCCGACTATACCCCCACCCCTGGGGTTATAGACCCTGAGGCAGGCAAAAATGCAATCACAGCTCTAGAGAAAGCAACCGAGGATGCCAGCAGTGGAAAAATTAATGTACTGGTAACCTCGCCCATCGACAAACACAACACCCCCGAGGGCTTTGACTTTGTGGGCCACACAGAATATCTTGCCAAGGCAGGCGGAGTTGAAAATCCGCTAATGTTTATGGTGTCTGAAAACCTGCGCGTGGGGCTAGTAACTATGCATATTGCCTTGGAGCAAGTTCCCCAGCAGATTACAGCAGAGAGTGTCATCGAGCACATAACACTAATGAAAAATTCGCTTGAGAAAGATTTTATGATTCGCGCACCTCGCATTGGAGTGTTGAGCATCAATCCTCACACGGGCGAAAACGGCATGATGGGCACCCAAGAGCAACAAACCCTTATCCCTGCGCTAAAAAAAGCACAAGAAATGAGTATGGGGGCCTATGGTCCTTTTGCTGCTGATGGCTATTTCGGTTCGGGTTCGTATGCGAAGTTTGATGCTACCCTAGCGATGTACCACGACCAAGGTTTGGCTCCTTTTAAGACCCTGAGCTTTGAGGGAGGAGTGAATTTCACCGCTGGACTACCTTTCGTGAGAACTTCGCCCGCCCATGGCACTGGCTTTGACATTGCAGGACAGTGGATAGCAAGCGAGGGTTCGTTGCGTAGCGCAATCTACACGGGAGCAGACATTTTCCGCAACCGCATACGTTTTGAACAGATGAGCGCCAACCCCCTGAAAAGCTCAGCCCGCCATAACTACAAAAACTCCCACCACAAAGACGCCAACGTAGAAGACCTACTTCCAATGATAAACGACTAGCGCCAGCTTACGCGGGCAATGATTTAGATCGGAGTAAAAAAACGACACAAACAATTACCCCACGCGGGGCATACACAATAGAATGAAAAAAATCTGGCAAAAAAATATTAGCTCAACAGAGAAAGTCGAGAACTTCACTGTCGGGCTAGACAGAGAACTAGACAACTCCCTAGCCAAAGCCGACATTCTAGGCTCGCTAGCACACACCAAGATGCTAAACTCTATCGGACTTCTCGAGGATAGTGAACTTGAGATGGTACAATGCGAACTAAAAGCGCTTTACAAAACGGCTCTCTCAGGCGAGCTAATAGTCGAGCAGGGCGTGGAGGACATACACTCGCAGGTCGAGGCCATGCTCACCGAACGAATAGGCGAAGCAGGTAAAAAAATCCACTCGGGTCGCTCTCGCAATGATCAAGTATTGGTGGATTTGCGCATCTACCTCAGAGAGCAAATCTATCATATCGTGGAGCTTTCGCAAAAACTATTCAACCAGTTTATCGCCCTTTCTAATAAACATAAAGATACCTTAATGCCCGGCTACACCCACCTACAGATTGCTATGCCTTCGAGCTTTGGGTTGTGGTTTGGAGCCTACGGTGAGTCGCTACTGGACGATATGATTATGATGCAGAGCGCCTACCGAGTAATTAACAAAAACCCTCTGGGTTCGGCTGCGGGCTATGGCTCAAGCTTTCCGCTAGATAGAGCCATGACAACCAAACTACTGGGTTTTGACGATCTGAGCTACAATGTGGTCTACGCACAAATGGGTCGTGGAAAGAGCGAACGTCTACTAGCGCAAGCGATTTCGTCAATAGCTGCCACTCTTGGTAAGTTTGCTATGGACAACACTCTCTACCTATCGCAAAATTTCTCGTTTATCAGCTATCCGCCCGAGCTAACAACGGGCAGCAGTATCATGCCCCACAAGAAAAACCCAGATGTATGGGAAATCATGCGTGGCCGCTGCAACCTCCTACAAGCGCTCCCCAACCAAATAGCTATGCTCACCACCAACCTCCCCGTTGGCTACCACCGCGACCTACAGCTACTAAAGGAAGTACTTTTCCCTGCCATCGAAAATATCAAGGAATGCTTGGATATGGCGCACTACATGCTCGAACACGTCTCTGTCAAAGAAGGCATACTCGATGACTCGCTCTATGACTATATATTTAGTGTGGAGGTGGTCAATGAGATGGTCCTAGGGGGGGTGCCCTTCCGTGAGGCTTATCGCAAGATAGGCATAGATATCGAAGAGGGTAACTACAAACCCTCGCGTGAGGTCTCTCACACTCACCTTGGTAGTATAGGTTGTTTGTGTAACGAACAGATAAGTTCAAGCATGGAAAGGGTTATTGAGGAATTTGGCTTCAAAAAATTTCTAGAGGCCGAAAAAGAGCTAACAAATTAACAAACAATACATTAATGCAATTTTGCACTATGCAAAGAAAAGTTTTTTGAAAAATATTTTGCGATTTTCTTGCACAGTAAAAAAAAACACTCTATCTTTGCCCTCGCAAAAAGCAATTAATGGCCCGTTCGTCTATCGGTTAGGACATGAGATTTTCATTCTTAAAAGAGGGGTTCGATTCCCCTACGGGCTACTAAAAAACATAACGAATTACTTAAGAAGGAGATACCCCACTAGCGTTCTCCTTTTTTTAACTTAGAAGAAACAATGGCAAACCACAAGTCAGCTAAAAAACGCATCCGTCAAAACGAAAAACGTCGTGTGCACAACAAATATTACTTCAAAACTACTCGTAACGCAGTTAAGGCTCTTCGTAATACCAACGAAAAAGAGGCTGCCGTTGCTATGCTTCCTAAAGTGGTTGCTCTTCTTGACAAACTTGCCAAAAAGAACATCATCCACGCTAACAAAGCAGCGAACCTTAAAAGTAGCCTACAACTTCACGTAAACTCTATCGCCTAACTTTATTGGCGCCTAATTTTAGTTAGGTTTAGTTCTTTATCGCCCCAATGCTAAAACGGGAAGAGCAAGAACAATGAATTTAGTGAAAGGTTGTAATCCTAAGCAGTAACAACTCGCAAAAAGGAATACACAAATATATAATAGATAGTCCCTTTCAGGACTATCTATTTTTTATCATGCTCTGTGCTGTCACTTGCAGACATACAGCAGTGTCTTATCATGAGATAATAACCGCTCCCTTAGCGAGGCGTAGCTTCGACTCTTGCAGCTCTCCTCAAAGAGTAAACCTGAGAAGGTATAGCATAATAATGCGATGCGTTCGAAACTAGGCAGGAAATGTTCTGCGAGAGATAATTCGTAAAATGGAGCCCTGTTTTCCTCGCGCGTTGCGTTCGAAACTAGGCGGGAAATGCTCTGCGGG
>CAYJLY010000046.1:7523-14591 GCA_964371385.1 uncultured Rikenellaceae bacterium
CGAAAAAGCAAATCTGTAAAGAAACACTATATTCCGAATTTCATAGTAATATTAGTATGAGTGTCTTGAGCTGACACAAAGCACAACTCTTGATAAATGTTAACTTTTCATGAAAACTACATTTTAAAATTATCTCTGCTTACACTATTGCTATTGTTCGTCTCGTGCAGCTATGTTGCCACGAATTTAGCTCGTTCAATATCTGGCACACAAAAGGCTGTAAAAAAAGCAGAACGTTTTGTTGATTCTACTAATAACAGGGAAGTTATATTCGTCAAAATGATGCACATAGGTAAGGAGGAGGAATTTGCTCACATTAAATCTTACCTTGATTTCAAGAAACAACAGGGTTTTGTTGTATACTACGAGGGTGTTATACCTATAAAAAGAGAAGATTTCAATAATCTTGAGACTCTCAAAAAGAACAGTGACACACTGCAACTAGCAAGGATAAAAAGAGAACTAGATACAATCGAGCGAAAAATTCGCAGAGTTGTTGGTCACAACATACCAAATGATTACACAGATCCTAACGAGAAATCCATATCCAGTGCAACGAAAAAGCAAAAATATGTAGGACAAACCCCTCAAAGACTAGGACTAGGGGATACAACAAACTCTATACGTGTTGATATGACCTACCCCGAGATACTTGCACGCTACGAAAAAGAGATAAAACCCATAGTTCTAACAGAGTATGATTGGGAAACTCCCCTAAACGAGAAATACAACACACCCGACACTGTCTCGCACAATAGCCATGCTGTAACTAGCAGTTTTAGAAATGATTATCTCACAGATCGCCTACTTGAAAGCGAGCATAAGAAGATTGTTGTTTTGTATGGAGCATCACATTTTTGGTTTGTGTATCCAGACCTATTAGATAACGGTTTTTCATGGCATCAATCATATGACGGTGAAGATGAATTAGAAAGCTACCTAGGAAGATGAGAATACCAACTAGAATATTAGCGCTTGTATTTTTAGCTTTCTAGAACTAAAGGTTGTGCCGATTCAACAAGCACTAATCAAATTTCACTGCCAAAGGCTATCTCATTACACTAGCAAAGATGTGCATTAAAGATGCGCAAAAAAAGAGGCACTCCAGTAGGAGTGCCTCTTAACATATATACCGCTAAATTGGGTTACACTAGACGACGCGCGCCATCGGAGATAACTACGGGATAGACCTTGCAGTCTATGCCGAATTTCGCTTTGTATTTCTCTGAAACAGTTGCGATGAAGTTATCATACTTGTCAGCCTTCACAACGTTGATACAGCAGCCACCAAAGCCACCGCCCATCACGCGCGAACCGCTTACGCCACACTCACGAGCCACCTCGTTGATGAAATCTAGCTCAGGGCACGATACTTCATACAACACGCTCATTCCAATGTGAGTACCATACATACGACGACCTGCGGTCTCGTAATCACCTTTTTCCATAGCCTCACAAGCCTCCTGAAGTCTATCAACCTCTTGGCGAGCATAAAGCGCACGGATATAATCTTCTTGGGTAATTTCGCCTATCACCTCATCAAGCCAAGCGATCTCAGCATCACGCATAAACTCCACCTCTGGGTGACGTTTTTGGATGGCAGCCACTGCACGCTCGCAGCTCTCACGGCGACGATTGTAGGGCGAGTCAACCAACTCATGCTTCACACAAGAGTCAACCAAACATACTTTATAGCCATGGCTCTCGGGGTCGAAAGAAACATACTCAAATTCGCCGCTCTTGCAGTCGAGTTTCATCAAGTGACCTGCCTTACCATGAATAGAGGCAAATTGATCCATAATGCCGCATTTTACGCCAACATAGTTGTGTTCGGTCGATTGTCCCACGCGAGCAAGTTCCATCTTCACAAAACCAAGCGTAAGCATATCATTGAGTGCAAATGCATAAGTAGATTCCAATGCAGCCGAAGAAGACATACCTGCACCAAGAGGCACATCGCCTGCAAAAACAGTATCGAAGCCCTCGGGGATAGTTGCGCCACGCTTTGTTAGCTCACGTACCACTCCGAAGATATACTTCGCCCAGTGCTCCGATGGAGCATCAGCGTCAGAGGCAAAAGCAAACTCGGCCGACTCGCCTAGGTCCAAAGCAAAAGCACGTATCTTGTCGGTGCCATTGAATTTAATTTCAGCGACCATGCCTTTATCAACTGCACCAGGAAGCACAAAGCCACCATTGTAGTCGGTGTGCTCTCCGATGATATTAATACGCCCAGGAGAGGCATAAACTCGACCTGCTTCGCCGTATAGCTCTGCAAATTTGTCATTAATTGTTTGTAGGTTCATATAATTATTTTGGATTAGTTAAAAAAAAGGGAGAACTCAAAAGATGACCCTCCCTTTTATATGTGTATTTAGAACAAGGATTCTATTTGTCAGATTTTTTCACTCTAGAACCAACTAGAGCATAGTAAAGTAGGTAGACTTCACCCACAAGAACGATAGTCCAAGTCATGTCCCACGATCCGATAGCATCGGCGGTGATACCTTGTACGAATGGAAGTACAGCACCACCCACAACACCTAGCATCAAGGCTCCAGAGCCCTTAGCGGTGTAGCGACCAAGACCTTTCATCGCAAGAGCGAAGATCGCTGGCCACATGATAGAGTGGAAAAGACCCATAGCAACCAACAACCAAGGATTTGCCATCAACATAGAGGCTGTTACCAAAACACCAGCAGCTACAGAGGTAAATACCAACTGAGTGCGTGCAGGAATAGTGCTCACAAACGATCCGCACAAACGTCCCACCAACATACCACCCCAGTAAAGGGCTGCCATCATAGCTGCACTCTCAGCGAAAGTACCGCCTAGATCCTTAGCAAATAGATTGATGTTTGCACCCACACAAACCTCAACACCCACATACATAAAGATAGCCAGTACACCAAGCGCTAGGTGAGAGAAGCTCCACACCGAACCTGGAAGTTTTTCGTCTTTGTTTGAGGTTGTACCTTGGATATCAGGAAGATTAACTTTCGTTAGAGCAACAGCAAGAACTGCCACAACGCCCATTAGAACACCAAAAGGCACCATCACCGAGCCGATTTGCACAGAGCTCATATCTTGGCCTGCGAAAATCACATAAGCCACAAAGAAAGGAGCGATAGTGGTCATCATAGAGTTAGCCGCACCAGCGATACTCTGACGTTGAACGTCCGAAGTACCCTTCACGTTACAAGCAACTAGGTAAGGGTTAACAACCACCTGAAGGAAAGTCATCGCGGTACCCACAACGAACGAGCCTAGAAGGAAAATAAAGTAAGCCACCGGAATGGTTGCCCCACCCATAGTTACGCTGTTACCCATTGCTTGGAATTCCCATGCAGATAGTTCGAATAGTCCAAGACCGCCAACTAGGATAAACAGAGCGATCACTAGTGTTGAGCGGTAACCGCGCTTCTCAACCATTTTAGCCGAAGGAATACCCATCACAAGGTAGGCAAGGAAGAAGGTGAAGGTAAGAAGAGTTGTCAGGGTGTTTTTCATCTCGCCCGCCTCTGAAAGGAAAGCCGACTGAAGAGGCACCTGGAACTGCTGGTTAAGCACCGTCAGAAAGCCGATCAATGCCATCAGGGCTACCATTGTAATAAATGGTCCTGTGTAGGAAACTTGTTTTGTTTGATTCATTTTGTTTAAATTTGTGTTAGTTAATTTGTTTATTGTTTGTTTTCTTTATTCAAATTTTCAAGAAAAAGAAGCTAAAGGTTATCTCACTCCAAAGCTATACACTATGTGCTGCTCATAGACCTCGCCCTTGCGAAGTTCCACGCTTGGGAAGTTCGCTTTATTGGGGCTATCGGGGAAAGCCTGACACTCCAGCGCTACTCCGCTACGATCAACATACTCTCCACATTTACCCTCGGGCGAGCCCTCGAGCCAGTTGCCTGTGTAGATTTGTATGCCCACTTGGGTGGTCGAAACCTTTACATAGCGTCCGCTTTGCTCGCTGTAAAGTTCGCCTGCGTAGCTCATTTTGTCTTTCTCCCAACCATCAATTGCCCAGCAATGGTCGTAACCCTTGCCGATTTTCAGAGCCTCAAAATCGTCCTTTATGCGAGAGCCAATCACTGTGCTCGTGCGGAAATCCATAGGCGTACCCTCAACCGCAGCAAGTTCTCCCGTTGGGATTTGCACTGAGTCAGTTGGTAGCCATTTTTCGGCAGCTAATTGTAGGTGATGATCCTCGATGGTGCCTTGTCCGTCACCCTTGAGGTTAAAATATACGTGATTTGTAAGGTTCACGATAGTTGCAGAGTCTGTGCTTGCAAAGTAGGTGATCTCGAGGTTGCCCTCATTATCCCAGTCGTAGCATGCCTCCACGCCACATTCGCCTGGATAGCCTTCTTCGCCAGGGGCACTCACGTAGTTAAACACCACACGGTCGCCCTCTACTCTACTTGCCCAAATGCGGTTTTGAAAACCCGTAGGGCCTCCGTGCAACGCATTAGGTCCGTTGTTGATAGCCAAGCGATAATCCACCCCATCAAGAGTAAATTTACCTCGTGCGATACGATTAGCATAGCGGCCGACAGATTTGCCCATCGCTGCGCCATCGCCCTGATAGGACTGCCAGTCTTTATAGCCCAGCACCACATCGCCCACAACGCCGTCTTTGTCTTTCACTCCAACGCCCACAATAGTGGCTCCAAGGTTGGTGAGTTTGACCCACTCACCCTTGCCGTTGGTCATCGTATAGAGCACAATGGGTTCACCCTCGGTGGTTGCTCCCCATATCACTTGTTCGATATCCATATATTTTTACTGTAATTTTAGTTTTGGGTTAGTATTTTATTTCTATGGGTATTTTGTTTTTCGATTTCTTACATAAGGCGCATAGTCGCAACCATGTAACGAAAAAATTGAAACGCGAAAGAACCTTAGAAAAGCTTGTTTGGATAGACTCCAGCCTCGATTAGCGCTGCAACTTTCGCAACAGTCACGGGCTTGTCCTCTTTGTAGGTCACACCAAACCAATCGCTGGTGGTGCTAAGAACTTTCATTTTTGCTGTACCGTTGCCAATTAGTTCGTTCACCGCCAAAGGAATGAAATATTCAGCCTTGAGGTTCGTGTTGATATTCTCATCCAAGAATGCTTTGAAGATACTCTCTGAATGTTCGAAATAATCAGGTGTGAAACCAAATAGGTTCATCGAAACAGGCGCATTTTCAGCCAATGGGTAGGTGCCATCCTCTTCGATAAATACGATTTTACCATCCTGACGCTCAATCTTCGTGCGCTCAACCATACCAGCCAACAGGCCTTCTGCATCCACTTCACACACACCACGGCTCACAGTACCATTCTCCGAGAGAGTCTTGCTCACCTCATAGCCCACCATCGCATATTTACCAGTCTCGCCCCCAACGCTTGTGAGGTATTCGCCCATCTTAGCGATAGCATCTTGACCATAGAAATCGTCAGCATTAATCACCGCGAAAGGCTCATTAACCACCCCTGCGGCCATCATCACTGCATGATTAGTTCCCCATGGTTTCTCACGTCCCTCGGGTAGTGAATAACCCTCAGGCAGGCAATCTAGCTCTTGGAACACATACTCCACCTCGATTTTGCCCTGGAATTTATCACGGTTTAGCGCCGCTTTGAATTGCTCGGCAAACGAATTGCGGATCACAAAGACCACTTTTCCAAAGCCACCACGAATGGCATCAAAGATTGAATATTCAATAATTGGCTCTCCGTTGGGTCCAACCCCATCGATTTGTTTGAGTGAGCCATAGCGTGAGCCCATTCCGGCTGCTAATACTACAAGTGTAGGTTTCATCGTTAGTATATTTAAATGTTTATATTTTCTATCTTCATTCTTGCATAAATTGCACGAAAGCCAATACAAACATATAAAAAAAAACTAACTTTGCAAAATAAAAGAACCATATCCCTATGAAGATAAAATTTCGCACATACTTTCTACGCCGCAACAAACTTTCCCTGCGCGACATACGCTCGGGGCGTGAGCTGTGGCGAGTAATGATTAGCCGCTGGCAAATCTACCTTGGCGTACTGCTCGTTTTTGGGGCTATGGTGGCGGGAGCTTTGGCTTTAGTGCTCTACACCCCCGTGTTTGATCTCGCCCCCGCCCACCCAGGGGCTAGCTCAAGGGCGCTATTGCTTGATAATATCAAAAAATTAGACTCCATGGAGCGAGAACTGAGCAAATGGAACACCTACTACAACGATATGCTCTTGGTGCTTGATGGAGGTGTGCCTTCCTCGAGTATAGACTCGCTCAAAGAGGTTACCGAAGCTGGCGAATTTGTGGGTCGCTCCACGCTGGATTCGCTTCTGAGAGATCAATATCAAAATGACACCCTAAATACTCTCGAGAGTCTACGCCTGCAAAATCAGGTGACTTTTAAGTTTACGCCCCCCTCGCTGGGTCTTATTGTCAAGGCTTTCGACCCTAGAGATAAGCATTTCGGGGTCTCAATATCTCCTCCCGCTGGGGGGGCGGTCTTGGCATCAATGGATGGGGTAGTAATCTCAAACCAATGGTACCTAGAATCGGGCTACACCATAGTAGTGCAACACTCGGGCGATATGATTACCATAGTGCGTGGAGTCGACCGCCTACTCACCAGTGTGGGCAGCCGCGTGAAAGGCGGGCAAGTCATAGGGGAATGTGGTGCTGCGCAAGACGGCACCTCGGTGCTGGAATTTGAGTTCTGGATACGTGGCGTTGCCGTAAATCCCGAAAATTATTTCTCTATATAGTGGTGCGAAGCGGTGTAAGCCTCACAAACAGACGCTAGCACCAAGCCGTAGCACCAATGAGGGCTAATACAAAAAGCAGAGCGTACGCTCCCCCACGGGAGGTGCGAGCCGCACGGGCAGTCTTACTCTTGATAAGCGGGATACCCTAGCGTCCACCCTTTGAACGCAAAACAAAAAAAGCCTCCGTGATAGAGAGCTTGAAAACGAATACGTGTTGAGCACCTGCGAAACCGCTCGTTTTCAAGTGCTATAATACAAACGAAAAGCTAGAACAATCATAGGGCAAGGCAAACCCACCACCCGTGCGGCTCGCA
>CAYJLY010000047.1:0-1363 GCA_964371385.1 uncultured Rikenellaceae bacterium
TCGCCGCCTAGGCCTACCCTCCTTGGTGGGCATGCTCTTGGGGGGTGTGGTGTTGGGGCCTTTTGTTTTAGATGCCCTCCATGGCGAAATTTTAACCCTCAGTGGCGAGTTGCGTGAGGTTGCCTTGGTGATAATACTTTTTCGCAGCGGATTGGCTCTAAACCTCCGAGAACTGCGGGGTGTGGGACGCAGTGCAGCTTTGATGAGTTTCCTGCCAGCTCTCTTTGAAATCGCCGCCATAGCTGCTTTGGCTCCATGGCTCTTGGGGGTGAGTGTTTTGGAAGGCATAATAATAGGTACTGTGGTGGCAGCAGTGTCCCCCGCGGTCATAGTGCCTCGCATGTTGGAGATGATACAGCGGGGTAAGGGCTCCAAAAAGGGCATACCTCAGATGATAATGGGGGCTGCCTCTATCGACGATATACTAGTGATTGTGCTCTTTGGAGCGGCGGTTTCATTGGAAAATGGAATGAGTATAAATGTTGGAATGATTCTAAATCTACCTTTAGCGCTACTCTTGGGGCTTTTAGTGGGGGTTTTTAGTGGTTGGGCTATGAGTGTTCTATTTAAGGCGGTGCACATGCGAGACTCGCTAAAGGTATTGTTACTTCTGAGCCTTGGGTTTTTGTTTTTAAGGGGCGAGGATTATTTGCAGGGCGCAGTGCCATTTTCCTCTATGCTCGCTGTGATAACCATGGGTGTTGTGTTGCTCAATCGTTATCCTCTTTTGGCGAACCGTATTTCGCCCAAGTTCAATAAACTTTGGGTCGGGGCGGAGATAGTGCTTTTTACGCTTGTGGGCGCGTCGCTCAATTTACCTTACCTGCTGGGGGTGGGTTGGAGTGCCGTTATAATTATATCCTTGGCGTTGGTGGTGCGCATGGCTGGAGTGTGGATTTCAACCTCGGGGAGCCATCTGGATGTGCGTGAGAGAATATTCTGTATGGTTGCCTTCACACCCAAGGCCACTGTTCAGGCTGCAATAGGCGGTATTCCTTTGGCTATGGGGCTGCCCTGTGGAGAAATAGTGCTCACCGTGGCGATTGCCTCTATTATCTTAACCGCCCCTGTGGGTGCCGCAGCCATAGATAGGCTGGGCAGGAAAATCTATTGATGCGCAAAAGTATATCACGTTTAGAGCTGGAGTAGCAATGATTTATCTTCGCAGGGTTGTCGCTTAGGGGCGTACGCGGCGGAGCTGGTCTCATAAGAGAGCAGGGCTCCAGCGGGAGCCCTGCTGTGCGTGCCCGCACGGGGCGATTATTTAATTCTAACATAACCGTTGCCCGTGCGGCTCGGACGCATAGCGGTGCCAGCAGCACTTGCAATGATTTTGTTTAACTCTCATTGCTAGTTCAACTCG
>CAYJLY010000047.1:1463-4378 GCA_964371385.1 uncultured Rikenellaceae bacterium
GTGCAAGTGTCTCATTTCACGCCTCGGAGCTCGCCTGAGTTGGTTTGGCGCAGGGTTCCTTCGGCTAGCATCTCGCGCACTACGTTGATTATCACGTTGGTGGGGGCACCTCCCAATTCGAGAAGGCCATAAAGGCTCATTCCTTCTTCTTGTTTAGCCATCACACTAGAAATCATCGCGCGCGTTGCTTCGTATAGTCCCTCTTCGCTGAATTGACCACGCCGCTCCCTACACACATCGCACTGACCACAGGGCGGCACATCACGCTGATTGAAATACTCACACATCACCACCATACGACAGCGCTGTGAGCTCTGTGCGTAGTCTATGCACGAGAGCAAACGCACTTGATCCCAGCCTTTGCGTTGGAGATAGGTCGAAGGGGCTATGTAAATATCGCTCGATGGCACACGGTCATAGTGGAGATTTACAAGCGGGGTGCTGCGTTGGGGTATGTAGCGTAGGACTTTTTCTCGCGAGAGATCCTTTAGCATCTCGTGAACGTCTTTGAGAGTGCACCCTTCAATTTTCGCCAAAAAAGCAATGTCGATGGAGGTGAAGTCAGTAAAAACCCCTGTGTAGTTGCGCAGGATGGTTTGCAGGAGATTTTCACTCTTCTGGTCTTGTGTTTTAAGGTCGTAGAGTTTGTCTCTATCCACACGGAAAAGCACGCGTGCGGGGCGTTCAGATTCTTCGATAAGAGTCAAATAGCTGTTTAGCTCTAGGAGTTTAAGGGCTGATAGTAGGGTGAACGAAAATATGCGAGCATCCATCGCAAGGCTCTCTAGGGAGTACTCTGCTATGGTCTCTTGTCCCTGCTCGTAGCCTATGTTGAGATAGTTGTGCAAGGCATCATAGACCTCTCGAACTACTTTTAGGCTGGGATAAGAGCTCTCCACACGAGTGCGGGCATAGCGGCCATCGTTGGAGTCGTAGAGCAGTACTGCAAACGAAGGTTCGCCATCTCGCCCTGCACGCCCCGCCTCCTGATAGTAGGCCTCAAGGCTCTCGGGCAGGGTGTGGTGTACCACATAGCGCACATCACTCTTGTCTATACCCATCCCGAAGGCATTGGTTGCGACCATCACACGACACTCGCCACTGCTCCACGCATTTTGTTTGAGTGTACGCAACTTATAGCCCAAGCCCGCGTGGTAGAAATCGGCACTAACACCCCTGGAGCACAGAAAATCCGCCACATCCTTGGTGTCTTTGCGTGTGCGACAATACACTATGCCGCAACTTTCGCTCATGGAACTCACCACCTTATATATATAGTCAAGTTTATTTTGGGTGTAGCGCACCAGGAAACTTATATTGTTTCGCTCGAAACTCGCCCTGAAGATTTTTTGTCCTTTTAGGTTTAGTTGTTTTGTTATGTCCTCCAATACACGATCGGTTGCCGTGGCTGTAAGAGCCATAAAGGGCACGCCCTCTAAGCCCTTGCGCAGTTCGCCAATTTTCAGATAGCTAGGGCGGAAATCGTGCCCCCATTGCGAGATACAATGCGCCTCGTCCACAGCCACCAGTGACACTCTCATTCCGCTTACTCGGCGGCGGAACATACTTGTGGAGAGTCTCTCAGGCGAGACATACAACAGTTTTACGTCCCCATAACAACAGTTATCCAAGATGCGCTCTATGTGGTAGGAACTCAGCGAGGAGTCTATCATAGCGGCATTTATGCCTCGTTTTTTCAGAGCATCCACTTGGTCGCGCATCAGTGCAATCAGGGGTGAAATCACTATACATACCCCCTCCAAAGCCAAAGCAGGGATTTGGTAGGTGAGCGATTTTCCTCCCCCCGTGGGCAGTAGAGCCACAGTATCCATCCCCGAGCACACCGCCTCGATAATCTCACGCTGAAGGGGGCGAAACTCCGTGTAACCCCAGTGGTCATTTAATATTTTATCTATTGTGCTCATTTTGTTGCTCTGTGCCACGTGGTGCTTTTCTCTGGGCGAGGGTTGGTTCAATAAAAAGAAAACCTCATGCAGAGAAAAAAAGTTTCTACAAAAATAGCTATCTTTGCGCAGAATTTAACTCACAACGATGAAAAAAATTATCTCACCCTCTCTGCTTGCAGCAGATTTTTTGAACCTAGAGCGCGACTGCAAGATGCTCAATGAAAGCGCGGCGCAGTGGTTTCACCTAGATATTATGGATGGCATTTTTGTACCTAATATCTCTTATGGGATGCCTGTGATTGAGGCCATTCGTCGCTCTACCGACAAAGTGCTCGATGTACACCTAATGATAGATAAACCCGAGCGCTATATCGCTGAGTTTAAACGCGTGGGCGCAGATATTCTTACTGTCCATGTCGAGGCGACTATCCACCTTCACCGCACCATCCAAGCCATCAAGGCCGAAGGGATGCTCGCAGGGGTGGCTCTGTGTCCAGCGACTCCGCTTTCCTCTATTGAAGAGGTGCTTTGCGATGTTGATATGGTGCTATTGATGTCGGTTAATCCAGGATTTGGGGGGCAGAAATTCATACCCTCGACCCTCGATAAGATCAAGCGCCTCAGAGAGATGATAGTCTCGCGAGGGCTGGATGTGATGATACAGGTTGATGGAGGAGTGGGCGAGCATAACGCAGCCGAATTGTTCGAAGCGGGTGCCGAGTCGCTAGTGGCGGGCAGCGCAGTGTTCGGCAGCGAAGATCCCAAGGCGACAATAGAGGCTATGCTTAAGTAGTGAGAGGACGCAGAGCGTCTTCTGTCATTTACTCGAACTGTGCCTTTAGGATTGCGTGACGAGGGCGACACTGGGTGTCCTGGTGCGAACCGCACTGGCAATGACGGCACAGAATAGCACGCATAGCAGGGCGTACGCTCCCCCCGCGGGAGCCCTGCTCTCTTGGGAGATCAGCACCCCCGTAGCGCACGCCCTTGAGAGCCAATGCAAATAGA
>CAYJLY010000047.1:4478-14431 GCA_964371385.1 uncultured Rikenellaceae bacterium
TCTTGGGAGATCAGCACCCCCGTAGCGCACGCCCTTGAGAGCCAATGCAAATAGACGGGCGCACCGGTGCGAGCCGCACGGGCAATGATGGCAGGGGATGCGCAGGTGTCATCAGGCAAGTAAGAGATGAGTAATTGCTGCTCCAGCTCGGAGTGCGGGTGCGCCCCGAGAAAAGGCGCAGTGTGAGCTAAACAAAAAATAAACCTCCTTGACATAGAGCCTGAAAAAGGCTCGTGTTGAACGAAGTGAAACCGGACTTTTTCAGGTGCTATGCCATAAAAAAAGAAGCTAGAGCAAACGTAGTGAGAAAAAAATCATTGCAAGTGCCGCTGGCACCGCTCTGCTGCTCCTGAATTAAAGTAGATATGATTTAGAGAGAGATAAATCATCGCAAGTGCCGCTGGCACCGGTGTGCCTCCAAAAGGCACATCAAAAACAACAAGAACAGACAAAATATATAACATAAATGCTATCAGTTGATAATCTCAGGGTCACTTTCTCGGGAAGTGACCTCTTTAGTGATATAAGTTTTTTGATTAACCCCCGTGAGCGCATAGGTTTGGTGGGTAAGAATGGAGCTGGCAAATCGACCATCCTCAAAATTATATGCGGACTTCAAACCCCCTCATCGGGGACTGTGAGCCGTAGTGGCGATTGCACCATAGGCTACCTACCCCAACAGATGGTGGTGCACGATGATTGCTCATTGTTTGAGGAATGTGGCAAGGCTTTCGAGGAAATTTTGAACCTCGAAAAAACCATAGCCGATGCCACCGAGCAAGTGACTCTGCGCACAGACTATGAGTCGGACGAGTACCAAAAATTGCTCGAAACCCTCAGCGATGCCACCGAGCGTTATCACCTTCTAGGGGGTGACAACCGTGATGCAGAGCTTGAAAAAGTACTTCTAGGACTGGGTTTCAAACGAGACGAGTTCGACAAACCAACCTCTAAATTTAGTGGTGGATGGAGGATGCGAATAGAGCTAGCGAAGTTGCTACTGCGCCAACCATCTCTGTTTTTGCTGGATGAGCCCACCAACCACCTTGATATTGAGAGTATCCAGTGGTTGGAGGAGTATCTTCAGAATTTTTCGGGAGCTGTGATTCTGATTTCACACGATAGGGCGTTCTTGGATAATGTCACCAACCGCACCATAGAGATTATGAACGGACGTGCGTGGGACTACAAAACCAACTATTCGCACTATGTCACCCTGCGTGCCGAACGACTAGTACAACAAACGGCCGCTTTCGAGAATCAACAAAAACTGATAGAAAAGACAGAGGAGTTTATCGAAAAATTCCGCTATAAGGCGACTAAATCCAACCAAGTACAATCTCGCATCAAGCAGCTCGAGAAAATCGACCGCATAGAGATAGATAAAGAGGATGTTTCGACTATGAACATACGCTTCCCTGCCGCTCCTCGTTCGGGGCAAGTGGTGCTGGAGGCTAAGGAATCTGGACAGAGCTTTGGCGAGAAACACGTGTTTTCGGGTGTGGATATTACAGTCCAGCGAGGCGAAAAAATTGCCCTTGTAGGTAAAAATGGTGAGGGTAAAACTACTTTCGTGCGCCAAATTATGGGCGAACTGATTCCAACCCAGGGCGAGGTGCGCACAGGACACAACATCCGCATAGGCTACCTCTCGCAGAACCACGAGGATTTGATGAATGGAGATTTTACGGTATTCGATACCCTCGACCGTGTGGCGGTGGGCGATATACGCACCAAGCTACGTGATATTTTGGGGGCGTTTTTGTTCCGTGGTGAGGATATAGATAAGAGAGTGAAAGTGCTCTCGGGTGGCGAGCGTTCACGCTTGGCGATGGCGCGCCTGATGCTCGAACCCTACAACCTGCTTATTCTCGATGAGCCGACCAACCACATGGATATGCGCTCAAAAGAGGTATTAAAGCAGGCCTTGGCGAAATATGACGGTACTTTGGTGGTGATTTCCCACGACCGTGACTTTTTGGACGGGCTCATTGAGACTGTCTATGAGTTCAGAGATGGGGCAGTTAAGCAGTATTTGGGTGGCATCTGGGAGTTTGTAGAAAAACGCAAGCTAGAGAATATGGCGCAAATAGGCCAGAAATCTCCTGAGAAAAGTGCCAAAACAAACGAACAATCACCCGAGAAAAAAGCTGAAAAAAAAGCCGAAAGGAAACCAAATAACACCCCCGATGATAAGGCTGCCGCGCGTCAAAAGAAACAAATAAAGCTGCTCGAAGAGCAAATCGAAGTGCAAGAGGCGAAGGTGAGTGAACTAGAAGAAGCGCTTGCCGACCCTTCAAAATACAGCCCCGAACTACTTGCCCAGTACACCGCCGCCAAAGCCGACCTGGATAAGACCATGTCCCAGTGGGAGGAACTGCTTTAGGCCGTGAGTTTAATGATTGCAAGTGCCACTGGCACCAGTTAGAGCTGGACCAGCAATGGGAGATAAACACAGAGACGGGCGCACCGGTGCGAGCCGCACTGGCAATCTCCCAGAGGGGCGACCGTCTTATAGTGAGAGATAAATCATAGAAGACGCACTGCGTCCCCCCCCCCTGCGGTTCGCCCTTGAAAAGATACAGTTAGAGTTAAGCAAAAAAATAAATCTCCTTGGTTTCGGAGATTGCAGAAGAACACGTGTCGGAGCGAAGCGTAGACCGCTCTTCGTCAAAAACGAAACCATAAAGAAAGAAGCTAGAGCAAACATAAGGGACAGATAAACCATAGCAGGGCGAAAGCTTCCCCGCGCGGAAGCCCTGCTCTTCTTGCGAAGACCAGCTCATCCGCAAGCTTTCGAAAACGCAAACCCAAAGAAAATAAAAATAGACGCTTTTGCGCCAAAACAACATATAGACAATGTCAGAAAATAACATACTTCACGGACTCAACGAACCTCAAAGAGCGGCGGTCGAAAACTATAAAGGAGCAACCCTTATTATAGCAGGCGCAGGTAGTGGCAAGACCCGTACCCTCACCGCTCGTATAGCCCATATGTTGGAGGAGGGTGTGAAACCTTGGAATGTCCTCACGCTGACCTTTACTAACAAGGCGGCAAAGGAGATGACCGCGCGTATACGCTCGGCAGTGGATGGTTCACGCTTGAGGGGTATTTACATGGGTACGTTCCACGGTGTTTTCCGAAGGCTTTTGAGCGAGAATGCCTCTTTGTTGGGGTTTCCAGCGGATTTTACGATATATGATTCGACCGATTCGCAGAACTTGATAAAGAGCGTGGTTAAGGATCTGAATCTTAATACTGACCTATACAAACCACGCCCCATTGCTTCGCGAATTTCGTTGGCAAAGAATAATTTGATCCTGCCCGATGTCTATGCCCAAAAGCCTCAGATCATCGAGGAGGACAGACAGATGCGTATGCCCCAGCTGTGTGATGTGTACCGAGAGTACTTCCGCCGTTTGAAGGGTTCGGGAGCGATGGACTATGATGATATACTGTTGTATATGAATATCCTGCTTCGTGATTTCCCCGAGGTGTGCGAAAAACTTGGACAGCAATTCGAGTATATTTTGGTGGATGAGTATCAGGATACAAACTCTTCGCAGTACTTGATACTCAAACGTTTGGCACAGTTTCACCGCAATATCTGTGTGGTGGGCGACGACTCGCAGAGTATCTACTCGTTCCGTGGTGCGAAGATAGAAAATATCCTCAAATTCCAAACCGACTACCCCGAGGCGCAGGTCATTAAGTTGGAGCAAAACTATCGCTCGACCCAAAATATTGTGGATGCAGCCAATAGCCTTATCGAACGCAATAGCCAAAAACTACCAAAACGCCTGTTCTCGGCGGGCGATGTAGGCGAAAAACTAACCATACGCTGCAATTACAACGAGCGTAATGAAGCCGAAGAGGTGGCACGCTCTATCCAAAGTGGTGTACGTGTTGGCGAGTCTCCTTCGAATTATGCTATATTGTATCGCACCAATGCCCAATCTCGTAGCTTTGAGGACGCCTTGCGCCACCGCAACCTGCCCTACAAGATATATGGCGGGCAGTCCTTCTACCAAAGGGCTGAGATCAAAGACATGCTCGCCTACTTCAAGTTGGCAGTGAACCCCAAGGACGATCAAGCGATGAACCGCATTGTGAATTTCCCTGCTCGTGGAATTGGTGCGACCTCGCTGGCTAAAGTCTCGGGCGAGGCAAGCGCAAGAGGGCTTTCGATGTTGGAGCTTATTATGCAATTTTCGCCCTCGGATCTAGGGATACGAGGCACGGCTGTGAAAGGCTTGGAGAATTTTAGGACGATATTCTCTAATATATATAATGATCTCACGGGGCTTGACGCCTATGAATTTGCACACCAAGTGGCAGTGCGCAGTGGGGTGTTGCAGTATCTACAAAACAGCAAACTGACTGAGGATGAGAGTCGTCTACAGAACGTGGAGGAGCTTTTGAGCTCCATCAAAGAATATGTGGATAGCCTTTCGAGCGCACAAGTCGAAGGAGGACAAAACGAGGACGAGCACCCCCAAGTAGAATACATGGAGGCTGGTGAACAAGAAACCTCAGAAGAAAATACCACCCCTAGCATAGGAGCGTGGCTGTCGGAGGTGTCGCTACTCACGGATATGGATGAAGAAAAGGATGACACCCCTCGCATTACGCTCCTTACGGTACACGCAAGCAAGGGTTTGGAGTTCAAACACACCTATATTGTGGGTATGGAAGAGAATCTTTTCCCCTCCTCGCGTTGTGAGATGGATAGCGAGATAGAGGAGGAGCGTAGGATTTTTTATGTAGCTCTCACACGTGCCGAACGTAGCGTTACATTGAGTTTTGCGCAGAGCCGTTTCCGCTTTGGCTCTTCAGAAGATATGCGCCCTTCGCGCTTTTTGGGTGAGATAGACCCTCAGTACCTCCAAGGAGACGTAGATATGCTCAGTGGCGGGCGCAAAAATATTTTTGAACAAAATCTTGAGACTCATAACGCTCGCTACGGCGGTAAAAAGGAGTTTTCCCCTTCGCCTGCGGGCTCTAGAGCTGGTTCGTCTTATGGTTCTTCTTATGGCTCACATTCAGGTTCGCGGCCTGCGCCAAGCAGCCAGAGTATGGGCAAGCAGAATCTTAGCAAGATAAAATCACCCTCTTCGATTATGGGAGACATCGAGCGCAAGGCCGTTAGTAGTAGCGGCAAACTCGTGGTGGGTGCTCGTGTGGCACATGCTCGCTTTGGCGAGGGTGTGGTCAGCGCGATGGAGAAGATAGGAGCGGATGTGAGGGTGACCGTAGACTTTAAGGTAGGCGGCTCGAAAACCCTACTCGAGAAATTTGCAAAACTCACAGTATTATAAATATGGCAACAAAAGCAGATATAATGTTCGTGCGCTCGCTGCGAGAGCGTACAGTGCGCCAGGAGTACGGTTTGTTTGTGGCTCAGGGCGACAAACTTATCGCAGAACTCATGGGGGCAGGAATGAGTGTGGAGAGGCTTTTTGTGCAACAAAATTCAGCTTTGGGCTCCTTGGCGCACGCCGAAATTTGCACCAAGGAACAAATGGAGCGCATGAGCACCCTCAAATCAGCACCCTCGTCTTTGGCGCTAGTGAAAATGCCTTTTGCTGCCAAGAGTAAACGCCGCAAAGGTCTGACCCTTGTGCTGGATGGAGTTCAAGATCCAGGGAATTTAGGGACGATTATACGCCTTGCGCATTGGTGGGGTGTACAGCAAATATATTGCAGTGACTCTTGTGCCGATTGCTACTGTTCCAAGGTAATTCAATCGACCATGGGTGCTATCGCTGCCGTGGAGGTGATATATGGCGATTTGGTAGATTTTTTAAAGGGTGTGCGTAGTGAGGACGTGCCCGTTTATGGCACTTTTCTTCGCCAGAGTAGCTCCTTGTATGAAAGCCAACTTGCCCCCAATGATGCGGTGATAGTGATGGGTAGCGAAGGCCAAGGCATCTCAGTGGAGGTTGAGGCTCTGGTGAGTCATAGAATTTTTATCCCTCCCTACCCCGAGGATGCACCAGCAGCCGAAAGCCTGAATGTGGCGGTGGCAACAACAGTGGTGGTGAGCGAATTTAGAAGACAGATAACACAAAACAAATAAACACTTTTAAAAACAAAAATGGAAAACAACAAAACTGTAAAAATTGAAGTTGCCGACCCAACAACCCTTGGTTTGTTCGGCTTGGCCATGGTAACATTTGTTGCCGCATCACAAAAACTAGGGCTAACCGACGGCACCTCGCTCGTGATTCCTTGGGCTATCTTCCTTGGTGCGATTGCTCAGCTTATTGCTGGAATTTTCGACTTCAAACACAACAACCTCTTCGGTGCTATCGCTTTCTCGGGCTACGGACTATTTTGGTTAGGCGTTTCGATGAGTTGGATGATAGGGGGCGGTGTGTTTGGCGAGTGGTTCGCATCGACTGCTGATTTCTCTCAACTTGGTGTGGCTTTCTTGGGCTATTTCATCTTCTCGCTTATAATTACTGTTGCAGCCTTCCGCCTGAATACCTTCCTTTCGGTGTTGATGCTCTTTATCGATGTTCTGCTACTGGCTCTGACTCTTTCAACCCTTTGTGGCAGCCACATGTGGCATGTTGTCGCTGCGTGGAGCGAGCTTATTATCTCTATTGGTAGTTTCTATGGCGCAGCAGCTGCCATGCTCAATAAATCATACGGACGCGTACTACTGCCCCTAGGTAAACCTTGGGTGAAGTAATTTTTTGTCCATACTATAAAAAGAGCTAGCTTTGAATCATTGTCAAAGCTAGCTCTTTTTTTGCAAATCGGTGCGAGCTGCGCGAGCAATCTCCCACAGGGGTGAACGTCTTATAGTGAAAGATAAATCGTAGAAAACGCTCTGCGTCCCATAGACGGGCGCGCCACCCCCCAACGGGGCGAACGTCTTTAACTAAAGTTAAACCCGCTCTTTAGCCTCGTACGGCTCGCCCTGAAAAGGCTATACAAAACAGGTCACCCGCACCCCAACGGGAAGCATGGCTCGCCTAAGGGAAAGCCTATCGCACTCCCCCTGCGCTAAGCCCGAAAAGCAGATCCGTGAAGAGAAATCATAAAAACAAAAGCTAGGTGCAAGGCTCTCTACACAAAGTCAAATAATTATTGCTACAGCTTGCAGAAAAAATCGCAAGTATCATTAAAGATACTTGCGATAAAATTCTAGCCTCGCACCTTGCAAAGACGTAATTTGAAGTGCGATCCGCACTAGCAATCTCTCTCTTGAGAGATCACTCCTTCCCCAGTGCACGCCTAAGCGCACGCCTAGATAAGGGTAGCCTTGCGAAGAAAAATCATCGCTGCTCCAGCCCTGCGTGCCGCTAGCGCCGTTGTGCGTTCGGCTCGCACTACCAAGCGAAAAGTGGGTAGTTTTGCATCATTTGGTTTACCTGCGAACGAACCTCGCTTAGCACAGCTTCATCTTCAAAGTTGCTCAAGACGCGATCTATCATCTCAACAATCACCGCCATGTCGCCCTCTTTCAATCCGCGCGAGGTGATAGCGGGGGTGCCTACGCGTATGCCTGAGGTCAAAAATGGTGAACGGCTATCGAAAGGCACCATATTTTTGTTGGTGGTAATATCTGCCGCCACTAGTGCGTTTTCAGCCTTTTTGCCACTCAAATCAGGGAACTTAGAACGTAGGTCGATCAACATCAGGTGGTTGTCCGTACCGCCCGAGATTACTTTATAGCCACGCTCAACAAAAGCAGCCGACATAGCCGAAGCGTTCTTTATCACTTGCGCTTGATAGTCTTTATACTCAGGCGAAAGAGCCTCGCCAAAAGCCACTGCTTTTGCTGCGATCACATGCTCTAGTGGGCCGCCCTGAACACCCGGGAAAACCGAGCTATTGAGCATAGCACCAAACATTTTGGTCTCGCCCTTAGGAGTGGTCACACCCCAAGGGTTAGGGAAGTCTTTGCCGACCAAGATAATACCGCCACGAGGGCCACGAAGGGTTTTGTGGGTAGTAGAAGTCACCACGTGAGCGTGCTTCACTGGGTTGTTCAACAGACCAGCTGCGATCAAACCTGCCGTGTGTGCCATATCTACCCAAAGGATAGCGCCCACTTTATCGGCAATCTCGCGCATGCGCTCAAAATCCCACTCACGAGAGTAGGCAGAAGCGCCCCCGATTATCATCTTAGGTTTGTGCTCTAGGGCCAAAGCCTCCATTTTATCATAGTCGATAGTACCTGTGGTCTCATCCACTTGATAGCCAACGGGATTATACAAGAAGCCCGAGAAGTTCACTGGTGATCCGTGGGTGAGGTGTCCCCCGTGGGCTAGGTCAAGCCCGAGGTAAGTATCCCCTGGTTTCATTACGGTGAAAAACACTGCCATATTGGCTTGAGCGCCCGAGTGAGGTTGCACATTGGCATACTCAGCCCCGAAAAGCTCACACACTCTGTCGATGGCCAATTGCTCAACCTTATCGACCACCGCACATCCGCCATAGTAGCGAGCCGCGGGGTAGCCTTCTGCATATTTATTAGTAAGACACGAGCCCTGCGCTTGCATCACTTGCTCGCTAACAAAGTTTTCCGAAGCAATGAGTTCAATGCCGTGGGTTTGACGTTGTTTTTCTTGTTCGATTAGATCGAAGATTTGGGTATCTGCTTTCATTCTTCTTTTGATGGTTTTAGTATAACTTATGGCAAATGTAATATTTTTTTACTACATTTGCATAGTCCAAAAATAAAAATGAGTTTAAAAAAAATCTAAACCCTAAAATAAAATGAAACTACTAGAGAACAAAGTTGCTCTAATCACAGGAGCAGCACGTGGTATTGGCAAGGCCATCGCCATTGAGTATGCAAAACAAGGAGCTGCGGTTGCTTTCACCGATATGGCGCCAGAGGAGGCGATTGCCGAAACTCAGAAAGAGATCGAAGCATACGGAACTAAAGTTGTGGGCTACCGCTCAAATGCATCGGATTTCGAGGATTCAACTGCTACTGTTGCGAAAATAGTTGCTGAATTTGGTCGCATCGACATCCTTATCAACAACGCTGGTATCACTCGTGACTCTCTACTTATGCGTATGAGCGAGGAGCAGTGGGATTTGGTTATTGGTGTGAACCTTAAATCGGCTTTCAACCTAACAAAAGCGGTTACTCCTTTTATGATGAAACAACGCTCAGGCTCTATCATCAACATGAGTTCTGTTGTTGGTGTGTCGGGTAACGCTGGTCAATCGAACTACTCAGCATCTAAGGCTGGTATGATAGGTTTCACTAA
The DNA here is from genome assembly GCA_964371385.1 of uncultured Rikenellaceae bacterium. GTDB lineage: Bacteria > Bacteroidota > Bacteroidia > Bacteroidales > Rikenellaceae > Mucinivorans. The sequence goes on from CAYJLY010000047.1 coordinate 13,716, forward strand.
GTCTATCGCTCAAGAGCTAGGCTCTCGTGGCATTCGCTCGAACGCTATCGCTCCAGGTTTTATCGTTACCGAGATGACAGGCGCACTTCCTGAGGATGTACGCAAGGCATGGGCAGAGAAAATTCCACTTCGCCGTGGAGGCACCCCTGAGGATGTTGCAAACGTGTGTATCTTCCTAGGGTCAGACCTTTCGAGCTATGTTAGCGGTCAGGTTATCAACACCTGCGGCGGCATGAATATGTAAGTGCCAGCGGCAGTGCGAGCCGCACGGGCAATGATTTGGCTATAACAGAGTCTAAATAATAAAAACGCAAGTATCTTTAGTGATGCTTGCGTTTTTTTGTGCGATCTGGTGCGAGCCGCACTGGCAGTCTTGCTCTTATTCAGAGCAGAACACCCAGTGTCGCCTTGAAAAGGCAAGCCCCACGAAGACAAATCAAAAATGGATCTTTGACCCTAGACGGACGAACCGCACCCCCGAGGGGCGGCCGTCTTTACCTAAAGGTAAATTCGTCTACACCCCTTGCGGTTCGTCATAAAAAGGAAGCCTAAAGAAGATAAATAATTGCCCAGTGCGGGCACCCTCTAGCAAGGCGCACGCTCCCCACACGGGAGGTGCGAGCCGCACTGGCAGTCTTGCTCTTATTCAGAGCAGAACATCCAGTGTCGACCTGAAAAGGCACAGTTAGAGTCAAATGATAAAGACGCTTTGCGTT
>CAYJLY010000048.1:0-14248 GCA_964371385.1 uncultured Rikenellaceae bacterium
AGAACAAATTGAAAAAGCACTAGAGGTGCTACGCTCGGGCGGACTAATTCTGTATCCAACCGAAACTGTATGGGGAGTGGGATGTGATGCTACTAATGCTGAGGCAGTACGCAAAGTCTATGCCCTGAAACAACGTGAAGACAGCAAGGCGATGATAGTGCTAGTGAGGGACACCGACGATGTGGCTCGCTATGTGAAGAATGTACCCGAGGTGGCGTGGCAGCTGCTGGAGGTGAGCGACAAACCCTTGACCCTGATTTTGGATGGGGGCTGCGGTGTTGCCGATAATCTTTTGCCCTCTGAAAAAACCATAGCCATAAGAGTCAGTTCCAATGAATTTTGCCGTGGGCTACTTCGTAAATTCCGTCGACCGCTTGTATCTACATCGGCGAATATTTCGGGAGAACCTACCCCAAAGGCCTTTGGTGATATATCACAAGCGGTGAGGGATGGTGTGGATTTTGTGGTCGATTCTGCGTTTGCTCGCGGAGCCACGGGTGAGAGCTCCTCTATCATCAAACTCTCACTGGGAGGTGAGATACAAATTCTGCGTTAAATTATAGTTTATGATCATGATAAAAACTCTTCGGCATCTTTTTCTGCTGTTTACCTTACTATTGGTTTTTCCTTCTGCTAGAGCCCAGAGTCTTAAAAAACAAATCCGCAACCTCGAGAATCTCACCCAGCGAACCTTTGGAGAGCTTGCTCCAAAAGTGCAATTTTCCATAGTCCCAACTCAGGATTCCATGGATTATGTGCATATCAAAAGCCATAGAGAACAACTCGAAATCACAGCTAATCGCCCCACGAGTGCTGCTTTTGGATTGAATTGGTATGCCAAATATGCTTTAAATTCTTCGCTCTCGTGGTGTGGCGATGCGGTGGAAATACCCTCAAAATTGCCTGAATTTGATACCATTCTAAAGACTAATCTCTCACAGCAGTTCAACTACAACTATTGCACTTTTGGCTACACCATGTTATTTTGGGGCTGGGAACAATGGGAAAGAGAGATAGACCTGATGGCGCTAAATGGAGTGACCGCTCCCCTTGCTATGGTGGGAGCAGAATTGGTGTGGGTAGAGACTCTCAAAGAATTCGGATACTCCCAAAGTCAGGCTTTGGAGTTTCTCACAGGACCTGCTTTTTTGCCTTGGCTTTTGATGGGGAACATGGAAAAGGAGGGAGGTCCACTGCCTCAGCATTGGTTGCAACAGCAGCAGATCTTGCAAAAGAAGATACTCGCTCGCATGGGTGAGTATGGTATGACACCCGTCCTTCAAGGATTCTATGGCATGGTACCCCAATCGCTCAAAGAACGCTTCCCTAGTGCACTTATGATAGACCAAGGCACATGGAACGATCTAAAGCGCCCCTTGCTGCTGGCTCCCATCGATCCGCTCTTCGATCGTATGGCAGATGCGTGGTACCGAAATTCCGAAAAACTCTTCGGTAGAGCGGAGTACTATGCGGGTGACCTTTTCCACGAGGGAGGGCATAGCGCAGGGCTGGATGTGGGTGAGTGTGCAGGTAGAGTAGAAAATGCGATGCAGCGAAATTCGCCTAACTCTAAATGGGTCATCCAATCTTGGGGTGGCAATCCCACCAAGGCTATGCTTTCGGGGCTAAACCCCGAGCACACTGTGGTGGTAGATATTTGTGCAGAGTATTGGGATAGATGGCACGAAAGAGAAGGATTTGAGGGATTTCCTTGGGTGTGGGGACATATCACCAATTGGGGTGGTAATGTAGGCTCGCACGGTCGCCTGGAGGCAATCGCTAGCGAACCCTTGCGTGCCACAAGAGATGCTCTAGCCTCGCGTTCTATGGTTGGCACGGGGGCTTTCCCCGAGGGCACAGAAGTGAATCCTGTGGTCTTTGATCTGGCGAGCGAGATGCGTTGGCACACCAAGGATATTAATTTACAGAATTGGATTGAAAAATACGCTCAAAGGCGATACAACACAAACTCGCAGTCAATACAGAAGAGTTGGAAAATATTCCTGAACACCATCTATGGTACCTGGCAGGATGGTCGTCGCCCCTCGGAATCTGTCTTTTGTGCACCACCTTCGCTAAAGGGCGAGGCGATCACCGCTTCGGCTTGGAGTCAATGTAAGATTTATTACGATCCCCAGGAATTTGCACGTGGAGTGGAACTATTTTTGAGTGAGGCAGATAAATTCAACCACAATCAGAGCTATGAATACGATGCCGTGGATCTCGTGCGACAATACATAGACGATTTGGCTCGTGAGGCTTATTACAAGTTTGTGGAACACTATAAAAGTGGTGACCTTGCGCAGTTTGAGAAGTGGAGCGACCGTTTCTTAGAGTTACTCACCCAACAGGATCGCCTATTGAGCACTCACCCTATGTTCCATGTTGGGCGATGGTTGGACTTTGCGCGCAATTATTCTGATGATCCACAGCAGAGCAAACTCTACGAGTATAATGCTCGACTGTTGATTGGAACTTGGACGCAAAAACCCAGTGCAGTGCGAGACTATGGGCACAGAGAATGGGGAGGGATGCTCAAAGATTATTATCTGCCTCGTTGGAATGTTTTTATTGAACATCTTAAAAACAGCTCCCTGCCCACGTCAGATACTAGCACCCAGCCCGCAGATCAAAATCACGCTCAGATCGAGGGCACAATCCACGGTGGAGAGACAAAAAAACTAGATGAGTTGAACCAAAAACTCTTCGAGATGGAAAAGGGGTGGACGCTCTCACGCAAACCCTATGTGTTCGACCCCAATGAAGACCCAGTAAAGGTGGCAAAGACTCTGTTTGAGCAATACTATAATAATTAGCTATATCGAACGCCACATGAATAATAGCAATAGAGAAATCTAAAAATTAGAGGGAACCCAAAGCTCTCATTTAAGAAAAAAAGCGTATCTTTGTGAAATTCTGTGAATTTAAGTATAATTTTAACCCTTTAACAAATCGAAATTTTAAGTGAAAAAAATCATCCTCTTCTCCTTCTTTCTAATACTAGGTCTAGTTGGATCCCAAATCATACCGCAATATTTAGGAAATGAATCCTATGCTTCGGTTAAACCCGTGCTCAACGCCCTGTTGTATGTGGCGTTGGCTTTTATTATGATTAATGTTGGTCGAGAATTTGAACTCGACAAAAAACGTTGGCGCAGCTACACCACTGACTACTTCATTGCAATGGGAACAGCCGCAGTGCCATGGGTTTTGGTGTGTTTGTACTTTCTGTATCTGTTGCCCGATGGAGCGTTTTCGAACTGGGAGGCGTGGAAAGAGAATCTGCTCTTGAGCCGTTTTGCAGCTCCAACTTCAGCTGGTATCCTCTTTACGATGTTGGCTGCAGCGAACCTAAAGCGTAGCTGGATCTACCAAAAAACGCAAGTTCTCGCAATTTTCGACGACCTTGATACCATCCTTCTGATGATTCCTCTTCAGATTATGATGATAGGCATGAAATGGAAGCTAGCTGTCATACTGCTGGTTATTGCTTTCTGTTTGGTGTTTGCGTGGAAAAAACTCAATACTTTTAAGATAAACCAAAGCTGGTGGGCACTATTGCTTTTTGCTATGGCGCTGGCACTGTCGTTCGAGGGTATCTATCACACCACCTCTCACTACTTCGGTGCTGAAGGATCGGTGCATATCGAGGTTCTCTTGCCTGCTTTTGTGTTGGGTATGGTGATTAAAACCAAGCACGACCACAAGAAAATTGACATTAAGGTGGCGGATATTATATCCTATGTATTTATGTTCCTAGTGGGTATGAGTGCGCCTTTGATCTTTGGTGATGTAGTTCCTCCTGTGGGCGAAGATGGCACTACTGCATATATCGTGACCAATAGCCCTGTGATGGGATGGGGCGAGATTACAGTGCATGTTCTGATACTGACTTGCCTCTCGAACATAGGTAAGATGTTCCCTCTGATGGCATATCGTGATAGAGATTTCAAAGAGCGATTGGCTCTTTCTATAGGTATGTTTACCCGTGGTGAGGTGGGTGCAGGTATTATCTTTATTGCTATTGGCTATGGTTTGGGTGGCTCACTTTTGACCATTGCCTTGTTGACCCTAGTGTTGAATCTGCTTCTCACAGGATTCTTCGTTTTGATAGTGAAGTACCTCGCTCAGAGAGTAGAAAAAGAACGTACAGTGGCGCCACTTGATGGTCCAATGATCTCGTAAGGGATATTCAACCCTATGATCTATATAAAAACGGACTAGCCTGACACATATGTGTCAGGCTAGTCCGTTTTTTAGTCCCTATCGTTTATGTGAAGAATAGCTTATGTAAAGATAAATCATAAAGGCGCTATGCACCCTTTATGCATAGGAGCCACACGAGCGAAAAGAGTTCATTGCCCCGTGCTCTCACGCACAACAGGGTGTTCGCGCTTCACCGTGCGGGTGTCCTGCTCCCGATAGAGTCGCCTCCGTAGCGTACGCCGCTGAAAAGGCAGATCGTAAAGACGCTATGCGTCTTAGATCAGTAGTAGGGCTATGCGGTAGACCACAAAGGAAGCTACCCACGCAAGGCCCGTAGTGTAGACGACAGTAAAGATAGCCCATTTCCATGCTCCGGCCTCGCGGCGAATCGCGGCTATGGATGCCATACAGGGGAAATAAATAAGAACGAAGGTCAAAAACGAAAGAGCAACTGCCGTATTCCACGACTTGTCTTTTTGTAGTATCTGCGAGAGATTCTCTGTGTCATCCTCTGCATCCTGCGCCTGATATATCACACTCATAGTAGAGACAACTATTTCTTTGGCAGCCACACCAGTCACCAGCGATACACCTATCTGCCAATCAAAACCTAGCGGCGAGATGGCGGGTTCAATAGCCTTGCCCACACTCTCAAGATACGATTGGCGGGGTTCTCCATTAGTGTCCACCCCCTTGGGGAAGTAACCCAAAGCCCAGATCAGCACAGCCGCCACAAGGATAATACCCCCCATCTTGCGGAGATACTGCGAACCCTTGTTCCACATATTCTTAAAAACACTCCAAAGGGTCGGGATGCGATAGGGAGGGAGCTCCATAACAAAGTGGGCCTTGGATTTTTTGAACGCTAGTTTTTTTAGCAAAATCGAGGTTAATATTCCCATAAACACTCCGCCCAAGTATATAGCAAAGAGCATGTTAGCCTCGTTGCCAGCAAAGAAGGCGCCAACGATGAGGATGTACACCGGAAGTCGTGCCGAACAGCTCATAAAGGGTACCATTAGCATGGTTTGCAGGCGATTTCCACGGTTCTCTATGGTGCGAGTTGCCATAATCGCAGGTACATTACACCCAAAACCCATAATCAGGGGGATGAAGGATTTGCCGTGCAGACCTATGGAGTGCATGAGCTTGTCGGTTATGAATGCCGCTCGAGCCATATAGCCCGTGTCTTCCATGATGGATATAAACAAAAACAGTATTAGGATGTTGGGCAGGAAGATTATTACTCCACCAACTCCTCCGATTATACCATCGACCACCAAATCATTGAGCCACGGGGTTGATATAGCCCCATTTGCCCACTCACCTAGCGCCCCCACGCCCGCATCTATCCAATCCATAGGGAAAGCCCCTAGGGTGAAGGTCGCCCAAAATACCAACCACAGCATACCCGCAAAAATTGGCAATCCCAGGTATCTGTTGGTCAAGAATTTATCTATTTTCGAGGAAGGGGTATTGAAACTTCTTCTAGCGCGTTGGTAGCTTTCTTTGAGCGCTCCCCTCACAAAACTATAGCGAGAGGTAGCAACAGTGGTGCGCACCGATGCTTTGAACTCCCTTTGACATTGATTCTGCAGCTTGCTATCGCTCTCGGCCTCGAGGATGGCTTTGTAGCGAGAGGTGCTCTGATCTTTGGAGCTTTGCTCCTGTAGATGTTCCTCGATAATATCGGGATAGTTGATTTTTTTTCGCTCGAAGGTGATATTTTGAGTATAAGCTTTAACTATGGTGTCGAGCAGTTGCGCTACACCTCTGCCTCGGCGGGCTATGATATTGACCATAGGCATGCCAAGGAGCTTTGACAACAGTTTTTGATCTAATTTATCACCACTTCTAAGGAATTCATCCCACATGTTGAGAGCCAAAATCACCCTTTGCTCCATGTCTATGAGTTGGGTGGTTAGGTAAAGGTTGCGCTCAAGATTGGTCGAATCAAGCACATTGACTATCAAATCGGGCTTGTGGCGTTCGATAAACTCAGTGACTAGTTTTTCTTCGGGCGAAAAATCCGCTATCGAATAAGTCCCAGGTAAATCCACAAACTCTATGGTGTAACTCTCAAAATTCACTCTGGCGTGCTTGCTCTCAACTGTAACACCCGAATAGTTGCCCGTGTGTTCGTTGAGTCCCGAGAGATGGTTAAATAACGATGTTTTGCCGCAATTAGGGTTACCCACTAGGCCCACGAGTATTTTTTTGTTGTCGCCACCACAGGGAGGCTCTATGTGGTGGGTTGTGCTCTGGTCGCTGAGCGCACTATCGCCAAGGATAAACTCCCCAGGTTCGGCGGTGACCAAAATGTTTTGTGCCTCGGCTCGTCGCAGCGATATTTCATAGTCCATCAAGCGGTACTCGATGGGGTCAGCCAAAGGGGCATTCTTGATGACTGTGATCTCGCGACCCGACACAAAACCCATCTCGCTGAGACGATGTTGTAGGCTGCTTGTGCCAGTGAGTGATATGATAGTGACTTTTTGTCCTGTTTTTACCTCTGATAATTTCATTGTTTAGCGACTGTAATGATATGTGTATAGCACACCCAAATTAAGGCGCGAAGTTACTCATTCTCTTCGAACGAGGCAATACCCACTTTTAGTTATTTATTTTTTGGGCGTATCCAAAACGAACTTTTCAAAATTATTATTATCTTTGTGGCATAAGTAAACCCTCTTGAGGGAGAGCTACATACATCATAATTAAAGCACACTAAAATCATAGCAAACACATGGAAATAGGAACAATCAATTCGCCCTCGGGCAAAAAAGCCTTAATTTGCGGCTCAGGCGAGCTAGGCAAAGAGGTTGCAATCGCTCTTCAACGCTATGGTGTTGAAGTTGTCGCTCTGGACAAATACCCCGACGCTCCAGCAATGCAGGTGGCGCATCGCTCGCACATTGTTTCGATGCTCGACGCCCCAGCTCTAAGAGAGATTATCGAGCGCGAGAAACCCGATTACATCATCCCCGAGGTTGAGGCTATTGCCACCGAGGAATTGATGGCTCTCGAGAGAGAGGGTTACAATGTGGTGCCCAATGCCAAGGCAGCGTATTTGACTATGAATCGCGAGGGTATTCGCACCCTTGTGGCCGAGGAATTAGGCATTAAGACCTCGCCATATCGCTTTGTGTCGAGCTACGCAGAGTTTCAAGAGGCGATAGAGACCATAGGGCTTCCTGTGGTGGTAAAACCAATAATGAGCTCTTCGGGACATGGACAATCGACTGTCAAGACCGCCGATCAAATTGAGCGCGCGTGGGAGATTAGCCAAAACGAAGGTCGCGCAGGCGCAGGCCGTGTGATAGTTGAGGGTTTTGTGGATTTCGATTTTGAGATCACCCAACTCACCGTGTGCCACGTTGGCGGTACGACGTTCCTCGACCCTATTGGCCATCGCCAAGAGGGAGGCGACTACCAAGAATCATGGCAACCTCAACCTATGTCGACTGTGGCTATCGAAAAATCACGCGAGGTTGCTCGCAAAGTGACTCAGGCGCTGGGAGGTTATGGCATCTTTGGGGTGGAACTATTTATCAAGGGCGACGATGTTATTTTCTCGGAGGTGTCACCTCGTCCGCACGACACTGGCATGGTGACCATGATCTCGCAAGATCTCTCGCAGTTCGAGTTGCACGTTCGCGCGATTTTGGGGCTACCCATTCCTGAATTTAAAATTCTTGCGCCATCGGCATCCAAAGCTGTGGTAGTGCATGGCGACAGCTCGCAGGTGGTTTTTGGAAACCTTGAAAATGTACTGAGCGAGAGTGACACCAAACTACGTATCTTCGCTAAACCTTCGGTAGTGGGTCATCGCCGCATGGGCGTTCTGCTCGCTCGCGATACCACAGTTGATGGTGCGCTGGAGAAAGTGGGGCGTATGTACGAAAAACTAGAGGTGAAAGTTCTCTAGCTTTTTGAGTGCATCGAGAATACAAACTATAACTCGTCATTATATTAAAAAGCCTATCACAGATATACTGTGATAGGCCTTTTTATTGTTGAGTGGTGCTTAATTTTGCGTCTCGATGAGTTTGAGTAGCTCTGCTAGTTCTTTGACTTTTTCGGGATTTTCCGATGCAATATTGGTGGTCTCGAAGGGATCTTTACGCAGGTTGTAAAGCTGAGGTTCTGGTGAACATGCAGTCTCTATACCTGTCTGCCATGCTGTTTTAGCTCCACCGCTGGGTTTGATGTATTTCCAATCGCCCACCACAATAGCGCGAGTGAATCCATCTTGAATCATTACCTCACGCCCTTTTCCTTTGCCCGAGAGCATCAACGATAGGTGATCTTCGCTATCGAGCCCAGAGTTCATAGAAACCCCAATTAGCGAAGAGAGTGAAGCGAAGTAGTCCACCTGCGAAAAACGGTTATCAACCTTTTTACCCTTAGGCACCACACCCTTCCAGCTCACTATCATCGGAACACGTGTCCCTCCCTCAAAAGCGCTATATTTTCCACCTCTCAGACCACACGTTGGGTCGTGATCACCAAGGAGTTCCACTGCGCCATCAACGTAGCCATCGTCCAGTACAGCACCATTATCTGAGCTTAGAATAATCAGGGTGTTATCTGCAATGCCAAGCTCTTCGACCTTCTCAAGTATCTGTCCCACACTCCAGTCAAACTCCAAGATCGCATCACCCCTCTCACCCATGCCGCTTTTGCCTTTAAATCTCCAGTGGGGTACACGAGGCACGTGAATGTCGTTGGTGGCAAAGTATAGGAAGAAAGGCTCATTGGCGTTTCTGTCCATAAAATTCAGAGCTTTCTCGGTGATACGATCCGCTATCATTTCGTCCTTCCATAGCGCTTTGCCACCTCCCTTCATGTAGCCAATTCTCGGGATACTATCCACAATGGCTTGGTTGTGTCCGTGGCTGGGGAGTATGCGCAGGAGCTCGGGATGGGTACTCCCTAGGGGTTCTCCCTCGAAGGGTTTACGATAGCTCACCTGTATGGGCTCACTTGGGTCGTAGTCAGCTACTACGCCCTGTTCTATATACACACACGGCACACGATCGCCCGTTGCAGCCATAATAAATGAGTAGTCAAAACCGATGGAATCGAGCGAAGGGTCTATCTTTCCATTCCAGTTTTGCTTGCCAGTTTCCCCTCCAATACCCAAGTGCCATTTACCGATGGCGGCAGTAGTGTAGCCAGCGCTGCGGAACTGATCGGCAATGGTGGTTGTCGAGGGTTTGATAATCATGGCAGCATCGCCAGCGGCAACGCCCGTTCCTGGAGTTCGCCAAGCGTAAGAACCCGTGAGCATAGAATAGCGCGAGGGGGTAGATGTCGCAGAAGAAGTATGAGCGTGGGTAAAACGCAAGCCTGAGGCCGCTAGCTTATCAATATTTGGAGTCTCCACGCGCTCCATGCCATAGCACGAAAGATCACCATAGCCAAGATCATCGGCATAGATGATAATTACATTGGGGCGTGCATCTTTTTTAACTTTATTGGGCGAGGCTTGAGCGTTGGAAAGGGTGGCAAGCCAAGCAAGAGGAAAAAGAATGTGTTTGGGAGTCATAATTTTTTAGAAGTCGTGTTTTTATTGTAAGGTTAAGTTATTTTGAAGTAGAATTCTCTTTGAGTGATTCTATAAATTCACGCGCTTTTTTTGTGTCTTCACGCCACAGCAGCGAGATGCTAAAATAAATTACAGTCGATGCGCTTATACCCACCAAGGCCTGCTCTGCGGAGGCTATCTCCCAACCCACGGGCATATCCGCGCCAAGGGCAATGAGCATATTGTAGAGCGAGAAGCATAGTCCGAAAATCATTGAGCTCAAAGCCGCCGTGGATGTCCCTCCTCGCCAAATGAACCCCACAACCAGAGGCACAAAAGCCCCCGTAGCGAGGAAGTCTGCCCCTATCCACGAAATAGTCAGTATGGAATCAACTTTAAGTCCTATCAATAGCGCCAAAAGTCCAATAACAACAGTAGATATGCGTCCCATCATTACGTAGGTAGATGGTTTTTTATTGGGCGCAATATGGCGTTTATAGAGGTCTATGGTCAGCGAGAGTGAGCCAGCATTAAAGAGAGAATCCATCGTAGACATAATCGCCGAGCTCAAGCCAATAAACAGCAGAGCCTCTATCATAGGGAAATCCAGCGTGTGTATGATGTTGGGGACTATTCCACCCTCGGGTACACTATCATACAGTGGCAGGGTGAGCATGCCCGTGAGTGTCACCATCAGATACAGAGGGATGAAAACTAGAAAACTGATAATCATCATCCTTCGCGCACTTCGGGGGGTACGGGCTGCCGAAATCCTCTGCCACACGTTCGCTTGTATCATCCACGAGGTGCCAAATGTAATCACATAGGCAAGGTTATCCCCTATGTTGTGCATAAAATCTGTATATCCGCCTTTGCCCTGCGTTGCAGCCAGTTCGCCCACTACCTCGAAGCCTCCCGAGCGAGAGTAGGCAACGCAAAACAGAAAAACAGACGAAAACAAAAAGAATACGAACTGCAGTAAGTCTGTCATTACCACGCCTTTAAAGCCTCCAAACATAGAGTAGAACAACACAAGAAGCGTCCCGAAAATAGCCGCCAGCTCATAGCTCACCCCAAAGAAACTTTGAAACATCCTTCCCACCACTATCACCTGAATTGCCGCTCCTATGGTCATAAAAATAATTATGAAGAGCGTGAGCATAAACGCCACACGGCTGTCGTAGCGCCTCTCAGCCAGCTCACTTTGACTGATAGTTCCAACCCGTCGTATGCCCCCAGCGAAGAGGAACATCAAAAACACGGCTATCAGTACAGGTACCCCATAGATCCAAAAAGTGCTTACGCCCTGTCCGTGCGCTTGATCCACCAGATCAATGGCTGAACCTCCTCCCCACCACGAGGCAATAAAAGTAATTGCCAGTAGCCATGAAGGCAATGAGCGCGAGGCAAGAAAATAATCCTCGCTGTTTTGACTCTTGCGGTTGCGATAACCAATATAGCTCACTCCCAAGATGTAAAGGAGTAGCAGAACGAAAATCATTAGACGGTTATCTGAAAGCATAAAGCAATAGGGGTATTTAAAGGGGGTGTTAAATTATTTGAGCAAACAAATCGTATTCCATTGCCTGGGTAATGCGCACATTGGTAAATTCGCCAATACCGAGCTCGCTGGTCTTGTGTATCATCACCTCGCCATCGACCTCGGGCGAGTCCCATTGGGTGCGGGCAACATAGAAATCCCCCTCTTCCCTATCGACCAAAACTCGAAGTTCACGCCCCACCAAACGCTCGTTTGCCCCTTGTGATACTTCTCTTTGCAGAGCCATCACCCTCTCGGCGCGCTCGCTTTTTTGCTCATCGCTCAGAGCATCTTTCAGTTCGTTATATGAATAAGTGCCCTCCTCGGGGGAGTAGGGGAAGACCCCTAGGCGCTCGAATTTCGCCCAACGGATAAACTCTAGTAGTTCGTCCATATCTTTTTCGGTTTCCCCTGGGTAACCCACCAGCATAGTTGTGCGGATGGCAATCTCGGGCATAGCGGTGCGGAGTTTTTCGATCAGAGCGATGCTGTCAGCCTTGCTCAGGCCTCGGCGCATAGAGCTCAGGATATTATCCGAGACATGCTGTAGGGGTATATCTATATATTTACAAATTTTATCCTCTCGTGCCATAATCTCTATCACATCTTCAGGGAATTGGGTAGGGTAGGCGTAGTGAAGGCGTATCCACTCTATGCCCTCGACCTTGCAGAGTTTCTCGAGTAGCTCCCCTAGGCGGCGTTTGCCATAGAGGTCAATGCCGTAATAGGTGGTGTCTTGAGCGATGACTATAAGTTCCTTCACCCCTTTTGAGGCTAGCTCGTGTGCCTCTTCGATTAGCTCCTCGATAGGCACACTGCGGTGGCGACCACGAATCAGCGGGATCGCACAATAGCCACAAGCCCAGTTGCAGCCCTCGGAAATCTTCAGATAACCATAGTGCGAGGATGTTGAGAGTATGCGTTTTTCTTGGGCTTTCGTTGAATTCTCTTCGCCTTGGAGTAGTTCTTCGATAATGTCATCTATGGTGCGAGCGCCAAAATATCTATCCACATCAGGTATTTCGTTCTGCAACTCATCTGCATAGCGTTGGCTCAAACAGCCCATTACGTATAGTTTTTCGATTTGGCCTTGCTCCTTGAGGGAGGCCATTTGTAGGATGGCGTCTATCGACTCCTCCTTGGCGTCCAAAATAAAACCGCAGGTGTTGAGAATGACCACCTCTGAGAGCTGGTCTTTGTCGAATACTATGTTATAGCTCTGACCCACAGCGGCAGCTAGGTGTTCTGAATCTACTGTGTTCTTGGCACACCCAAGAGTGATGATATTTATCGTTTTTTTCGTATTTCCCATACCCACAAAGGTAGTCTTTTTTGCGGAGAAATATTCGATTTGGCATATTTTTCGATACCTTTGCGGGAAATTTCATTTTATCTTAAAGCTAAAGACCAACTATGTACTACCCATCCGATTTCGAGAACCGTCTAGGATTTTCCCGTATACGTGAAGAATTGCTTTCTTATGTGCACAGCACTGTGGCAAAGGAAATGGTGGGGAGTATACAAATGAGCCGTTCTCTGACTTTGGTGCAATACGAGGTAGAGCGCACCGACCAAATGAGGGAGTGTCTGATGATGGAGAGTGATTTCCCTCGCACAGAGTTTCACGACACTCGTTTTATGGAGCGTGCTAAGATCGAAGGTAATTTCTTGGTCGAAATGGAGCTGGTGCGACTAGGTCGTGCATTGGAGATTGCCGCAAAGATTTGCCGTTTCTTTTTGGAGGGTGGGCAAAAGCGCTACCCACTGCTGCATGAGATGGCCGAGGATGTCGAGCTACACGAAGATATACTGCGAGGCGTGAGGCGTTTGATCGACGAGCATGGAGTGATGCGCGATAATGCCACGCCCCAACTCGCCGAAATTCGCCATCAACTACACACCAAAAATGCCAGCATGGGGATCCTCTTGCAACGTATTTTGAAGCAGGCGCAGGCTGATGGTTACACACCCTCGGATGCGTCGGTGAATATTCGTGACGGACGAGCGGTTATTCCCGTTGATGCGAGTCATAAACGCAAAATTAAAGGTTTCATCCAAGGAGAATCGGCAACAGGGCGCACCGCCTTTATCGAGCCCGTTGAGGTGGTCGAGCTAAATAACGAGCTCAGAGAATTAGAAGCTGCCGAAAAGCGTGAAGTAGTGCGCATATTGACCGCCTTTACCGCATGGGTTAGAGAGGATGTGGACGATATAGTGTGTACGGGTGATTTTGTGGGCGAGGTGGATTTTTTGCTTGCCAAAGCACGCTATGCTCTACGCACGGGTGGAGCTAAACCCATTTTGGAGGATTATCCCATCATAAACCTCAGAGATGCTCGCCACCCTCTTTTGGAAGAACACCTAAAGGCGGAGGGGCGTGAGATTGTGCCTTTGAATCTTCACCTGAATACCAAGGAGCGTATTTTGCTTATCTCGGGACCTAATGCAGGGGGTAAGTCGGTGTGTTTGAAGTGTGTGGGTTTGTTGCAGTATATGATGCAATGCGGATTGCTGGTGCCAGCAAAGGCGAACTCACAGATGTCTATTTTCAGTGAGATTATGATAGATATAGGCGACCAGCAGTCGCTCGACAATGACCTCTCAACCTATTCTTCACACCTGATGAATATGAAATTTTTCTTGAAGAATGCCAGCGAAAATACGCTGATCTTGATTGATGAATTTGGAGGAGGAACAGAACCTAATATAGGCGGTGCGATTGCTGAGGCTATCTTAGAGGACTTGCGAGAGCGCAAAACCTTCGGTGTTATCACCACCCACTATGCCAACTTGAAATACTATGCTACCTCGGCCGATGGCGTTGCCAATGGAGCGATGAGTTTTGACCTTCAGAACATAGTGCCGCTCTTTTCGCTCGAACAGGGGCGTGCTGGTAGCTCCTTTGCGTTGGAGATAGCTCGCAAGATTGGGCTCTCGCACGATATTATTCGCTCGGCGCAAGAGAAAGTGGG
>CAYJLY010000049.1:0-14100 GCA_964371385.1 uncultured Rikenellaceae bacterium
GCATAATATTTTGGATCTTTCACTGGCGAGTTTGCAGAGAGTTTAACTTCTAGATCTGAGCTCTCCCCCCCAGCGTTATCCTCCTTAGAAGAAGCGAATATTTCCACCCATTTCTCTCCATCGAAATACTCGGGGCGAGCTGTCAAGGCCTGACGACGAGCAGGGATACCGTGACTTCTATACAGTGCTATCATATAGCGCTCCAAAGCTGCATCATCTGCAATAGCAAGGCGCTCCACGGCAAGAGGAGACACTGGCACATTCCATCTGTTCACCCCATCATAGCCCCCTTTAGGCATTTCGCCCTTGAGGTCTTTTGCGGCAAGTACACTGCGGTATGCGCTAAGATTCTCTCTGTCCACTCGCGGCGCAAGGATATATTCTTTGAAGTGCTCTTTGTTCTTATATTGTTTTGCACCCTCGAGGTGGTCACGCAATACATCAATGGGGGTGTCTGTAAGATCCTTTGGCGAGACTACTTCCAGCAGCTCAACAGCCACCTCTACATCTTCTTTAGCTGTGGTGCTAAGAAAGTCAGCTATTTGATGGCTATTTCCACGCGCTTTAATAATCAGAGGTACAATTCGCTTGACATCAATGCCAATTTTTTGCGCCAACGCCACCGCATCATCCTCGCCAAGGTAAGTTGCCACATACGCGCCACGGATTGAATCCTCTTGCGCCCAACGGCGTCCATTCTCTGCCGCCATCTCCTCGCTCACAGGATTATTCACTGGCAGTGATACGGGAGCCACCAAATCTTGGGTATAGGCATAAACATCACTAGCGGTTTTATCTAAAATCACCTCTGCTCTATCGCTCACCCTAAGGTCTATCTTCGAGGTTCCATACTCTCCGTCTTTACTAGCCCAGAGACTCACATCGCCCAAGCCCGATTCGTAGCTCACCTCGCCTTTATCATCGCTAGGCGTGGTGATAATAGGATGCAATTCGCCATAGTTGAAAATCTCAAACACCACATCCGCTCCCTCAACCACATTGCCGTCTTTGTCTTTGACAACAACAGTAAATTCTTTGACTGGGGCATAGTTCTTGGTTACATTAATTTCTGTAAAACCATCCCTTTTGGCTATCACTTTCTCTGGACCATCGTAGTCGCCAAACACCTTAGTGAACATCAACAGACTGCGCTTTGCTGGGGCATCAAACCACCCCTTATTCAACACTGCCTCTGGCTCACATGCTCCAATATAGTACCATGTGCCATCAGCCCAAGCCTCAACCCATGCGTGGTTATCATCGGTGTGCGCCCAGCGTGGTACATAGATCTGACGCGCTGGGATACCCAAAGCACGCAGTGCTGCCACAGTGAAAGAGCTCTCCTCGCCACAACGCCCTCCCGCATTGCGAACAATGGCTGAGGGCGAATAAGTACGTCCATCGGTGGGGGTGTAGACTACTTTTTCGTGGCACCAGTGATTGATCTCCAAGATTGCCTCTTTCATTGACATTCCCTCTACTCGATCTTTCAGCTGCTCATAAAACACCACTCTTGAGGTGTCCAGCGCTTCGTTGTTTATCCTCACTGGCAGCACATAATGCACAAACAAGTCCATAGGCACACTATCGCCCCAACTCATAGTTTCGCGTGCTTTGAGTGCCGCTTGCGTGTTCACTCGAAACAACTCTTCGCTATATTCACCCGCATCACCATAGGGCATATAGGCATACAGAAAATCCATTGCCTGCTGCACTTTTAGATCACCCCTTGAGGTGCGCTCGGGAAGCCAAGGTCTATCTTCGAGCCTCTGGGCAACCGCCTCGGCTTGTTTATCATTTAAAATTCCATCTCCTTGCGCTGAGTTTTTACACCCACCAAGAAGCAATACACTACAAATTAATGCTGCAGTTAACTTTCTCATCTCTTGTAAATTATACTATGTTAAATTCGTTTTATATTTCGTTATCAATATCTTCCTCGCTCTGAGTGCTATCGACGGGGGGAATTTCAGTTTCTTTTTTGCGTTTGTCCGTATCCACCACCAAATCCAATTCTGTGGTATTTGCTCTTTCGCTCAACCATTCAAAGACCATATCGTATTGATCTGTGGTAATCTGATGTCCCTGCTGCATGGTTATATGGCACAGGAGTTTTTTACTAATCACATCTCCTTTGGTCGAGAATCTATCAGCCTCTGATATAACCACACTCTCTATGCCTTTGATCAATCGCCCAATCTCACGAGCAATATCTCTCACGGGCACAGTGTCTTGGGTGTAGTAGCGCAGTTGGGTGTGGAGTTCTTCGATTTTTCTATCCTTGTCCAAAAGTACGTCTGTGCTTTTGGTAAGAAGATATTTCAGAGAATTATCACTCACCGAATCCGAAGCCTGATTTACTACCAAGTTAGTGTTTTTGAGCCCATAAAACTCCATACGCCCACGAGCAAAAGCTATACTATCACTGGGCAGAGGCACCACCATAGTCACCTCGATGGCATTGCCTCGCTCGGGGTCGAATTTTAGATTAGTCACCCCTGAATTGAAGAAATCACGCGTAAAACGTTTTGCTGCTGTGTTAAAAAGCGTCTCTTGCACAATGTGATAGGTCATCACAACACTGGGAGCTATCGCCACAACCATAATCAAAACAGCGTAGCGCTTCATGCGGCGTTCCTTCTTTGGGTCTACAAAAGCCTTGCGTTTGTATTTGAGCAGTCGTACCACCACAAAAGTTGCAATGGCAATAAACACAGCATTAATAAAGAACAGATAAATAGCCCCTGCCAAAAACTCCAACTGCATGGTGGCAAGTCCAAAACCCGCCGTACAAAGTGGTGGCATCAGAGCCGTAGCAATCGCCACACCTGGGATAACCGTGAGGTTTTTCTCCTTGCGCGAGGATGCCACAAAACCTGCCAAACCGCCAAAAATCGCTACAAACACATCCCAAGTCGAGGGGTTAGTGCGCGCGAGTATCTCACTTTGAGCAGTGTCGAGGGGAGTAATCAAAAAATATAATGTCGAGGCGACAAGCGAGATAGAAATAGCTAAGACAAAGTTCTTTAGAGATTTCTTCAGCAACTCAAAATCATTCACCGAAAGCGAATAACCCACCCCCGTGATCGGGCCCATCAGTGGCGAGATCAACATCGCTCCAATAATCACAGCCGCCGAATTGATATTAAGTCCCACCGATGCAATCACGGTGGCGAATATCAAAATCCACAGGTTAGTGCCACGAAACTCAACACTCTTTTGAATATTAT
This sequence comes from uncultured Rikenellaceae bacterium, assembly GCA_964371385.1. Lineage (GTDB taxonomy): Bacteria > Bacteroidota > Bacteroidia > Bacteroidales > Rikenellaceae > Mucinivorans. The sequence continues at coordinate 3,231 of CAYJLY010000049.1, forward strand.
CGTGCACCTCATCTTGGTCGGCTGTGTCTGCACTCAAATCAAAACGATCGTGCAAAAAATCTTTAACCAGTTGCCAAACACTCTTTTGTTGCATATATCTTATTTTTTAGGGGAGCTCAAAAAACTGATTATCGCGTAAGTCAAGTTTCTTAAATATTATTCTCCCTCAAGTTTTGTATTGCGTAGGTCAGTTTTTTTAACTCCCTTTAGTTTTTTCGCTGGAGCCACACACACCACCATCTCGCCCTTGGGAGGGTTATTGGTACATCGCTCTAGCAATTGCGTGAGTGTGCCGCGGATGTGTTCCTCGAATTTCTTGGATATCTCTCTGGAGATGCAGGCCGCTCTATCCTCGCCAAAAAATTCTATTAATTGAGCAATAGTCTTGCCAATTCGGTGTGGCGATTCATAGAAAATCACAGTGCGAGGTTCTTCGGCGAGCTCTCTAAGGCGGGTTTGTCGCCCTTTTTTAGGGGGCAAAAAACCCTCGAACACAAATCTATCGCAGGGAAGACCACTTGAGACCAACGCTGGGGTAAAAGCTGTCGCCCCAGGTAGACACTCCACTCTCACGCCACTGTCTATCGCCTCTCTGACCAACAAATACCCGGGATCAGAAATCGCAGGAGTGCCAGCATCCGAGATAATTGCAATCTTCTCGCCCCCCAACATGCGCCCCACTAGCTGCTCGACTGTTCTGTGTTCATTGAATTTATGGAAACTAGTCATGGGTTTGGATATGCCCAAATGTTTGAGCAGCACAGAGCTAGTGCGAGTATCCTCAGCAACAATTGAATCAACCTCCCCTAGCACCCTTGATGCACGAAGAGTTATATCCTCCAGATTTCCTATTGGAGTTGGCACTACATAGAGCATGGCTTACTTGGTTTGAAAGTAATTCTCGAGCATCTCGACAAACTCTCCAACTGTCTGACTCGAGGGTGACCAAGAGAAATTCTCACCCACATATATCAAAGCATCCTCAAACGAGGGCATCTGAGCAAACTTTTCGACCTGCGCCTTGAAATTTGACATATCCCCCCCGAAAAGCTCCTCAGAGAACTTTGCCATTTGATCCAAAGACAACTCACTGCCAAGCACCACATACACCTCTGCCTCACACTCCATGGGAGCACCAGTTTGAGTTTCCTCATTCGCACATGCGCTATCACATGTATCCTCTTCGGTGTCCGTATCATCGGCAAGTATCAATTCCACCTCAATCTCGGGCTCCAATTCTCCCTGGGGCGAGACACTAGAGATAAGAGACTGAAAATCAGCCATACCCTCATATATTTTCTCTAGAGTAGATAGCGCGACACCTCTCTCAATTGAAGGGGTATAACCCTGAGCAATCCATTTTGTAATCAAGGCATTAACCTTGTCAAGTTCGGTTTTTAGTTGTTCTAAATTCTGCATAAATATATTTTTTACTCATTTTCACCCTCCTCACTAAGCCTCACTCACCTATATGAGAAACAAAGGTACAATTTTTTTTTGGGCAAAACAAGGGCTTCGCAGCCCTAGACTCTAAATTATCGAGCTAATTTGCAAATCCTAGCTTTTATTTTTAACTTTGCCTTTCAATTTAAGTCTTTAAACCATTTTGGATCAATCGATAATATTCCTCCCTTTCAGCGCCGCAGTTGTATACTGGCTCATAGCACTAGTGGTGCTACTTTTTCTCTCAGCTATGATCTCGGGTAGCGAGACCGCATTTTTCGCACTCTCTCCAGCCGCAATTGCCCAAATCGAAAGCCAGCGCAATAAAGCCAACAATCTAATTATCAAACTACTGAACTCCTCAGAACAATTACTATCTACCATACTAATTAGCAATAATTTAGTAAACATCGCAGCGGTTTTGGTTGCCAATAATATCATTGATCTGGTGGTCGAGTTCAACGAAGCTCCAATGATGGAGTATGCGATAAAGACCGTGGCTCTGACTTTCTTCCTGCTGCTATTTGGCGAGGTGATGCCCAAACTATTAGCAAATTACCGCCCAATGGGCTTTGCACGTCGTATGGCATCGCCAATTTGGATGCTATCAAAGGTTTTTCGCCCTTTGAGTTGGGGGCTTATCAAGATTGGAGGCGCTGTCACCTCGCGCATCCAACACCAAAGTGTGTCACTAGGGCAATTACAAGACGCACTAGAGATCACCTCCACCGATTCGGTGGAAGACAAACGCATGCTCTCGGGCATAGCACGCTTTTCGACCACCGCAGCGGTCGAAATATCCATCCCTCGTGTGGATGTTGTGACCATAGAGGACGACATGCCCTATGGTGAAGTAATACAAAGGGTTGTAAATTCGGGCTTCTCGCGCATTCCCGTACATAAGGAAAATTTTGATAATGTTGTGGGCATACTCTACATCAAGGACCTATTGCAACACATAGACCGTGGCGATGATTTCAAGTGGCAAGAACTGCTGCGCAAGCCATATTTTGTGCCCGAACATAAAAAAATTGACGACCTGCTCGCGGAGTTCAAAATCCGCAAAATGCACATGGCGATTGTGGTCGATGAATATGGTGGTACGCTTGGAATTGTCACCCTTGAGGATATCCTCGAGGAGATTGTGGGCGATATAACCGACGATTCGGACACCAAATCCGACTTATATCAACAGCTTTCCCCAGGGGTCTATCTTTTTGAGGGACGCACCCACATTGGCGACCTACTCAAATATCTCAACCTCTCGGGCAGTCATTTTGATGCTATCAAGGGTGATTCGGACACCATCGCGGGGCTTATGCTAGAGGCCAAAGGAGATTTTTTGACCACCGGAGAAAGGCTCGAAATCTGTGGTGTGAAATTTATGGCACAACAGATCGATGGGCGCCGCATCACAAAGGTGAGAGTTGAATTCGAAAGTGCTCTTATGGAGGGCTAGAACTTGTGTTTATTGACTATTTGCAAAAGCAACCAAACAACACACACAATGGGGATTATCTACAAAACCAATTCGCTTGCAATTTGGCAGAGCGAGCTATACACAAATGAAACTCTTGACACTCTTGCAGTTCGGGCGATGTTAAACCAAGACGAAATCACAAAACTCACATCCATCAATGGATCGCAGCGCAAAGCCCTATGGGTGGGAGCTAGGGTGATGGTAAAGGAGATGTTTGATGGAAAAATCGCTTATCTCGACAGCGGCAAGCCAATTTTAGTGGACAAAGACTCCCATGCATCAAAAACTCACATCTCTATCTCTCACACACATGATCTGGTGGTACTTGCCTTTGGAGAAAAGCCCCTAGGGGTCGATATTGAAAACCTCGAACGAGATGCCTCGAGAGCTGTAAGAAAATTTGCCACCCATGGCGAACTCAACCTAGCACAGGAGCATTTCCCACAGAATCCCCACCTATGGGTGTGGTGTGCCAAGGAGGCTCTATACAAAGCGCACGGTGTGGAGGGCATAGAACTAAAAACCGACATCTCACTGGAGAGCATTTCAAGTGATGGTAAAATCAAATGCAGAGTCAAAGACACAAAATATTTTTGTGATTTTCAGATAATTGAAAACTACCTTATAGCCCTTGCAATCAAGATCAACTAATTAACTACCATAAATTTAGCATACGCATGAAAGAAATAATTACACAAATACAAACCCGTTGGGACGATTTCGATGTACTGGGCCATCTATTTAATGGCAATTTTAGCGTGTATTTTGACGTTAACATTTGTGAGCTATTCCACGAGGTACTCGGAATCGAAATTAGCAGCACCCTACACAAAAAAACTCAGGGTGGCGAGGCGCTTTTTCCTATAAAAGTATCCTCGCACATTGATTTTCTTGCCGAAGTGCCAGCTGGCAGCTCAGTGGAAGTGAGATCACAATTTGAGAGCGTTGGCAACAAAAGTCTCACGGTGCATGCCCGCATGCTCATTGACGGCGGTGTGCATGTCGCCACAGCGCGCACTGTGATGGTGTGTATGGATCTAAGCTCTAAAGAGAGCTGCCGGGTGCCCTCGAATTGGAGAGAGAGCATAGAGGAGCATTTTGGGATTAGATAGAGGGTGTTTGTGAAATTTTTAGTACCTTTGCCAAATATATTATTTTTTGAAACTAAAAACAAAATGAAACTAAAATACTTTAGCCTAAGCCTGCTTTCGGCTCTATCACTACTGTTGAACTCCTGCAGGGGAGATGATCCTATCACACCTCCACAAGATCTAGAACGTACAGTTTTGGTCTATATGATAGCCAACAACAACCTCAACTCATTCGCCCAACTAGACATCAACGAGATGGAGAGCGCATGGGATGATAGCTACAATGGCAAATTATATGTATTTTACAATTCTCTCAACAATAGTAATGAACTATTGGAAATTAGCAAGGATGAGTTGGAGAATAAAATATCTAGTCGCGTTGTGGAGTCTTTCCCCAATGACGCGGTTGCCAGTGATCCTACTTTTATGCGCACGGTATTGGATAGAGTAAAACAAATTTCTCCTGCCAAAAGCTATGGAATGATCATGTGGTCGCACGGTTCGGGCTGGCTACCCATAGGCTCAAGAAATCCGTTAAAGAGTAGCACAAAAAGCTCGGAGGCTGTGGGATCTAAACTTGAGGTTTATCTGCAAGGGCTCCAAGGAGACAACCCAGACAAACAACGCTCTTTTGGCGATGGTAGCTACAACAACAATGACGACGGGGTTGAGATGTACGAAATGGCAAATGCACTAAAAGGTGCAAACCTAGAGTACCTGTATTTTGACGCTTGTCACATGGCATCCATTGAGTCGCTCTACCAAATGCGCTCAATATCCAAGTACACTATCGCATCGACTGCCGAGACTATGGCATTTGGCGCACCCTATCACAAAATTATCCCCTATCTTTTTGGTGGCGAACAGGAAACTATTCAAATTGCCAAAGAATTTCACGAGTATTACAGCAACCAAGGAGGACAAATGCAAACTGGAACCATTGCAGTGATAGACAACAGCAGGCTCCTCTCGGTGGCAGCAGCCATGAGCAACCTAAGCTCAGAGCCTATCACCCTTGTGCCATACCAACAGATTCAACAATATGGTCGTGGAAGTCTAGGCTATAGTAACATTTTCTATGACCTAGGGGATTTCGCCCAAAAAACATGGTCAAGCTCCCCCAATCTTGATGCATTCAAAAGTGCACTTGACCAGGCAGTTATCTACAAAGCGGCAACCCCATACATACTGCAAGAAATTCCTGTACACAGTTTCAGTGGTATCTCATTGTATATTCCACGCTCAGAACAAAGCGAGACTTTCCAAAAATACAGTGCCAACTATCAATGGGCATCCGACAGTGGAATTGAGGACCTCTACTACAATTTTCAATAACATTTCTACACACTATAAAATTCGAACACAAAAAAATAATGAGCTATCTTTTCACATCTGAATCAGTTTCCGAAGGACACCCAGATAAAGTTGCCGACCAAATTTCAGACGCACTACTAGACGAATTCCTCGGCCAAGATCCCGCATCGAAGGTTGCCTGCGAAACACTCTGCACCACAGGGCTTGTGGTTGTGAGTGGCGAGGTGAAATCCTCTGCATATGTGGATATTCAATCAACCGTGCGCGAGGTAATCAACCACATTGGCTACAATCGTGCGGAGTATATGTTTGAGAGCAACTCTTGTGGTGTACTCTCGGCTATCCACGAACAATCACCTGATATTAACCAAGGTGTAGAGCGAGATCAAAAAGACGAACAAGGCGCAGGAGACCAAGGTATCATGTTTGGCTATGCAACAAACGAGACTGCCAGCTACATGCCTGCCACCATTATGCTCTCACATATCATCCTACAAGAACTATCACAGATTCGTCGTACGGGCGAGAAAATGACCTACCTGCGCCCAGATGCCAAGAGCCAAGTGACCATAGAGTATAGCGATGAGCAGATTCCTCAGCGAGTACACACTATTGTGATTTCGACCCAACACGACGAGGATGCCTCATTGGAGCAAATCAAGGCGGATGTTGTAAACATCCTTATGCCGCAAGTTAAAGAGCGCCTACGCCACAGTGGCGACCAACTATTGGATTTGATACATGATGACTATATACTACACGTAAATCCAACGGGCAAATTCGTGATAGGTGGCCCATCGGGTGATACTGGTTTGACGGGTCGTAAGATTATTGTAGATACTTATGGCGGTCGTGGCGCCCACGGTGGTGGTGCTTTCTCGGGTAAAGATTCATCGAAGGTAGACCGCAGTGCAGCTTATGCTGTTCGCCACATTGCCAAAAACATGGTGGCAGCAGGCATTGCTCCTGCAGTTCAGATTCAGATTGCCTATGCAATAGGTTTGGCGCAGCCTGTGAGTATCTTTGTGAATACTTTTGGTAAGGCAAATGTTGCTATGAGCGATGGAGAGATTGCCAGCAAAGTTAGCGAGCTATTTGATCTGCGCCCAGCAAAGATCGTGGAGCGTTTCGGACTCTGCAACCCTATCTTCCGCCCAACGGCAGCCTACGGGCACTTTGGTCGCGAGAGCTATACTGAAACTCTTGGTGGCAAAGAAATCACTTTCTTTGGCTGGGAAAAACTTGACTGCATAGAGATGCTACGTGAGGCTTTCGCCTTGTAGAGCTTTTCACAAATACATACACACAAAAAGTCGGGCTACTCCTTAATGGAAGTAGCCCGACTTTTTTGATGTGCTCTTTTTAGAACCTATGTGGCATATCGCGCCTTAGATCCTCCATCAACTGGGCGAGCTGCCCTGGGGAGAGTTGTTGACGTCCATCGCTCAGAGCGTGGTAGGGGGAATTGTGAGATTCTATCATCAATCCATCCATACCAAGCGATAAAGCCATATAACACAACTGCGAAACATACTCCCATTTGCCCGCAATGTGGCTAGGGTCACAGATAACCGAAAGATTGGGGGCATAATTCTTCAGAGCCAAAGGGATGCTCCACAGCGGTTCGTTGCGATATATGTCTTTCACAGGTAGCACAAAGCCCCGATGGATAGCTGTTAGGCGCGATATGCCAGCTCGTTGCAGTCTTTCAATCGCCCCTATCCACAGATCAAGCTCAGCACAAATAGGGTTTTTCACATAGACTTCCATGCCGCTAAATGCCAAAGCTGGAGCTAACTGCTCAATAGTAAAAGGACTAGTGGTGGTACGAGCACCAAGCCACACTATATCCACACCATACTGTGCGGCTAGTTCTATATGCTCCACCGTTGCGACCTCGATGGCAAGTTTCAGGCCAAATTGCTCTTTAGCCTCTGCCATCCACTTTAGAGCCTGCTCGCCATGACCCTCGAAATTACCAGGCCTTGTACGAGGTTTCCACACTCCAGCGCGAAGGATTTTAACACCGGCTTTGGCGACACCCTCGGCAGTTTGGAACAGTTGATCTTTGTTTTCGGCACTACAAGGGCCCGATATGAGTGTAAGCATAATGATACAATTAAAAAGGGGAGTCATAATTACTCCCCAAAAGTTAAGGGTAAAGTTCTAGTACAAATATACTAAAAATTTACCCTTATCAAAAATAAACAAGTATTATTTGTTTTGGTAGCCCACCAAATCCACAGTCACTATATACTGCGCTACGCCCTCGGCCTTAACACTTGTGGCCTCGGAAACAAATTTCTCAAGGTCGATATCCACAGTCACCTCACGATTGCTAGGAATGCTAGGAATATCCCACCACTGGGTTTGAAGAGGTTGCCCTGGGCACCAGTTGGCTCGGTCATAGGTGTAGGTTCCAGCCTGATAGTAGTTATTAGCACATGAGCGGAAAATGCGTCCCTGCTCCTCGAGGGCTGCCCCGTTGATTTTGATGGTATAGAAATTTTCGTCAAATTCGGCTGCATTGCGAGTAGTATAGCCACTGCGATCGACAAACACTCCTTGGTCGTGACCATGACCACTAATGGCCACACGCAACTCCAATTCATCCACATTTGTGGGAACCGTAAAACTACGTAGTCCCATGCGTTCTGGGGCCTCTATGTCGGCTCCAGGCACTCCATAGGCATACCCACGGTAGCCACTATTGCCATCCATCGCGCTGTCATAGACCTTGGCACGCCACACTGGTAACTTTTCGGGCTCGCCCTCAAAGAAATCAAAAGTTAGAGTCACCGTGTGCGCACGCGTTTCGGTGGCATCAAAGCCTCCGTAGTACACCCTAAACTCGGTGTCACCACTCAAAAGAGGCATATAGTCCGTAATATCGAAATAATATTTACGCTCCCAAGTCGAATTAAATGAGTTTCCATAGGGCGTAAAGGCGCGCACTAGTTCAAACCACTCACCAGTGGTTTTATCCTTCACATAGATCATAGTGGTAATGTCCCAAGCCGAAGGTCCTTCTTTCCAAGCCCCCATACGATAGGTTAGTATCGCTGCCTTGCGCTTTCCTGGCTCGTAGGTGGGGAAGTTTACATTAGTTACATAGTCATCAGTGTAACTCCAACCAAAGAACGAAAGGCGCACCTCTTCGCTGGTAAATGTAGTTTTTGTACCATCGCCAGTTAATTCATTCGAGGGGTAGTCGGCGTACCACGCTGGGCGTGTTTTTTCTTCTTCGGGTTCATCTGGCACATCGGGCACATCGGGAGTATCACCTCCACCACCACAGGCAAATAAAAATGCAAGAGAACACAATAGCAGTAATTTTGATTTAGAGAGTTTCATAGTTATAAAATTTTTAGGGGTTAATTATAATTTTACACTACGAAGATATAATTTTTTTCGCAATTCCAAGCACAATCACCAATATTTATATCATTTTAACTTAAATATTTCTCATATAATAAAATTCAACTCAGTTAGCGATTAGTCGAGTTTTTATAAATTCTCACTAAAAATCGTATCTTTGTGAACTTAAAATAAAAACGCAATGAAACTACACACTACCATCACTTTAGAGCAAGCAAACCTAGAGCTAGGAATCCAAGATTCCATCCTTTCGGTGGGTTCTTGTTTTGCGAGCAATATTGCAAGTGCGCTAGAGAATCTCAGCATGGATATTCAAAGCAATCCCAATGGTATAGTTTACAATCCGCTCTCTGTGCTACATTCGCTAAGATCTGTTGTTGCCCCGCCACAATACACAGCGGAGGATCTTGTGCAGCGTGATGGACTCTATCACAGCATGGATCACCACGGAGATTTCTCGGCCCCCTGTCCTCAAAAAGTGCTAGAGGCTATCAATAGAGCGCCCATAGTACGCTCCCCTAGTGTGGTAATAGTAACTTTGGGCAGTTCGTGGATCTATAAATACAAGGGTGCTGTGGTGGCAAATTGTCACAAAATTCCCGCCAAGGAGTTCTCTCGCGAGAGGCTCACCTTTGAGCAAATCACCCAAGCGTTAAGTGAAATATCCTCACTTTTTGAGCACGCACAAATTATCTTCACCCTCAGCCCCATACGCCACACCAAGGACGGATTAGTGGAAAACTCCCTTTCCAAAGCACTGCTCCGAGCTGCTATTGGCGAGCACACCCAACGCAGCGAGAATAGCCATTATTTCCCTGCCTTTGAGATTATGATGGACGAACTGCGGGATTATCGTTTCTACCAGAGCGACATGCTTCACCCCTCGGCTCAGGCAGTGAACTATATCATAGAGCGATTCGAGGAGCATTACTTCAGCCTCAAGCTCAAAACCTACGCTGGTGAACTACGAGAACTGCAACGCTCGCTCACGCATCGCCCACTACATCCACAAAGCGAGAGTTACGCGCGTTTTAGGGCCTCGCTGGATAAGAAAATAGCGAATTTCACACTGCGCTATCCAATGGCAAAATTCTAAAACAAATTCTCAGTTCGCAAAAAAATTACTACATTTGTTAAATATTACATCATTCAAGAAAAAACAATGATCAGATCAATCAAAGACTACATTCTACTAATGTTCAAAGGCATTGCAATGGGAGCGGCAGACGTTGTCCCAGGGGTATCAGGAGGTACAATTGCATTCATAACGGGTATCTACCAAGAGCTCATAGGTTCGATTAAAAGCGTGGATGGCACAGCCCTCAAACTGCTGCTGAGTCTGCGCCTAAGAGATTTTTGGAAAAAAATCAATGGCAATTTTCTAATTGCAGTCATTGGCGGTATAGGCATATCTATCCTCTCGCTTGCCCAACTAATGAAATACCTTTTGACCAATCACCCCATCTTGATATGGTCTTTCTTCTTTGGGCTTATCATCGCCTCGGCATTGATGATTTTCCGCCAAATCCAGCGCATTAGCCCAGGGGCCATTATCTCGATGGTGGTGGGTGTAGTGATTGCATATTTTATCACGGTCGTATCGCCAGCCGAAACCCCAAACACTTGGTGGTTTGTGATGCTAAGTGGCGCGGTGGCCATCTGTGCCATGATTCTACCTGGCATTTCGGGTTCATTCATCCTGCTACTGATGGGCAAATACTATTTTATAATGACAGCAATCAGCGAGCTTAACCTTGGGGTTATAGCCATATTTTTGGTTGGTGCACTCATTGGTATTATCAGTTTTTCTCACCTACTCTCGTGGCTACTCGAGAAGTTCTATAGCGTGACTGTGGCTCTGCTAACAGGCTTTATGATAGGCTCTCTAAACAAGGTTTGGCCTTGGAAAGAAACCCTCGAGACCACCCTCAACTCTCACGGTGAGACCATACCTTTGCTAGAGAGAAATATCCTCCCATCCACTTTCGAGACCCTCGGCGGGCAGCCCTCACAATTGGCATGGGCAGTGGGCATGGCGGTGAGTGGTTTCCTTACGATCTATATTATCGAGCGCATCGGCAAACAAATGAGTAAAGAGCGCGCCTAGGTCTGTTGTTTTACTCTCGAACCAATACACATCGTTGATACATGAAACAAACTCTAA
>CAYJLY010000050.1:0-12881 GCA_964371385.1 uncultured Rikenellaceae bacterium
TTTTCGATTGAAACTGCTACAAATAGACAAAATTAAAATACCTAACATTAATCTGCAACTAATCGCAATCGATAAACCTAAGGAAGGCAACGTTTTGATTTATTGCCAAGTACCAATTTGAAATAGTTCGAATTTAGCAACATTCGGGTTGTTTTAATTGGCTGTTTATGACTATCTTTGCATATCATTTAGTTGTATCATGGAAAGCAGTATAAATTACAGCAGAATAGAGCGAGCCATCAAATATATTTCGCAGAACTACAAAGAACAACCATCTTTGGAGGAGGTTGCTCAATGGGTTGGTATGAGCAAATTTCACTTTCAGCGCATATTCTCCGAATGGGCAGGGGTAACACCAAAGCAATTTATCGAACACTTAACAGTTGAGGCTCTAAAAGAGGAACTTATCAAGACTCGCAACCTGATCACAGCTAGCGAAAATGTTGGACTATCGACTCAATCGAGAGCCTACGACCTGATGGTAAAGATTGAGGCTATGACTCCTGGTGAATATAAAAAGCAGGGCAAGGATTTGGAAATAAATTACGGTGTAGTGGAGACTCTCTTTGGAGAGGCCTTCATTGCGCTTACGGGTCGTGGCATCTGCTCGTTTGAGTTTGTGGATGATGATTTTGAAGAAGTGCTACAAAGCGTAAAGAATAAGTGGTCCGAGGCTACATTTATACGCAATGACAGTGCAGCCAGGGAGGTTGCAGCGAGTATGTTCAGTCGGGATAAAGGTGAGGTAAAATTACTTCTTAGAGGTACTCCATTTCAGATAAAGGTATGGCGTGCGCTGCTATCTATCCCAAGTGGCAATGTAACAAGCTATTCTCAACTAGCCGAATTGATCGAGATGCCCAGCGCTGTACGGGCCGTAGCTACGGCAGTTGCAAAGAATCCCGTAGGGTTAATAATCCCCTGCCATCGAGTGATCAGGCGAGAGGGCGTTGTGGGAGAATATCACTGGCGAAGCGAGAGAAAAAAATCAATCATCGGCTGGGAGATGGCAAATCAGAAATAATAGCTATGCGCGAAATAGCAGCAAAAAAATGGGTGCCTCCATCGAATCACCACATCACATAGAAGAATCGTAAATAAAAATATATCATCATGAAAATTGACCACATAGCACTTTGGTGCGAGGATTTAGAGCGTATGCGTGCGTTCTATTGCACCTATTTCAGGGCGACAAGCAATGAATTGTACCACAACCCAGTGAAGCGGTTTTACTCCTACTTTCTTTCATTCGATGGGAGCGATTGCCGTATCGAACTGATGACGCGCCCCGATATTGCAGCCAACTCAGCCGATCAGCGATACAGCGTGATGGGTGTGGCTCATTTCGATGTAGAGATCGGTACTGAAGCCGAGGTTGTGGAACTCACCGAACGTCTACGCTCAGATGGTTACACCATAGCGAGCGAACCTCGACACACGGGCGATGGCTACTTCGAAAGCGCAGTTTTGGATCCCGAGGGAAACTATGTGGAACTTTCAGCTAAAAAATAGAGTATCGATGAGTGTAATAGTAATTTTTGAAGTCAAGCCGACTAAAGAAGGGAAGCAGGAGTATTTGAAAATAGCCGCCGAACTGCGCGAGGAGTTAAATGGAGCCGAAGGCTTTATTTCGGGAGAGAGGTATGAGAGCCTCACGGAAACGGGAAAACTACTGAGTATTAACGTGTGGGAGAGTCAGGAGGCTCTTGAGAAATGGCGTAACAATCATATGCACCGTCAGGGGCAAAAGCGTGGTCACGACTCGCTATTTGAAAAATATGACATCAAAGTGGCACAAGTTATTCGCCACTATTCTATGACTGAGCGCAGCGAGGCACCAGCAGACTCAAACACATACATAAAAGGAGAGTAATGCAGGGGCAATATTTTAAATACTCAGAGACTGAAAAAGAGTATCTTGCAAGCAAAGACAAACGATTGGCCGGGGTAATCGAAAAGGTTGGGCATATCAATCGAGAGGTAAATCCCGATCTTTTTAGCTCGCTTATTCACTCGATAATCGGACAACAAATATCAACCAAGGCACACGCCACAATTTGGCTTAGGATGGTCGAGGGATTGGGTGAAATCACCCCTAAGAGCATCTGCATGCAAACACCACAGCATCTACAAAGTTATGGTTTGAGCTTTCGGAAAGTGGAATACATGCAAAGTGTGTCGCAAAAAATCGAGCGTGGAGAATTTAGTATTACGGCGCTCTATGAAATGAGCGATGAACAGGTGTGCCGCGAGCTATCTAAGTTAAACGGCATCGGGGTGTGGACAGCCCAGATGATGATGATCTTTTCGATGCAACGCCCTAATATTATGAGCTATGGCGATTTGGCTATCCTGCGTGGTATGCGTATGATCTTTCGCCACCGCAAAATCACAAAGGAGTTATTTGATAAGTATCACCGCAAATTTTCACCCTACGCCACTGTCGCAAGCCTCTATTTTTGGGCTGTGGCTGGTGGAGCGATACCTGAGCTAACAGACCCAGCACCGAAACCTAAATCTAAGAAATAAAGGCAAAGAACAATACGCCAGTTTGTGTGGTATTGGAGTAAGATAGAGGTAAAAATCTATTGATAATGACAAAACAGTCGCAAAAATTCATCAAAATCTAGTGCGTTGAAGTCTAAAAAAACCTTTCTTAATTTGCTTTTGTGCAAAAAAAGAAAGGTTTACAGATAAATTTGCAATTTGTACAGATTTAATTTTTGTAGCATTTGCATGGAAGATTCTCCATCCCCTAGCTCTATAAAAGATTCAAAAACGAAGATAGCTACACCATCTCCCTCTGACAACGCCCCCTATAAGATCTCGTCTAGCTGTTGGGCTAGTTTTTCACTTTTGGCTTTAAGTTCTGTCACAACTAGTTGTTTGATCATTTCCATGGCATTTTTCGAATTATAGGCGAGGGTAAGTCTTAGCTCTACTCTATTGTTCGGTTCAACTCTGGATATCTCTACTACGGAGATTGTACGCCCTAGGGTTTGAGATATCTTCTGTTTGCTTGATGAAATCATTGAAATCATCGACACGGCATCATCCTGCGAGAGCACTTCGTTGGAAACATTCGTCTGGATAACACTACTAATCTCGCTTGATATCAGCCCTGCAATATCATTCTTAGCCAAAGCAGTCGCTTGGGTTTTAGCAGCAGAGTAATTGCCACCAATGGTGGTCTGAGTAGAAATATAATAAAGGGGGTAACCATCCTCGCCTAGTTCATATTGAAGTTTCCACGCATTCTCGATTTGCTTCTCAAGGGGGAGCGCACCAGTTGCTGCAACATAGCCCAATTTTTCTAGCTCTCGAGCTTCCTTGCGAGCGTCTCTAACGGCATTATCCTTGATGGCTGCCACTAGACTTTCGTCCTTATCCTTAGCAGCCTTCTCTTGCTCACGCAACTCCTTTCGAGCGCTTTGAGCTTGGGCGTCTGTGTGATAAACGACAGAAAAAGTGAGCGATAACGCTAGAATAAACAATATTCGTTTCATAGTGTCTTAGTTTTGATTAAAAGTGTATTTCACCACCAAGGGCACCGACTCAGTGGCTCCAGTGTTTTGATTCTGTAGTGTTATATGGCCCTTGGTAAAGGACAACTGTGTAATCTTACTGAAAGAACCACTATTGGCAACACTTAGTGGTTTAGTGTAGGGTATCTCGAGGGACACAACACCACCAGTAAGCGCAATGCTTAAATCATTGTCATTTAGGGGAGTTGAAAATTCATTTACTCTCAGGGTAATACCCTTTAAAATTACATCTTCGCGAGATTTATTGTCTAGTTGGAAAATCAGCGTCACACCATTTACCACACCACTCGAATCGGCTTTATTAGCCATAATTGTCATCTCGCCTACGCCCCTAACATTCATAGGTGTTGTGGTCATAACGGGGTAAAACTTCTTTTTCAGTGGAGTATAAGCCAATCTGTAGCCCACCTCTATCCAGTTTTCCTCGCCATCTATGCAACCCGTGTCATCGTAGCTCACAATCACCATTTTCTCGGGCGCAGAGTTATACATAATCTCTGTGGCGCTATTGGAACGAATCTGAGGTTTTGCCTGTGTACTTATGGGGCTACCATCAAGCATCAGCACATAGACCATCTCTGAGGGTTGACTACTCACCAACTCAAGGGATATCATCGAATAGAGTTTTTTGTAGGCTGCTTGGGTTTGTTGAGCTTTTGCTATTCTCACATCATCGAAGAAATAGTTAAGCAGCGGCTCCACTTTCGCAAGCCCTGCATCTATTTGTTCGGTGGACTCTATTACATCCATACCCTCAATCAGAGCATCGAGTTCAGCCTCCATTTGAGCATCCTGCTCATTGAACTTTCGAATCAGCATATTCAATTCGCTCTGCGAAAAAGGGTACAACACCGAATAGGAATATCTCTCTTGTTTGGTGGATTTGTCGAGGGTTTTTTCGTAATAAAAAGCCTCTGCTTTGCTCAATGAAATACCGTTAATAAAAGGCAGCACCGCCGAGCGAGTTTCAAACTTGGCGAGGAACTCTTCATTAAATTCCACTATCTCACTTTGATTGGTAATCTGGGTGGTGTTTTGCGAGCTCTCAGATTTGATATTTTCAGCCACAGCCGATATAATCTGCTTTTTGATATCCTCCAAACACAGCATTTGAGCCTGCTCGAGCGTAGCACCCATGTTAGAGGACACAAAGTAGTCATCTCCCACAGACACTAGCCATGCGGGTGGTTTTTTGGAGCTTTTCTCCAACACTTTAATCTGCGCATTCGTCTCCAGCGACACGCCCAAACACAGCAATACTGCCGCTAGTTGTATGATTCTCTTTGCTACCATGGGATGTTTATGTTTTCAATTTTAATATTACCTTCATTTAGAGTAATAATACCCGAGAGAGATTTATTAGATGCTGGCACTCTACCAAATTGTATGCTTATCTTGCGAGGCGCGCCTGAACTCAAGGTAAAATTCAAGTCGCTAGATTCAACGCAATAGAAAGTATCGCCCGAGGAGTTATATAAGTTTGTCCTATCCTTATAGTAGGGATTGCAGTAAAACTTTTGAGACAGCTCAGTTACGTTTTTCACCATAAACACCAGCTCTACAGTATTATTAGCCGCATTAGGGGTCACCTCAACAAGAGTAATATCGAAGTTAGGTACCGAGGATTTTATTGTTCCTTGAGTTGCGGCAGGCTTAGATGCATCTGGCGCAGTGGGAGCTACTTGAGCTGTGGGAGTTGGTTGGGGTGCGGCAACGACCTCGTCGGTAATCACAGTATCGCTTATTAACTTTTCGTTGTTCACTGCTTTCACCGAGTCACTCACTTGCTTGAGCAGCTCTGTGACTTGTTCGTCACAATCACTACCCACCTTCACACCCATAAGCAATTCTTTAGCCTGATCATATTCTCCAAAAGAAATATGGCGTTGGGCTTGAGTAACAGCCACATAGCAGTCCTTGTCGGCGAGTTGTTTATGAAGAGCTTGAATCACACTAGAGCTTTGTTCATAAGCGGGTACGCAAGTGGGGATAGACTCCAAGAATACTATGGCTTCCTGGTATTGTGATGCCGCAATCATTATCTCAACTTTTTTAATCACCGTGGGCATGTTCATCGTATAGTAATCACTTATTTGAGTGACTGCCGCTCTAATGAACTTCGTGAATCGCACATCGGCTGGACGAATGGAATTAATCACTGCGCTGAGCACTTGTTTTTCGGAGTTTGCCGAGGCTTTAATCTCAACGGCAATAGATCCATAGACACTGTTGTCTATGGAGTTTGAAGCAACTAGCATCAGTTCGGCTATCACCGTATTTACGGGTCTGACGCCCGAGGTTAGTGACTCCTGTGAGATAATACTAATTTGGGGAGTGATAATAAACGCATTGTAGAGTGTCGTTGTTGGCACTTTGTTGCGCGTTATCATTTGGTCTATCTTTGATTTTAGTGCACTTTTTTGCCCAGCATCGAGTTCGATCTGGGTACCCTCAATGCTTGAACTAAAACCTATACAATCATTGCCAGTTGTCTGTGCCAAGGCTAGAGGCCAACAGAGCATAAACAACGCAAAGAGAATTATAATCTTCTTCATGGTCTACAGTAGTATTGTGTAAATAATTGAATTACCATCCATCAGGCGTTTGGCGATTCCTATGCCATTTTTTCGGAGTTCCTGACGCAGCATAAGCTCAAAGTCATTTACATCAGAAAACTGTCCGCCTTCATCTTGGGTGGGGATAAAAATTTGATCATAGATAATCAACGTTGAGGTTTGAGTACCAGCACGATATCGCCCATCCTTACAGTTTTCTCTGATCCACAACCTAAGGAGATCTCCCGTGGTGAACACGTCCGAGCCCACTTCTGTATTAAAGTCTGCCGACGAAGAAGGGTCGAGTTGCAGGCGAATTGAGATGCCTTGACCGCGCGAGAGATTGCGAGCAAATGAGGTAGAAATTTGCTTCATAAATGGAGGAACTATCGCCTCGGCAAGTAATGCGCTGAGAGTTGACGCTGTGGTATTTTTAAAATAGGCCGAGGATTCAGAGGTGCTGGCAATGGTCGATCTGGTTGCAGCATCGGTTGCCACCAATGAAAGTTCAACAGCGGTACCATTTGAATTCGTACTAGATTTAACATCCATATACACCACTACATCCACCCCTTTGCTTGCCTCCGATAGAATTTGATCATCCGAGGTCATGGGGCCAGCCAAGGCTCCCGAAGTCACAATTCCGTTATAAACCTCATCAAAATTTTTGGTCTCTACGCCCTCTTTCAAAAACGCCTGAGCAAGTTTGCTAGCCGTAGCTCTATACTCCATGTTTTTATCTAACAACTCTTTGATCGTTTCATTCTCTTTGGTTCGAGGAACAATCATGATTGTAGGCAAGCGCATATTTTCGTTGGTCTCCTGAAGGCTCACACGATCATCGCTCTTGGTGATGATCTTATTGGTTTGCATATCACGCAACAACGACTCGTTGTAGAGCTCGAAATTCACATAGATCTTAAATTTTTTATCCAAAATTTTATCAGCCTTCTCGTCTGCTTGATAGGGGCCAATAAATACAGTGTAACGATTGTTCACCAGATCGTTGATGTAGTTTCTAACCACTGGGTCATTCTGGGTTTTGGGGTCAACCAACGGCCTGTCGTTGTTAAGACCCGAGATGCCTTTTGTTAGGTAGGAATAAAATGCAGATTTGATTGCATTTGCCTCCGCTAGTTTTCTTTTTTCGTGGATACCCGAACTGCGAATGGTAACACTATTGCCGTTGTCGGCAACCAGAACGGCATCTCCAGTAAATTCCTCACTTTGAGCAAAACTGACATTTGTTACCAAGCCCAATGCAAGGATTAATAGAAAGATATTTTTCATCATAGTAAATAATTAATAGTCGTTGTTAATTTTATATTTTCAATTCTATCGCCCAATCTTTATGTTAAGTACAACGATTAATGGGTAGAACTGTAATCTTTAAGAGAAAAAGTCAATCTAAAATCTTACATTTTTCCTTAATTTCAGATTGACTTCTCAGACTATTTTGGTATAAATATTCGAGATGCGTGGGATTATTTGAAGAATCCTCCCAGGCCTTTCATCAAGTTAGAGCCTGCACTCATATTACCCGATTCGACAATCAGCACCACATCTTGAGGGTTTTTCGATGCCTCTAGGATAATTTCGCCACCACCTCGAACGTTACATAGAGTGAGACCTTCGCCCGAAACGTTTTCAACGGTGAGCTTACCAATCTCAACATAGGTCTCCGAACCACCTATCATTTTGAGTTGTTTCACAGAGAATAACTGTTCTTTTTTGATACCCATATTCGAGCCCACATTGATATACACCATGCGTGCCTTATCTTTTTTGACCTCTTCGATCTGTACAATCTGAGCATGGATCTTAAAGTGATCGTTTATAAAAGCGGTCATAGATAGGGCAATATAATTAAGTGTTGCGGCAATCGCTTCATCTTTCGTTTTTCCAGTTTTCCCTGTCAGACCTCCATACGACAGATCCTTGGCAGCAACACTTTGCCCCGTTGCAAGATCCTTTATATCAAGGGTAAGATTCACAAAACCAGCGTAATATACTGTTCCATCGTCATAGGTTCTACGCTCGGCACTAGTATTGGTCACCATACCCGAAAGAAGAAGGTTTGCGCCCGTTTTTTTCATATCCCCCTCGCGAATATTATCAAGCGTGGGCATTACATCTGCCGAGGCAGCTTCTTGAGAGAGCGCTAGAGCCTGCTCATTTTGAGCATCCACGACCTTCACGCGTGCAGAGTTTGTTAGTGCCGAAAGCACCGAAGCTCTAGCCATGTCGCGGTGTTGAGAGTTAACATTTGCTGATTTGCCGAAATAATCAACAATTACTGTTTTTTTTGATGGATCCTGCGCCGAGGCAAGCACCACAAACAAAACAGCAAAAAGAGTTAGTAAGAGTTTTTTCATAGTATTTTGATTTTTTCAGTTAAAAATCGAAAGTATTTATAATATAATTGTGATATTTCATTCTTTCACCCTCTCTTCACACCCATAATCTTCTATACAAATGTAATATTTTCACAAATAACTACAAAATATTTCTTTTTTTTACACTCAAAACTAACTCTCTCTTTTGTGTTTTTTTGATGAAATTTCACCTAAAAGGTCAGTACTCTATAGCCATTCTTCAGATAGCGAGTCAAAGGGACACCCATGGGTACTACTTCGACGCCAAGCGATTTTAGATTATCGGTCACACCATAGCCATTTGCACATGCGATACACGCATTGACGATCACGCCCGAATCCTTCATCTTGGTAACGATTTGCTGAATATCTTGATTCTCGGCTACCATCTTTGCCGATGGTCCCCAGATAAGAAGCGTAACCTCGTCGAACCATCCAGCTCTCTTTGCTGCACTACCATACATCAAAGCTACCCTTTGGGCAACCATTGGATCGTCGCTAGAGAGCAGCACAACCAACTTGTTATTATTTTGCTCAACTTGTATTTTATTTAACTCACTGAGTACTCTCTCCACTGGTGCGCGCTTGCGATAGTCCACATTCACATAGCCGTAGCGTATGGTGCCGTCTTGATCTATCACATAGGTGGCAGGAATTGGCAGCGTTCCACTATCATCGCCATTATATTTACTCAAGCCCACAGCTTTTTCGTAGCGTTCATGGGTCTTTTCATCTAATTTAAAAAGAACATCATATGCCGCTGCAACCTTTCCTCCTTGATCGGAGAGCACATTGAATTTAATATCATTTTTCTCCGTGGTAGTCAATGAATTATCGGGCAATTCAGGTGAGAGGGCAACTAGAGTAGCTCCCATGCTCTGGATCTGGGGGAGCTTATCGGAGAGCTCCTTTAGAGCCACATTACAATAAGGACACCAACCTCCTCTGTACCATGTGAGAACCACAGGCCCTTTTCTCAAGAGCGAATCGAGTGTAACATCCTCGCCATGCTGGTTTTTTAGAGTGAAATTTGGAGCAATATCGCCAACACGTAGCCCTTGAGATGGGTTCTGAGAGAATGCGCTCGCAAAAGCGAAGCAGAAGAAAACTAGTAGCAGCTTAAACTTTTTCATACAAAATTTGATTTTTAGCCCACATCCACATAGTTTCTTCGGACTATGGGCTGAGTTAATAATGGGGGTTACAAAGAATAATAGGTTATATTCTTTATAACAAATTTATATACTAATTTTCTTATTTGCAAATATACTTTAACTAAAAACACAAAAAAAACGAGCACTCCCACACCAAGGTAAGTTGCCAAGGTCGGAGTGCTCGAATGTATCACACAGGTAGTGTGCGCAGTAGCTTTAATTATCGCTATTGAAAATCAACGACGAAAATGGATGAGAAAGATTAGCCCAAGTTTGAAGCGAGACGCTCACTTTGCCTACCCTGATTGGCGATTCGATATACACAGGTATTTTATTCAAATCGTCAGAAATCCACACATAGAACTCCTCGCCATCCTTAAAGGATTGGTCGGTCGAGGACACAAAACGACACGAGAATTTCAAGGTGCGAAACTCCCCAATATCATCCAAATAATAGGTGTCGCGCTCAAGGAACTTGAATGTAATGGTTCGCACAGTGTCCTCCAACACCAACGAGAGATTAATTGGTTTATTGGGCACAAGATTGCGCGTGTCGATTTGACGCATATTAAAAAACAGTGCAATAGCATCATAACTACACGGGCCAAGGTTCATCTGCTTGGTATGCTTGTCTTTGCGAGTTAAATTCTCGCTCACAGTCGAAACTACTCCCTTATTCCAATCAAACTCAAAGCTACCACGTGCACGATAATCGCCCTCCTTCAGCTCGCTAGTGGAACGAAGAGGTCGCAAAGTTGATTTTTCAATCCACGTGGTATAAATGTCCTCGAGTTTGAAAAACATATTATAAAAGGGTTTGGTCTTGGCAATGGCTCCTACTTTGTAACATTCCACACCATCGATGTGGTCGCTAGAGGTCGCCACAGTTGCAGTGGCAACCGAGGTTGAGAAAATTGCAGCCGAGTATTTCACGTTGTAATGCAACACTTCTCCAGCCTCAAAAGCCTGTTGAGCGGGCGTTCCGAAACAGTTAGCATTTTGTTGGCCATAAGACGCAATATGTGTTGTGAGAACAACTCCTAGAGTGAGTAATCTTCGATAAATAGAATTTGTTTTCATAACATAAATAGAGTTTTCATTAGGTTTAGAAGGGGGAGTTAAAATTATGCGTGTAATACAAACTCTAGCTCACTATGGTTCCGATATCCTCGCAATCTATCACTTTGAGCAAGTTCCCCTCGGTGTCCATATCAAACACAATGATGGGTAGTTCATTTTCCATACACATAGTAAATGCTGTGAGATCCATCACTTTGAGGCGCTTTTCGATCACCTCGCTAAAGCTGATCTTCGAGAATTTAGTAGCCGTTGGATCTTTCTCTGGGTCGGCAGTATAGATGCCATCTACGCGAGTTCCCTTAAGCAGCAAGTCTGCCTCTATCTCAACGCCACGAAGAGCCGACGCGGTGTCGGTGGTGAAGAAGGGATTGCCAGTGCCTCCGCCAATAATCACAACATAACCCTCTTTCATATAGTCCACGGCCTTGAATTTACTATAAATCTCGCCAACAGGAGCCATATCAATCGAGGTCAGCACCTTGGTGGGCTGCCCCACATTCTCTAGTGCAGATTGCAGCCCCAGAGAGTTGACTATCGTCGCCAACATTCCCATTTGATCGCCTCTTACACGGTCAAAACCCTTGCCAACTCCGCTCATTCCGCGAAAGATATTCCCTCCGCCTATCACAATAGACACCTCAACACCCATTTGAGCGATGGTCTTGATTTGCTGAGCATAGCTCACTAGTTTTTGTGGATCGATGCCAAATTGTTGCTGTCCTTGAAGCGATTCGCCACTGAGTTTTAGTAGTATTCTCTTATACATAGTTTTGTTTTTTATATAATTTAGTCTTGATTATATTCTCCCAGAGCCTCCCATAGTTGGTCGAGCTGGGGGGTTAGTATTATTTCTGTGCGACGATTTGCAGCTCTTGCACTTGAGGACTTGCCCTGGGCTATGGGCATGTACTGCGAACGTCCCGAGGCTATCACACGTTTGGGGGCAAGGTCGCTACTTCTGAGCATAACTCTCACCACCTCGGTGGCACGTTTGCAACTGAGATCCCAGTTATCAACTATCTGAGCACCCTCCTTGGCAATATATCCGCGATCGTCGGTGTGTCCCTCGACCACAATATCAAAATCGTCATTATCTGCTAAAACTCGCGATAGTCGCGCAATTGCATCTTCACCGTCTTCCGATAGCTCGGCTTTGCCCGATTCGAAAAGTAGTTTTTCGGTCATCGACACATAGATACGCCCATCACGATTAGTAACACTCAAACCCCTACCCGAAAAACCCGAAAGAGCGTCGGTGATGGTTTGGTTGATCTCGAAGAGTTGCGCCTCGCGACGCGCCAAAAGATCTTCCAATTCCGCTGTACGATCGCTCTGACCATCTCCTCTGAGACGCGCGAGCTCATCGCTCATACGTTTATTCTGCAACTCGAGACTATCGTGATAAATCTGATAGCCTATCAATTGAGATTTCACATCACGATAGGATTTAGTGCTCACACAACTTCCCAAATTGGGCAATAACAATGCCACTAGGGCGAGCGAGCTTAATGTTTTATTGTTCATATAGTTAAACTAAGTATTTACTTTGAAATTAGTTCTAAAATTGTCTTTTCAATCGATTCCTTATCAATCCCACACATTGCGTGCTGTTCACAGGCGCTAGCCTGCTCCATGAAACTATCACCCACTCCCAATCGCTTGACTTTAATATGTGGGCACGACTGCGAGAGATACTCTAAAATCGCACTACCCACTCCCCCATCACGGACTCCATTTTCGAGGGTAACAACCCACTCTGTATCCTCGGGCAGACCATCCAACATCGCAGTATCGAGAGGTTTGGCGAATCTCAGATCATAATGAGTGAAGTTTATTCCCTGTGGTTTCAGTTCCTCCACCAGCTCTGTCACTCTTGCAGTCAAATCCCCCAGCGAGAGCACCACAACTCGTGCATCTCCCTGATTGAGCAGTCTCGATTTTCCTATTTCAACCCTCTGCAAAGGGTGAGTGAGTTCGCTCATATCAAATTCGCCTCCTCTTGGATAACGAATCACAAATGCTGAGCCATAGCCCCCCAGTGAGGCTGTGTACATCAAATCTCGTAACTGCTCAGCATCAGCTGGTGCTGCTATAATAATACGGGGCACTGAGCGAAGCATTGCAATATCAAAAACCCCCTGATGGGTCGCTCCATCCTCGCCCACAAGTCCC
>CAYJLY010000050.1:12921-13141 GCA_964371385.1 uncultured Rikenellaceae bacterium
GACTATATTATCTATGGCCCTTTGAGCAAAAGACGAGTAGATATTACAAAAAGGCACCATCCCTTGGGCAGCCAAACCCGCAGCAAACGTTGCCGCATGTCCCTCGGCTATTCCCACATCAAAGGTGCGATCGGGCATCTCTCTCATCATTATCCCCAACGAACAACCCGACACCATTGCAGGGGTAATGCCCACAATTTTAGAATTTTCGCGCGCCAAC
>CAYJLY010000051.1:0-12809 GCA_964371385.1 uncultured Rikenellaceae bacterium
GGTGTTGAGATGTTCCGTAAGCTACTTGACTCAGGTGAGGCAGGTGACAACGTAGGTCTACTTATGCGTGGTATCGACAAAAACGAGGTTAAGCGTGGTATGGTGGTTGCAAAACCAGGTTCTATCACTCCTCACACTTCTTTCGACGCTGAGGTTTATATCCTTGGTAAGAACGAAGGTGGTCGTCACACTCCATTCCACAACAAATACCGTCCTCAATTCTACATCCGTACATTGGACGTAACTGGTGAGATCACTCTTCCAGAAGGCGTTGACATGGTAATGCCAGGTGACAACGTGACTATCAAAGTAGAGCTTATCTACCCAGTTGCAATCAACGTAGGTCTTCGTTTCGCTATCCGCGAAGGTGGTCGTACAGTAGGTGCGGGTCAGATCACTAAAATCACTGAGTAATCCATTGCGATTAATCATTAGATAAGTTATGGGAGCTAGAAACCTCCACGGTTCGGCTCCCATATTTTTAGGGGTGTAGTTCAAGGGTAGAATAGCGGTCTCCAAAACCGTTGATGGGAGTTCGAATCTCTCCACCCCTGCAAAAAGTGCCAGATCGGGCAAAGTTAGATGAAAATCTAGGCTAGTGCTTGAATTTGGCATTATTGCGATTTCAAAAAAGCAAAACAACAACATGAAAGGATACATCAAAAACTCTATTGCAGAGCTTAAAAATAAGGTGACTTGGCCATCATGGTCTAACCTGCAAAGTAGTGCAATTCTCGTTATGATTGCCTCGGCTATCTTCGCGTTGCTAATTCTAGCAATGGACCTTAGCTTTGAGACTATCATGTCTGCAATCTATAAAATCCGCTACTAACGATGAGCCAACAACTCGAAATGCAGTGGTACGTACTACGTGCAATCGGTGGTAAGGAGAAGAAGGTTAAAGAGTATCTTGAGGCGGAAATCCGCACACTCAAGCTCCAAGACCACATCAACCAAGTGTTGATCCCAACCGAGAAATATATGAGCGTAAGCAAAACTGGCAAGAAGACAGTCAAGGAACGAGTTTCGTATCCAGGCTATGTTCTTGTGCAGTGTGCGTTTACTGGTGAGATCCCTCACATCCTGCGCACCATCCCTGGTGTGATAGGTTTCCTAACCGACGACAAGAGCGGTCAAACACTAATGGCAACTCCCCTTCGCGAGAGCGAGGTGAATCGTCTGCTAGGTCAGGTTGATGAGCAAATGGAGGCAGAGATCGCAAGCGAGATCACCTTCGAACTGGGCGAGGTAGTGAAAGTAATCGACGGACCTTTTGCATCGTTTATCGGTAGCATAGAGGAGGTCGATGAGGCTCGCAAAAAACTTACAGTCTCTGTGAAAATCTTTGGTCGCAAAACCCCTATGGAGCTAGGCTACAATCAAGTAGAAAAAGACTTTGTAGAAGACGACAAAGAGTAAGGTGCCACACTAGGTGCCAAACTAGGTGCAAGGGGAGTTAAGTGAGAGTGAAAGCGGAGAGAGAGTTAAGTGAGGGTGAAAGCGTAGAGTGGGATAAGATGAGGGTGAGAGCCGATGCTCAAATAGAGTAAAACAAATCAGATAATACAACCCTTAGAGCAGTAAGCTATTGCTTCCAATTTATAGCTAAACGCTGCTCATATTAAGGGTTTATTATATACAAAGAGTGCCAAAATTTTGTTAGAAACCAAGAGAGGTAAAGTTACGATTAACTCTCAAGGTCTAAAGCTGAAAAGTAGGCAAGAAACAATCAAAAAAGTATAAACTATGGCAAAAGAGGTTGCAGCGTTTATTAAACTGCAAATTAAAGGAGGTGCCGCTAATCCTTCACCCCCAGTAGGACCTGCTCTAGGTTCGAAGGGTGTGAACATTATGGACTTCTGTAAGCAGTTCAACGCACGCACACAAGAGAAAGCAGGTAAAGTTCTACCTGTTATCATTACCGTCTATAGCGACAAGTCTTTCGAGTTTGTCGTTAAGCAACCACCCGTAGCAGTTCAACTTAAAGAGGCAGCTAAAATCGCTAGCGGCTCGGCAGAACCTAACCGTAACAAAGTCGGTTCGGTGAGCTGGGATCAAGTTCGCGAGATCGCAGAATCTAAAAAAGAAGACATGAACTGTTTTACTATTGAGGCCGCAATGAGCATGGTTGCCGGAACGGCTCGTAGTATGGGTATCAACGTCGTAGGTGATAAATAATTTGAGAAACAAAAAAGAAGATGAAACTAACAAAAAACAGAAAAGCAATTCAGGGCAAATACGATCCTGAAAAAGCGTACAAGTTGGGCGAAGCTTCGGGTCTTCTCAAAGAGATTACCACTACGAAGTTTGACTCTTCGGTGGACTTGGATGTTCGCCTTGGAGTAGATCCACGTAAAGCAAACCAAATGGTACGTGGTGTTGTAACTCTTCCACACGGAACAGGTAAAAGCGTTCGCGTTTTGGTTCTTTGTACTCCTGACAAGGAGGACGAGGCTAAAGCAGCGGGTGCAGAATTTGTAGGTTTGGATGAGTATATCGAGAAAATCAAAGCAGGTTGGACAGACATCGACGTGATTATCTGTACTCCATCAGTTATGGCTAAAGTAGGTGCTTTGGGTCGTGTATTGGGTCCTCGTGGCTTGATGCCAAACCCTAAGACCGGTACTGTGACTATGGAAGTAGGTAAGGCTGTCGAGGAAGTGAAGGCTGGTAAGATCGACTTTAAAGTTGATAAGACTGGTATCGTTCACGCTAGCATTGGCAAGGTATCGTTCACTCCAGAGCAGATCGAAGAAAATGCTCGTGAGTTTATCAACACTATCGTTAAGCTTAAACCATCAGCAGCAAAAGGTACATACATCAAGAGCATTTATATCTCTAGTACTATGTCACCAGCATTGCAGCTAGACCCTAAATCTATTGACTAATACAACGAATACAAGAAAATGAAAAAGGAAGTAAAAACTGAAGTAGTAAATTCGTTGGTAGCTCAATTGGGTGAGTATGCTCACTATTATTTGACAGATATCTCAGGGCTAAACGCTGAGGCGACTGCAACTTTGCGTCGTGAGTGTTTCGAGAAAGACGTCAAACTAGTAGTAGTTAAAAACACTTTCTTCGGCAAAGCGCTTACAGGTGCTGAAAAAGACAACGAAGAGATTGCACAAGTACTCGCTGGTCCAACGGCAGTAATGTTCTCTAATACAGGTAATCTACCTGCTCGCCTTATCAAGGATTTCCGCAAGAAGGCAGCGACTGATCGCCCTATCCTAAAAGCAGCTTTTGTTGACGAGTGCACTTATGTGGGCGAGAATCAACTAGAGACGCTAGTAAACATCAAATCGCGCGAAGAGCTTATCGCAGACGTTGTTGCATTGCTACAATCACCTGCAAAGAATGTTATCTCTGCGCTACAAGGATCATCTGGTCAGAAGATCGCTGGTCTTGTTAAGAGCCTAGAGGAGCGCGCTCAGTAATCGAGTCGCTAAAGAAAGGCTACAAGAAAATAAAATTAAAAAAAACAATTAAAACTTATACAACGATGGCAGACATCAAAAAACTTGCTGAAGAGCTAGTAAACCTTACAGTAAAAGAAGTAAACGAACTTGCAACTATCCTTAAGGATGAGTATGGAATCGAGCCTGCAGCTGCTGCTGTAGCTGTTGCTGCTGCACCTGCTGGTGAAGCTGTTGCTGCTGAGAAGACATCTTTCGATGTTGTTCTTGTTAACGCTGGTGGCGCGAAACTACAGGTTGTTAAAACCGTTAAAGAACTAACTGGTCTTGGTCTTAAAGAGGCTAAAGAACTAGTTGATGGCGCTCCTAAAGCAATCAAGGAGGGTATCTCTAAAGAAGAAGCAGAATCTTTGAAAACAGCTCTAGTTGACGCTGGTGCTGAGGTAGAAGTTAAGTAATTTTTCCTACTAAATGTGTCTTGGGTTCAATCTTTGAACCTAAGACGCATTTCTATTTTGGGTGTAGATTTCTTGTGAAAAAGAGTCTATGCCTTTTCTCGTCTATACAGCCGTGGGTGGAAGTGGCTGGCTCCCGAGCAATAAAAGAGGGGGTGAAACGACCTAAAATACACAGTACGAACACATAAAAAGTTCGATGAAGAGGTGGTGAGTAGATGAGGGGTCTCGTACGCCCCAATATGATCAGCATGCGGAACATCTACACTCTCACGAAACACATCAGAGCTTAAAATCCTAAAGCTGAATTTGCTTTTTAAGGTGGGTGGAGTATAATTGCCTCTCAAGATGGGAGAGCCTGAATTTGTATACATGGGCTTGAACTGAACACTACGCAATTCATACGCACACTAACAACCTGATTTTCTGAAATTTTTACCAAAAAATGCCAAATTCAACAGTAACCAAACGCATTAGCTTTGCCTCGCTTACTCCAAGGATGGAGTATCCTGATTTTCTGGAGGTACAGCTCAAATCATTCCAAGATTTTTTTCAGTTGGATACTCCTCAGGAGAAAAGACTGAACGAAGGACTCTACAAGGTTTTTGCCGAGAATTTCCCGATTTCGGACACTCGCAACAACTTTGTCCTTGAGTTCCTTGACTATTTTATCGACCCAGCGAGATACTCTATCGACGAGTGTATCGAGAGGGGTTTGACCTACAGCGTGCCCTTGAAGGCTAAGCTGAAACTGTATTGTACCGACCCCGAGCACGAGGATTTCGATCCAGTGATTCAGGACGTTTACTTCGGTACGGTGCCTTATATGACCCCAAGCGGAACCTTTATCATCAACGGCGCTGAGCGAGTTATCGTCTCGCAGCTCCACCGCTCACCAGGGGTATTCTTTGGGCAAAGCACCCACTCTAACGGAACTAGATTGCACTCGGCCCGTGTTATCCCATTCAAGGGTAGCTGGATAGAGTTTGCAACCGACATCCAAGGTGTGATGTACGCCTATATTGATAGAAAGAAAAAGTTGCCTGTGACCACTCTGCTTCGTGCGATTGGTTTTGAGAGCGACAAAGACATATTGGCAATTTTCGACCTTGCCGACGAGATCAAGGTAAACAAGAAGAACCTTGAGAAGGTTGTCGGAAGAAAACTTGCCGCAAGGGTTCTGACCACTTGGGTCGAGGACTTTGTTGACGAGGACACTGGCGAGGTAGTGTCTATCGATCGTTATGATGTTATCGTTAAGCGTGAGACTGTTATCACCGAGGATATCATCGACGATATCCTAGAGAGCGGCGAGAAGACTATCCTTCTTCATAAGGAGAGCCAAAACTCTATCGACTACTCTATCGTTTACAACACTCTCTCGAAAGACAACTGTAACTCGGAGAAAGAGGCGGTTGTTACTATCTACCGACAACTGCGTAACTGCGAGCC
This sequence comes from uncultured Rikenellaceae bacterium, assembly GCA_964371385.1. Classification (GTDB taxonomy): domain Bacteria; phylum Bacteroidota; class Bacteroidia; order Bacteroidales; family Rikenellaceae; genus Mucinivorans. Next base: position 5,324 of record CAYJLY010000051.1, read on the forward strand.
ACCAGATGAGGCAACGGCTCGTGATGTGATCCACAAACTATTCTTCTCGGACAAACGTTATGACTTGGGCGAGGTTGGTCGCTACCGTATCAACCGTCGTTTGGGCTTGAGTACTTCTTCGGATACTCGCGTTCTAACCAAGGAGGATATCATTGAGATCATCAAGTATCTTATCCTTTTGATTAACAACAAGGCTGAGGTTGATGATATTGACCACCTCTCAAACCGTCGTGTGCGCACAGTAGGTGAGCAGCTAGCATCGCAGTTCTCTATTGGTTTTGCACGTATGGCTCGTACGATTCGTGAGCGTATGAACGTTCGTGACAACGAGGTATTTACTCCTATTGATCTGATCAACGCAAAGACTCTATCGAGCGTTATCAACTCGTTCTTTGGTACCAACCAGCTTAGCCAGTTTATGGACCAAACCAACCCTCTTGCGGAACTTACTCACAAGCGTCGTCTTTCGGCACTAGGTCCTGGTGGTCTTACTCGTGACCGTGCGGGCTTCGAGGTTCGTGACGTTCACTACACCCACTACGGCCGTCTGTGTCCTATCGAGACTCCTGAGGGGCCGAACATCGGTCTGATCTCGTCGCTGTGTGTGTATGCTAAGATCTCGGATATGGGATTCATCGAAACTCCATACTCGAGAGTTGAAAATGGTGTGGTTCAAGATGGCGTGACTTATCTGAGCGCCGAAATGGAAGAGAGCCTTTCGATTGCACAAGCGAGCGCGAAGGTTGCCAAAGATGGTAACTTCGAGAGCGAGCGAGTGAAATGTCGTCGTGAGGCAGACTATCCTGAATTGGAGCCTACGTCTGTAAACCTAATTGACGTTGCTCCTAACCAGATTGCATCTATCGCCGCATCGCTGATTCCTTTCCTTGAGCACGATGATGCGAACCGTGCACTGATGGGCTCGAACATGATGCGCCAGGCAGTACCACTTCTTAAAGCCGAAGCTCCTATCGTTGGAACTGGTATCGAAAAAGAGGTTGTTGCCGATAGCCGCACTCAAATCGTTGCAGAGCGCGAGGGCGAGGTTGTTTACTCGGATTCTAAGCGTATCGAAATCCTTTATGATAGAACAGAGACCGAGAAGTTTGTGTCGTTCGATCCAGAGGTGACAGTTTACAACTTGCCTAAATATCTACGTACCAACCAATCGACCTCTCAGACGCTTCGACCTATGGTGCGCCGCGGCGAAAGAGTCGTTGCAGGTCAGATACTAACTCAAGGCTACTCTACTGAGGCTGGCGAGTTGGCATTGGGTAAGAACCTTAAAGTGGCATACATGCCATGGCAGGGTTATAACTTCGAGGATGCTATCGTTATCTCGGAGCGTTTGGTGCGCGAGGACGTGTTTACTTCGGTTCACGTTGATGAATATATTATGGAGGTGCGCGACACCAAGCGTGGTATGGAGGAGTTGACCTCTGATATTCCTAACGTTTCGGAAGATGCAACTCGTGATTTGGATGCAAATGGTGTGATTCGCATTGGTGCGATCGTTAAACCAGGCGATATCCTTATCGGTAAGATCACTCCCAAGGGAGAGAGCGATCCTTCGCCCGAAGAGAAACTTCTTCGTGCTATCTTTGGTGACAAAGCTGGCAATCTGAAGGATGCTTCGCTCAAGGCTCAACCATCACTTCATGGTATAGTGATCGGTCGCAAGATCTTCGCTCGTGCTCAACACAAAGAGGCTGGCAAGAAAGGAAAAGCTACCGAAAAATCACTTATCGAAAAGGCAGAGGCTGATTTCAGCGCAAACTCAGGAGCACTACGCTCTGTGTTGCTCGAAAAACTGTGCACAGTTCTCGAGGGCAAAGAATCCTCTGGTGTGAACGACTACTTCGGTGCGGAGCTAGTGACTAAGGGTACTAAGTTTACTCGTGCTATGCTCGAAACCCTAGATTACTTGAATATCAACACCACTGGCTGGCTTAAATCTAAAGAGGAGTCGGCTGTGGTTGATGCTATTATCAACAACTACACCAAAAAATACAAAGAGCTTGACGCTGCCCACAAACGTGAGCGCTACAACATCACCAATGGTGACGAGCTACCCTCGGGTATCGTTCAATTGGCGAAAGTTTATGTTGCTAAGAAGCGTAAACTTCGCGTGGGTGATAAGATGGCGGGTCGCCACGGTAACAAGGGTATTGTTGCTCGTGTGGTTCGCGACGAGGATATGCCATTCTTGGAGGATGGTTCTATCGTGGATATCGTGCTAAACCCACTTGGTGTACCCTCGCGTATGAACCTGGGGCAGATCTACGAGGCTGTTCTAGGTTGGACAGGTCGTGAGTTGGGTCGCAAGTTTGCTACTCCAATTTTTGATGGTGCAACTCTTGATCAAATCAATGAGCTAACAGCCGAGGCAGGCATCCCACGTTCGGGTCGTACCTATCTGTATGATGGTGGTACGGGAGAGCGTTTCGACCCGCCAGCAACCGTTGGTATAACCTATATGCTGAAACTTGGTCACATGGTTGATGACAAGATGCACGCCCGCTCTATTGGTCCTTACTCGCTGATTACTCAGCAACCTCTGGGTGGTAAGGCACAGTTCGGTGGACAGCGTTTTGGAGAGATGGAGGTTTGGGCACTCGAGGCATTCGGTGCGGCTAACATCCTTCAGGAGATCTTGACCATCAAATCGGACGACGTTACTGGTCGTGCAAAAGCCTACGAGGCTATTGTTAAGGGTGATAACCTACCCGCGGCTGGTATTCCTGAGTCGCTTAACGTGCTACTCAACGAGCTAGCAGGTCTGGGACTAAACGTAAATCTAGAATAAGTCACCGATAAAAAAACCAAGAATAAAAATGTTCAAAAATAAAGAAAATAAGACATCAGGTTTTAATAAGATTACCATCTCGCTAGCGTCTGCCGAGCAGATTCTTGAACGCTCGAGTGGTGAGGTTCTAAAACCCGAAACCATCAACTACCGTACCTACAAACCCGAGAGGGATGGTCTGTTCTGTGAGCGTATCTTTGGTCCGGTGAAAGACTATGAGTGCCACTGTGGTAAGTATAAGCGTATCCGCTACAAGGGCATTGTGTGTGACCGTTGTGGTGTGGAGGTGACCGAGAAGAAAGTGCGCCGTGAGCGTATGGGACACATCAATTTGGTGGTGCCCATCGCCCATATTTGGTACTTCCGCTCGCTGCCTAACAAGATAGGCTACCTGCTAGGAATCCCTACCAAGAAACTCGATATGGTGATCTACTATGAGCGCTATATTGTTATCAACCCAGGTGTGGCAGAGGGCGTTTCTGTGGGAGATCTTCTCAGCGAAAAAGAATATTTCGACATCGTTGACGAGCTACCAAAAGGCAACACAACTCTGGATGATTCTCACCCTGACAAGTTCGTGGCTGCTATGGGTGCCGAGGCTATCTTGGCGCTTATGCAGAACCTTGACTTGGACGAGTTGAGCTATTCGCTTCGCCACAAGGCTTCGACCGAAACCTCTCAACAACGTAAAGCAGAGGCTCTTAAGCGTCTGAACGTAGTGGAGGCTTTCCGCGATTCGAAGGCTGTGAACAAGCCCGAGTGGATGATCCTAAGAGTTCTTCCTGTGATTCCACCCGAGTTGCGCCCATTGGTGCCGCTGGATGGTGGTCGTTTTGCTACTTCGGACTTGAACGATTTGTATCGTCGTGTTATCATACGTAATAACCGTTTGAAGCGTTTGATCGAGATCAAAGCTCCTGAGGTTATCTTGCGTAACGAGAAACGTATGTTGCAGGAGGCTGTGGATAGCCTGTTTGACAACTCTCGCAAGAGCAACGCAGTGAAGAGCGAGTCGAATCGCCCACTGAAATCTCTATCTGACTCACTCAAAGGTAAGCAAGGTCGTTTCCGTCAAAACCTTCTGGGTAAGCGTGTTGACTACTCTGCCCGTTCGGTAATTGTCGTTGGACCTGAGCTTCAAATGCACGAGTGTGGTATCCCTAAGGATATGGCAGCCGAGCTATACAAACCATTTATTGTCCGCAAACTCATCGAGCGTGGTGTGGTTAAGACCGTTAAATCGGCTAAGAAAATCATCGACCGCAAGGATGCAGTTGTGTGGGACATCCTAGAGAACGTGATTAAGGGTCACCCAGTTCTTCTGAACCGCGCCCCAACTCTTCACCGTCTAGGTATTCAGGCCTTCCAGCCTAAGCTAATCGAGGGTAAGGCTATCCAACTTCACCCGCTTGCATGTACGGCATTCAACGCCGACTTCGACGGTGACCAGATGGCGGTTCACCTTCCACTGGGTAATGCGGCTATCCTTGAGGCGCAAATCCTAATGCTCGGTGCTCACAATATCCTGAACCCTGCCAACGGTGCTCCTATCACCGTACCATCGCAGGACATGGTCTTGGGTCTGTACTACATCTCTAAGCCTCGCAAGGGGGTTAAAGGTGAGGGCATGGCCTTCTATTCGGCTGAAGAGGCGATTATTGCCTACAACGAGAAACGCGCTCAGCTGCACGCTATCGTGAAGGTAATGGTCGATGGAAAATTGATCGAGACCACTGTTGGTCGTATCATCTTCAACCAAGTAGTACCTAAGGAGGCTGGCTATATCAACGAACTGTTGACCAAGAAATCGCTGCGTGACATCATCGGTATGGTGATGAAAAAAGCAGGGGCTGCCAAGACTGCTAACTTCCTAGACAGCATCAAGCAACTAGGTTACCAGATGGCATTCCGTGGAGGTCTGTCGTTTAACCTTGAGGCGGTTATCATCCCCGAGCAAAAAGAACAACTTGTTGCTGATGGTTACAACCAAGTCTCAGAGGTGATGGACAACTACAATATGGGTTTCATTACCAACAACGAACGTTACAACCAGATTATCGATATCTGGACACATATCAACTCACGTTTGACCAAGACTGTAATCGAGCAGCTCACCAACGATCAAGATGGATTTAATCCAGTATACATGATGCTTCACTCAGGAGCTCGTGGTTCGCAGGAGCAGATTCGTCAGCTTTCGGGTATGCGTGGTCTGATGGCGAAACCTCAGAAATCGTCGGCCGATGCAGCTCAGATTATCGAGAACCCCATCCTTTCGAACTTCAAAGAGGGTCTATCGGTACTAGAGTACTTCATCTCGACCCACGGTGCTCGTAAGGGTCTTGCGGATACGGCGCTTAAGACAGCCGACGCGGGTTATCTGACTCGTCGTTTGGTGGACGTTGCGCAAGATGTTATCATCAACGAGGAGGACTGCGGTACGCTTCGTGGACTTCTGGCTGTGGCTATCAAACGCAACGAAGAGGTGGTTCAATCACTCGAAGAGCGTATCCTTGGTCGCACCTCGGTTATCGATATCTACCACCCGTCAACTCGTGAATTGATCTGCGAGGCAGGGGCAGAGATTACCGAAGATGTTGCACTTGCAATTGACAAAGCGGGCATCGAGACTGTCGAGATTCGTTCGGTACTTACTTGCGAGAGCAAGAAAGGTGTGTGTGGCAAGTGTTACGGTCGCAACCTATCTACGGGCCGCATGGTTCAGCGTGGTGAAGTTGTGGGTGTTATCGCTGCACAGTCTATCGGTGAGCCAGGTACTCAGCTTACACTTCGTACGTTCCACGTCGGTGGTGTTGCGGGGGGTATGGCAGCGTCGAACAACTTGGTGGCTCGCCACGATGGTATCGTCAAGTTCGAGGAAATGCGCGCTGTTGAGAAGACCGACGAGCTTGGTCGCACAGTAGATATCGTGATTTCTCGTCTGACCGAAATCAACGTTGTTGATCCCGAAACAGGAGCCGTTCTATACACTAACAACGTGCCTTATGGTTCGACTCTTTACTTCAAAGAGGGTGCCTCTATCAAAAAAGGCGATATGATCTGTGAATGGGACCTTTACAACGCTGTTGTGGTTACCGAATTTGGCGGAAAGATTGCCTTTGAGCATGTTGAAGAAGGTATCACCTATCGCGAGGAGTCGGATGAGACTACTGGTTATCGCGAGAAAGTGGTTATCGAGAGCAAGGATAAGAATAAGAACCCCTCTATCCATATCATTGATGCCTCGGGCAATACTATCAAGACCTACAACCTTCCAGTGGGTGCCCACCTTTCGGTTGACGAAGGACAGGCAGTTATCGCTGGTGAGATCTTGATGAAGATTCCACGTGCAGTAGGTAAAGCAGGCGATATCACCGGAGGTCTTCCACGTGTGACCGAGCTATTCGAGGCTCGTAACCCATCCAACCCAGCTGTTGTCTCTGAGATCGACGGCGAGGTGACTATGGGTAAAATCAAACGTGGTAACCGCGAGCTAATCGTGACTGCGCGTACTGGCGAGCAGCGTAAATATCTTGTGGCTCTATCCAAGCAGCTACTTGTTCAGGAGAACGACTACATCAAGGCAGGTATGCCGCTTTCGGATGGTGCTATCACCCCAGCGGATATCCTTTCTATCATGGGTCCTACTCGTGTTCAGGAATATATCGTGGGCGAGATCCAAGACGTTTACCGCATGCAGGGTGTGAAGATCAATGACAAACACTTCGAGATTATCGTGCGCCAGATGATGAACAAGGTTCAGATCCAAGATCCAGGCGATACTCGTCTGCTTCAGGAGCAGGTGGTTGACAAGTGGGAGTTTATGAGCGTGAACGACGACATCTACGACAAGAAAATTATTGTAGATGCTGGCGATTCGGAGCGTTTCCGTGCGGGTCAAATGGTGACTCCTCACGAGTTGCGTGATGAGAACTCTTCGCTCAAGCGTCGTGATATGCGCGAGGTGACTGTACGTGCTGCTGTTCCAGCAACATCTAATCAGGTGCTTCAGGGTATCACTCGTGCCGCTCTTCAAACCTCATCATTCATCTCGGCAGCATCGTTCCAAGAGACCACTAAGGTCTTGAACGAGGCAGCTATCAACGGTAAGGTCGATCCACTAGAGAAACTAAAAGAAAACGTTATCTGTGGTCACTTGATCCCAGCGGGTACTGGTGTTCGCAACTTTCATCCAACTCCTTCAAAAAGCTAAGCGCCAATAGGCCAATAGTAATATAACTTAATAAAGAGAGCCAAATTCCACCACGTGGGGTTTGGCTCTCTTTTTGCGTGTGGCGCAGCGTCTTTATGATTTGGCTTTGAAAGCTTTCGCCCTGCTGTTCGGTGCGAGCTCACACTGGCGATGATTTATTCTTCGTGGGGGTTGCATCAAGAGTGCACCGCACGGGAGACGCAAAGCGTCTTTGTGCGATTAATCTCTCGCAAAATCACTGCCAGCGTTCGCTCGGACACAGCGTGTCTTTACGACTTATCTTTGTAAATTTGCTTTTTAGGGTGTACGTTTGCGGATGATCGGCATTCCCAAGAATGCAGTGCTTCCGCGGGGGGAGCGTACGCCCAATCGCGAGTGCTCGCACTTTTGTTTGGTCTTTTAGAGTGCACCGCACGGGGCTGAGGAGCGGATTTAACTTTAGTTAAAGACGATCGCCCCGAGTGGGG
>CAYJLY010000052.1:0-12627 GCA_964371385.1 uncultured Rikenellaceae bacterium
TATTTGGACGACCCTCAGAGCGTTCACCTCTTGGTGAAAAACCACGTCCTTCGCCCCTTTCCCCCCTCTCACGTCTGTCTCTTGAGAATGAGCCACCCTCAGAGCGTTCACCTCTCGATGAAAAACCACGTCCTTCCCCTCTTTCCCCCCTTTCGCCTCTATCTCTTCTGTCTCTTGAGAATGAGCCACCCTCGCGTCTGTCTCTTGAGAAAGAGCCGCGTTCGTAGCGCTCACCTCTGTCTGATCCCCCCTCAAACGAGCGACCTCTCGGGCGTGGTGATTCACCTCCCTCGAAAGAGTTTCTTTCTCTGGGGGATGATGATTCTTGGTCTTGTCTTGGGGTTTGATTGGCATTCTCGGGAGCATCTTGAGCTCGGCGAAAGAAAGACATGCGTGATTTGCTGTTGTCCATTTGGAGTGTTTTGTAAAAATATCGGCAAAGTTAGCAATAAATTTTGGTTTTGCCAATAATACCAACGATACGCAGGGAGTCGTTATGATTTATCTCTCACTATAAGACGGCTGCCTCGTTGGGGGCGGTTCGTTCGGCTAGCGCAAGCGACACATGCAATGATTTTGTTTAATGCCTAAATAATCATTGCCCGCGTGGTTCGTATCTAGCTTTTTTCTTTATGGTTTTGTTTTTTGTTTGTGCATGCTCGCGCTGAGCGATGATTTGTTTTTGCAAGTGCCCTTCTCAGGGTGTACGCTACGGGGGAACTGCACTTCGCAAGAAGAGCAGGGCTCCCGTTGGGGGAGCGTACACCCTGCTAGTGCGGTGCCAGTGGTACATGCAATGATTTTGTTTAATGCCTAAATAATCATTGCCCGCGTGGTTCGTACCTAGCTTTTTTCTTTATGGTTTTTTTTTTAATAAGTCCGGTTTCACTTCGTTTGGGCACGAGTCTTTTTTAATCTCCGAAACCAAGTGGAGTTTCTTTTTTTGTGCGTACACATCTGCGGTGCGTGAGCTCGCACTGCCAAATAGTAAAAACGCTGTGCGTCTGAGCAAAATGAAAGCAAGTGCCACTGGCACCGCGGGTACATATAAAAAGCGACACACCCCAACGCAGTGGAATGTGTCGCTTTGTTATAATAAAGACAGTATAGTCTAAAAAATATTAGCGGAAGTTGATAGAGTTGGTTCCTATCATGTGGTTGTCGAGATAAACCAAAACGGTGTATTGCCCCGTGGTTAGACCCTCGCCATTGTAGTAGAGCGAAACGGCTAGATCGTCACCCTGATAGTCCACGTTACGGCTCACGGTGTAGGGTTTTGCTTCGCCCTCAAAATCAAAGGTCGCAGCACCACTCTCTGCCAAAATCACGCCCTCGGGGTTTGTGATGGCCACATACACATTGCGCTCACCGCGTTCTGCCAACTCATTGGCTTGTAGCACGAGCGAGACTCTCATGCCCTTGGCTTGCGACATGCGCGAGACATCTTTGTTGCGCTTGTTGTAGGGATTGAGTTGGATATCACGAGCACGAATAATCGCGCCACGAGAGATTTTATTTTGCAGCTCGCTGGCGGTCTCCTCTGCGGCATCCACTCGATTCTGGTAGCTCGAGATCTGACGACGATAGGTGAGGTTTTCGCTTGCAAGGTGTTTATTGACAGTGTTTAGAGAGTCGATCTGGCGCACAAAATTTTTCATGGTCGAACGCAGAGTGCCCAGCTCTTTTTCGTAGGCTTTGAGTTTACGGTAGCTGATATTACGCTCACTTTTCAGGCGCTCAAGTAGCGAATCCGCGCGGTGTTGTTGGTCGCCTAGCTGTTGGTTGAGAGTGTCGTTTTCAAATTCCATAAGGCTCATATCTTCCCTGAGGGTGCCCAAGTGGCTTTGAAGGGTGTCAAGTTCGATTTGAAGTAGTTTTTCATCTTCTTTGGCTTGGCGCACACTTCTCCAATAAAGGAAGCCGATGGCAAGCAGTACCACCAAGAGTATGTAGATAGCGATTCTGAGTCCTTTTTCGGCATTCGAACCGCCACCCTCATTTGGGTAATTATCGTCTGAGTACTGGTAATCGTACTGATCTTGCGGCAGGTTATCCTGTCCTTGATACTGATTATTCATAGTGAATTTAAGTTTGTAAAAATATTATAACTTAGCTTATCATTGCGCAAGATACAAATTTTTTGTCAATTCTCGCTAATTTTCTTGAAATAAAAGTGCATAGGAGAGAGCTTCCTCAGGCGGTCATTTGGCTTTTCCTTGGGCTGGCCGTACAAGGGCGTGCGCTGCGAATGTTCTGCTTGCGGTGAACCTAGAGCCAGACTGCCAGTGCGGTTCGCACTATTTTTTTGGAGGCAGGGGAGTGATGTATTCTGCAGCCTCGGCGCGGCTCATTTTCTTGCGGATAATGGCACTTTGGTGAGGTATGATATCATCCTTAACAACCAAAGGAGGGAAGACTTGAACCAATTCCCATCCCCATGAGCAGTAGAAATTAATGGCATTCATAAAGCTTTTGAAGAAAATTTTATTTCCCTTTTCGTCTACTGGAACGCGGATACTTCCATCGGGTCCTTGGATTTTTGCGGCCCATTTGGTAATGTTGTCCGTCCATTGAAGCTGGGTGTAGACGTAGGTTGAGTCACTTGGTTGTTGAGCCTTTGCGGCAAAGTTCATCCCAAAGCAAAGGACGATGATAATGAGTAGTTTTTTCATAATTTTATTGAGTTATTTAAAAGTGTTTATGACAGTGATATTTGTAGCACCAACTCGCGGAGCAATTCTCCCTCGCTAGTGCCAGCACCTGCGCCTACCCCCTTGCTTTTGAGGTCATAGGTTCTCAGGTGCCCCATGATGGCAAAGAGCGATTTTGTGGTGTAGACCCTCGCCCCAGCTGTATATTCTCTTACCACATAGGGCGATACGCCCAGAGCCTTGGCATATTCAGGGTCGGTGGGCATGCGAGTACCTCGTTTTTTTGCATCCCAGCCCATCAGCGACACGATAAGTAACCTCTGGAAATGCCCAAAGAGTACACCACATACCACCACAAAGGGGTTGCTGCGAGGATTTTGAGCAAAGTGGTCGCATATTTTTAGAGCCCTCGCAAAGTTACGCTCGGTGAGCGATTTGCTTAGTTCAAATACATTGTATTCGCGGCTCAAACCCACATACCTCTCGACCATCTCGGCAGTAAGCAATCTTTCCCCTTCGCCCATTATGCCCACAACCTTTTGTACCTCGCTATCTAGTTTGCTGAGATTAGCCCCCACCGCCTCGCCAAGCATAGAGACAGCCTTGGCATCCGCCTTGAGGTTTTGAATTTTAAGGTAATCTGTGATATAGCCATCGAGCTCATAGCTGCGAGGCGAGAGCGACTCGAAGACCACTCCGTTTTTTGCTATTTTCTTATAGAGTGCCGAGCGTTTGTCGAGATTTTTAGTCTTATGAGCCAGAACAACTATGGTGGTGGGGGTTGGGTTCTCCATATAGGTATCCAAATCCCCTAGGCGAGCGAGCGCCTGTGCCTCGCGCACCACTATAACTTGACGCTCTGCCATCATGGGGTAGCGCCGCGCATTAATCGATATATCTCCCGCCGAGGAGTCTTTGCCATAGGCGATGGTGAGGTTGAAGTCGCGCTCACTCTCGCTCAGCGCGTTCTCTACAATGGCATGCTCTAGCTTGTCGATGAAATATGCCTCCTCGCCCATGAGCAAGTACACCGAAGCGAACTGCCCCTGAGTGATGTCTTGGAGTAGTTTCTTGTATTGATGTTGGGTGTCTTTGAAGCTCATTTTTTTGAGGAATTATTGGTTTCGATAATAATCATGTCGGAATCTTTGACAAATATAATGAATATAATGGGGCAGGCAAGGGTAAAACCAAAAAAAGGTCGCACTTTTTATTGCACGACCTAAAGTTTTGTTTTTTAAAAAAAGGAGATATCTTTTTCTAAAGTGATGTTTCTCTCGAATTCACCCAAGAGAGCATTCCCCTCATTTGAGAACAGTGGGGGAGTATACTATTTTACGCTATCGCCAGCGGGTTGAGCCGTTGGTTGAGTGGTAGGCAGGGCAGAAGGAAGACCCTCTGTGATATCTACCTGAGGCACAGCCTCTACCTCCAGACGCGCTTTGTTCTGCTGAATCTCATCCTCTGGAAGACTCATAGTAGCACCTATGCTGAAAGCCACGATACAGATAGCCAAACCCCAAGTGAACTTCTCAAGGAAGTCGGCAGTCTGACGAGCACCTGCAACTTGATTTGAGGCACCAAAGTTAGCAGCCATACCGCCCTTTGGGCTTTGAGCCAAAACAGTTAGCACCATAAGTGCCGCAGCGATAAAGATCAATACAATAAATACAATATACATAATTATTTATTTTTTAGTGTTTAAGAATCAGCTTGATTTGCCGTTCTTAATTGTTATTATTTACCAATTTGTTCAATTCGGGATGCAAAGTAAGCACTTTTTTCTGGAAAAATCAAACTTAATTTCGCGTAAACCTCACGCGCTTGGTCTAAAAGTCCCTGAGAGATGTAAATTTCAGCGAGTGTCTCGCTCACTAACTCTTGATCGGGGGTCACAGAATCGAGCGATATATCTCGTTGATGCTCTATCTCGTAGTCTTCGATCAGAGGTTCTGCGCTCGATGGGTTAAAATGGTGATAGCCAAGAGTTTCCATCGCCGAAATAGAAAGCCCTGCAGAGTTAACATAGGGTGCAATATCACCCTCGGGCAGTATTCCGCGGGCGACCATCTCATAGCGCAGCGCCACATACCACGGATACCTCAGAAGTAGCGAACGCAGTTGGGCGTTTGTGAATCTTTCAAACATTTTTATTTGTTTTTATCTTTGTCTTAGATTGTTAGGTTTTTAAATTGCTCCCCTGAGCGAGCGCTGAGAGTTCTACCAATTGGCAAAGGCATCATTGAAAATCTCTTCGACCAATTTTTCAACTATCTCGGGGATAAGCTGACTTTCAACAGCCACCAGCATCTGTGTTGTGCTATAGTCCTCGTAGGCGGTGAAAACCTTGTCGTAGGATAGGTTGGGCTCTTTGGTGTTCTCGAATTTCACCTTCACTTTGATGGTGAGGCGATTCTGTTGGGCGTACTCGTCGGCCGAGATAGAAATAGGCGCCGAGGTGTAGTCTATGATCTCGCCCGAGAACATCACATCGCCGTCCTCGCGAGTAATCTCCAGTCGGGTTTGTTGTTGGATTTTTTGGGTCAGTGCATCGGTTAGCGTGGGGCTAAGGATGGGGGCGACCATGGGGGCTTGGTTGTTAAAATAGGCAATAGAGGCGGTTTTTACGTCCTCGGAAATCGAGGCCCCCGAGAAGGTATAGCTGATCTTACATGCCATCATCACTAGTGCCACTAGAGTTAGGGATAATAATTTTTTTATCATTGTTCTACTTGTTTTTATTTTTCGTTGGATGCCGTTAGCAGTTCGATCTGTACAAGGACGCTGAGCGGTGCGAACCGCGCTGACAATCAATTGGCTCCCACAAAGGCACACTCCGAGCTAAATGACTGCTGCTCCAGTTCGGAGTGCCAGCGGCAGTACGAGCCGCACAAGCAGTAGGGTTTGGAGAGATACCCTCCGAGTTAAATCATAGCTGCTACAGCTCGTAGTGTCGCTGGCACCTTATGCAAAATCCAACCTCATGGCTGCATCTTCACACACTACCACGCCCTCGCAGTACACTACTTTGCCATTTATAATAGTATGCGAAACCTTATGGCGTAGGCTCTCTCCCTCCAGGGGCGACCACGCGCACTTGTACATTATGTTCTCTTTGCTCACTTTCCAATTCTCGGGGCGCACAATCGCCACGTCGGCATAGTAGCCTTCTCTTAAGAAACCTCGCCCTGAAACCTTGAAACGCTCGGCAGGGTTATGGCACATCCAGCGTACTACGTCCTCCACCGCAAAATCCATCTCAAGCATCATCCCTAGCGAATGTTGTACCAAAGGCAATCCCGAGGGAGCCTGAATGTAGTTTCCTTGTTTTTGTGCTAGAGTGTGGGGGGCGTGATCGGTTGCCACCACATCTAGCTTGCCACCCTTGAGAGCCACACGCAGAGCCTCACGGTCAGCTGCAGTTTTCACCGCAGGATTACATTTGACCATAGCACCCAGACGATCATAGGCATCGTCGGCAAACCATAAGTGGTGGGCGCAAACCTCGGCTGTTATTTTCTTTTCGCTCAGGGGTTTATCGCTAAAGAGCGATAGTTCGCGAGCGGTCGAAAGATGTAGGATATGTAGGTCGGCGCCGTGTTTGTCGGCAAGCTCAACTGCTAGTGCCGAAGAGCGGTAGCAAGCCTCCTGGCTGCGGATTATGGGATGCTGAGAGAAAGGAATGTCCTCGCCCCATTTCGCCTTAGCCGCCTCCATGTTGGCTCTGACGATGGTTTCGTCTTCGCAGTGGGTTGCAACGAGTACAGGAGATTCGGCAAAAATAGCTTCCAGTGCCATACGTTTATCCACCAACATATTGCCAGTTGAGCTACCCATAAATAGTTTTACGCCACACACCTTTTTAGGGTCTATCGCGCGCACTTGGTCTATGTTGCTGTTCGAGGCACCCAGATAGAATGAGTAGTTAGCCACAGATACCTCAGCGGCTCTTTCAAATTTGCTCTCCAGTTGGTCTATGGTTATTGCGGGAGGGTTGGTGTTGGGCATCTCCATGAATGAAGTCACCCCGCCCGCCACGGCAGCACGCGACTCGCTGTGAATGTCGCCTTTCTCGCAAAGCCCTGGCTCGCGAAAATGTACTTGGTCGTCTATCACCCCTGGGATAATATAGCCCCCAGCGGCATCTATCTTGTCGTTTGCACTGTCATCGAGCAGTTCCTTGGGCACATCGCCACTGCCCACTTTCATTATCTCTTTGCCGTGGATCACAAGGTAGCCTCGCTCCTTGCTGCCTTCATTAACTATGGTTCCGTTGTGTATTAGTAGCATGGTTTTTGTTTTTTGTTTTGGTGCGTGCCCGCACTGGGGTGCCAGCGGCACTTGCTATCATTTAGCTTTGACTGTGTCTCTCCAAACCCATCTCCAGTGCGGCTCGCACCTAAATCATTGCTGCTCCAGCTTGGGTTGCTAGTGCCGTTGGCGCCGGACTTTGCGGAAGCGCATTTTTAGTACGCCCCAGAACGCTTCTCCAAAAATTCCGCCGCTCATTTTTGAGGTCCCTTGGGTGCGATCGGTGAAGATGATGGGCACCTCCATTACTTTGTAGCCCAACTTGTAGGCTGTGTATTTCATCTCTATCTGAAAACCGTAACCCTTCATGCGAATATCGTCTAGGCGCATTCCACGCAAAACCTCCGCGCGATAGGCTACAAAGCCTGCGGTGCAATCGCGCACCTTCATACCTAGTACTTTTCGTACATAGACCGAGGCATAGTAAGACATTATCACACGCCCCATAGGCCAGTTTACCACATTCACTCCAGTGACGTAGCGTGAGCCTATTGCTACATCTGCACCCCCCTCTAGCGCCTCGCTCAATCGAGCTAGATCGTCGGGGTTGTGCGAGAAATCGCAGTCCATCTCCGCTATCATATCGTAGCCTTGCTCTAGTGCCCACTTAAAGCCTGTGATATAGGCTGTGCCCAATCCCAGTTTGCCTTGGCGTTCGAGAATGTGGAGTTTTTCGGGGAATTCTGTATTCATCAAATCCTTAACCACAGAGGCTGTGCCATCGGGCGAACCATCGTCGATAATGAGCACATCGATGACCAAAGGCAGTGAAAAAACCTTGCGTATCATCGCCTCGATATTCTCTATCTCGTTGTAGGTTGGGATAATTACAACTCTTTTCATAGTAAACATTTATAAGTTTCAAAGGCTAAAGGTAGTAATTATCTCCAAGAGGCACAAATTTTGCGGGAAATAGTGCTGAAAAAATTTGGAAATAACAAAACTCTTTCCCACCTTTGTAGGAAATTGTATTAATTTTATAGCCGCAAAGCAAAAAGACTATGGAAAACAAACTTCAACAGCTAACCGAAAAACTCTATAACGAAGGCCTCGAAAAAGGACGCTCTCAGGGGCAAAGTGAGCTAGAACAGGCGCAAGCAAAGGCCGCCGAAATTATTGCGCAGGCAAAAGCTGAGGCTGCCAAAATCAAAGAACAAGCCACCACAGAGGCTGCTGAACTCAAATCTAGCACCCAAGGCGAATTGCGCTTGGCTGCCGCTCAGTTAAGTTCAGAATTGCGTACGGCAATAGAGAATATTATCACCAAAAAGGCGGTGGATACAGCTGTTGCTGGGGCGTGGACTTCGGGTGAGTTTGTTCAGAAGATGGCTTTGGATGCTATCTCACGTTTTGAACCTAAGGGCGAGGAGATGGTTACGGTAACTTTGCCCGAGGGAGGTGCTGCAGCGCTGGAGGCTGCCATTGATAAGGCTTTTGCCGAGGGTGTTGAGGTGAATCTAAGCGCTCGCCTTAAAACGCCGCTTCGCATTGCGCCTAAAGGCGGTGGTTACTATGTGAGCCTCACTCAAGAGGACTTCAATGCACTATTTAGCTCTTATATCCGCCCTATGGTAGCTAAAATGCTATTTTAAGGAAGATAAGGATGTTTTCCTTTTTTGGTAATTAGTTAAGATATTATGATTCGTTGCTTTAAGTTTTAAGAATCACGAAAATATGACCATACTCAACAAAATAAACATAAACCTAGGTGAGAGAGATTATCACTGCTTGGTGGCATCTCTGCCCTTTTTGGGTGAGAAACCCTTGGCTATGGAACTGGATTTTGATGCTCTGCGCGAGGAGATATCCAGCTCGATTAGTCGTGCGGACAGTGAGTCGCTCTCTTTACTGCACACCTTCTACGATGTGCTCAACCTAGTGAATCAAGCTCAAGGAGCGCAAATTCCCCACAATATGCTAGGGGAGCTTTCTTCGGAGCAGATAGCCCTCGAGCTAGAAAGACAGGAGACTCAGGAAGGTGAGGCTTTTGTCTCGCAACTCCCTAGTGCATTGAGCGAGGTGATCTGTTTGTATCTTCGCGCGGACGAAGAAATCAATGAGGATACCCCTCCGAAAATTACCCTAGAGCAACTCGAAAATCAACTTTGGGAGGCTTACTATGCAATGGCGAGCTTTAGTCCTTGTCGTTTTGTAAGGCTCTGGAGTGGTGTGGATAGATCTCTGCGAAATATAATAGCTGCCGAAAAAGCGCGCACCCTTGGGGTCGACATCGCTCAGGTGGTCGTTGGCTCGGGCGAGGTGGTCGAACAGATAGAATCATCCACGGCAGCCGACTACGGTTTGGGTGGAGAATTTAAATACATAGAGGACCTAATGGAGGTGGTCTCGCGTGAGGATTTCCTTGAACGAGAGCATGCTATGGATCAACTTCGCTGGGAGGTAGCCACGGAGCTTAGTGAGAAAGATTATTTTTCGCTAAGCCACCTTGCCTCTTATCTGGTGAAACTAAATATATTGGAGCGTTGGACAAGGCTGTCAAAAGAGATAGGTCGCGAGCGATTCGAGGCAATAGTGAAAAGTTTTACGGATTTTCAATAGGTGAGAGCCGCAGTTGCAATGGCTCAGTGAGAGTTAAATCGCATAAGACGCTCTGCGTCCGAGGTGCACGGGCAATGGCTCAGTGAGAGTTAAATCGCATAAGACGCTCTGCGTCCGAGGTGCACGGGCAATGGCTTGAAGGAAAAATCACTGCTGGCACAACTCGTGCAAACGGACGAACCGCACCCCATCGGTGCGGCCGTCTTTTCATAAATGAAAACCCGCCTGAGCCCCTTGCGGTTCGCCCTGAGGTGCCAGCGGAAGGGCGAGCCGGTGTGATGTGCACCAGCGAATGACTTGAGGGAAAATAACCATTGCTGGCACAACTCGTGCAGCAGGGCGGACGCTCCCCCACGGGAACCCTGCTCTTAAATCAGAGCAGAACACCCGTAGCGTGCCACCCTGAGTGCGGGCTTGCACCGCAAGAAAAATAACATACAGAAATAAAAAACATAAGATACTATAAAAATATGAAAACAACAGGTGAGGTTATTGGCATTATCGCCAATCTTGTGACAGTGAGGTGTTTCGGAGCTGTGTCGCAGAACGAGATCTGCTTTATTGAGCTTTCTGGCACACCACTTATGGCAGAGGTTATTAAAATCAAGGGCGATGTTGCCTTTGTGCAGGTCTTTGAGAGTACTCGCGGATTGTGTGCGGGCGCCAAAGTGGAATTTCAGGGTAATATGCTCGAGGCGACTCTTGGGCCTGGTATCCTAGCACAAATCTATGATGGTCTACAAAATGACCTAAAGACCATGGAGGGTGTGTTTCTACAGAGAGGGTCTTATACTGATCCATTGGATATGAACTCGGTGTGGGATTTTACTCCTCTTGCGAAGAAAGGCGACACTGTGAGCGCAGGCGACTGGCTGGGCTGGGTGCCCGAGGGTTGGTTGGAGCATAAAATTATGGTGCCCTTCTCGCTAAAGGGTCAGTGGACGGTTGAAAAACTAGTTGAGAAAGGCGAGCACAAAATCACCGACACCATCGCAACACTAAAGAACTCAGAGGGAGAGACCTTTGAGGTTACTATGATACAAAAATGGCCAGTGAAGATGGCTGTTACCGCTTTTGCCGAAAAACCACGCCCCTCGAAGGTGATGGAAACGGGCATACGCGCTATCGATACTTTTAATCCTATTGCCGAGGGAGGTACGGGCTTTATCCCAGGGCCTTTCGGTGCGGGTAAGACCGTTTTGCAGCATGCTCTCTCTAAGCAGGCTAATGCCGAAGTGATTATCGTGGCGGCTTGTGGTGAGCGTGCCAACGAGGTGGTAGAAACTTTCGTTGAGTTCCCCGAACTGGATGACCCTCGCACAGGGCGCAAGCTAATGGAGCGTACGGTGATTATCGCCAATACATCTAATATGCCTGTGTCGGCTCGTGAGGCGTCGGTCTATACGGCAATGACCCTTGGGGAGTATTATCGTGCGATGGGCTACAAGGTTTTGTTGCTAGCGGATTCGACCTCTCGTTGGGCGCAGGCTCTGCGTGAGATGAGTAACCGTTTGGAGGAGCTTCCAGGTCAGGATGCTTTCCCTATGGACCTTCCAGCAATTATTGCGGAGTTCTACGCTCGTGCGGGCTATGTGTATTTGAATAACGGGCAGACTGGTTCGGTGACCTTCATCGGAACTGTATCGCCTGCGGGTGGTAACCTCAAAGAGCCTGTGACGGAATCAACCAAGAAGGTTGCCCGCTGTTTCTACGCTCTTCAGCAAGCTCGCGCCGACTCTAAGCGTTACCCCGCAATCGACCCCTTGGATAGCTACTCGAAATACCTTGAATATCCTGAAATCGTAGAGACTTTGGGCGAGAAACTAGGTGAAAACTGGGTCTCTAATGTAATGAAGTCTAAGACTTTTGTTCAGCGAGGCAAAGAGGCGTATGAGCAGATCAATATCCTTGGTGATGATGGTGTACCTATCGACTACCACATGAGATTCTGGAGATCAGAGCTCATTGATTTTGTAATCCTTCAGCAGGACTCGTTCGACAAGGTGGATTGTAGTTGTTCGATGGATAGACAAAAATATATGTTCGAGATGGTGATAGATATTTGTGAGCGTGACTTTGAATTTGAAGACTTCGAGCAATGCTCGGCTTTCTACAAGAAGCTTATCAACTCCCTGCGCCAGATGAACTACTCGGTGTTCGACTCCGAAGAATTTAAACGCTACCAAGGCCAAGTGCAAGAAATGCTTGCCTAAGATATTGTTCATTGAGTCGTAGACCCTAACAGGGCGACACTCCCCACGGGAGCCCTGTTTCTTCTCTAGCGTGGGAGCAGAACACCCAGTGTCACCCTGAATGTGCAAACTTACACAAAGGCATAGTTCGAACTAAATAATAAAAGGGTTTTTGACCCTCCTGCAAAATAAATAATTGCTCCTTGTGGGCTCGCAGTGTACAGAAAAAATAATACTTAAAATGAGTGCATTCCAAAAAATATATACCGAGCTAACTGCGCTAACCAAAGCGACAGTGACTCTAAATGCTAAGGGGGTGGCAAACGAGACCCTCGCAACTGTTGACGGCCGTTTGGCTCAGGTGGTAAAAATCCAAGGCGAAAGTGTTACCCTACAAGTATTTGAGGGTACGGAAAGCATACCCACCAATGCTGAAGTGGTTTTCTTGGGACATCCACCTCAACTAAAAGTGTCACAGGAACTTTGCGGCCGCTTCTTCGACGCCTATGGTCGTCCACTCACTGGTGGTGAGATCCAAGGTGAACTACGCGAGACGGGTGGACCTGCGGTAAACCCTTTCCGTCGCCGTCAGCCCTCGGAGCTGATCGCTACGGGTATTGCTGGTATCGACCTTAACAACACACTAGTATCGGGACAGAAAATTCCTTTCTTTGCCGATCCCAACCAGCCTTTCAACCAAGTAATGGCTATGGTTGCTCTGCGTGCCGATGTGGATAGAATTATCCTCGGGGGTATGGGTATGACCAATGACGACTACCTCTACTACAAACAGGTGTTCGACAATGCAGGTGCGCTGGATAGAATCGTGGCTTTCGTAAATACTACCGACAACCCTCCCGTGGAGCGTCTGTTGGTGCCCGATATGGCGCTTACGGCAGCAGAATATTTTGCAG
>CAYJLY010000053.1:0-11944 GCA_964371385.1 uncultured Rikenellaceae bacterium
GCAAAGATAAGGCATTATTTCCTCTACTTCCAAATAATTCTGAAAGTTTTTTTAAAATAATTTGCACTATCTTTGCCAATAGATTAATAACAAACAACTTAGAGATGAAAGAAAATTTAAAGCAAATCGAGCGATTACTTGAAATAATGGAAGAACTACGCGAGAAATGCCCATGGGATCGTAAGCAAACTATGCTCACTTTGCGCAATAATACTATCGAGGAAACCTTCGAACTGATAGATGCAATTGTGGATGGCGACATGGATGGCATCAAAAAAGAGCTGGGCGATCTTCTACTACATATAGTATTCTATAGTAAGATTGCATCCGAGAGCGGAGCTTTTGATATTGGAGATGTGGCAGAGGCTATCAGTGAGAAATTGATTTTCCGCCATCCGCACGTTTTTGGGGAGGTCACGGTGAGTGGAGCTGAGAATGTGTCGCAGAACTGGGAAGCGCTAAAGCAAAAGGAGAAGGGTGGCAACAAAACCATCCTTTCGGGAGTGCCAAAGAGCTTGCCCTCGCTAACCAAGGCATATAGAATAGGCGAAAAGGCGGCACACGTGGGCTTTGATTGGGAGAAGCGCGAAGATGTGTGGGGCAAGGTGCGCGAGGAGCTAGGAGAATTTGAGGCCGAAATACTCACCGGAAACAAAGAGAATATGGAAAAGGAATTTGGAGATTTGATGTTCTCACTGGTGAATGCTGCGCGACTATATAATATAGACCCCGATCTTGCGCTCGAACGCACGAACCTTAAATTCATCAAGCGCTTCACCTATCTCGAGGAGCAGACCATAAAAAAGGGTCGCTCGCTACACGATATGACCCTAGCTGAGATGGATGAATATTGGGAAGAGGCTAAGAAGTGTAAAAACACTTGCGAAGATAAATAATCGCCCCGTGTGGGACGCAAAGCAGGGCGTACGCTTTCGCCCCGCGGAAGCCCTGCTCTTATCAGAGACAGTGCACCCGCAAGCGCACGCCCTGAAAAAGATGAGGCAAAGAGTGTGTCAAGCCCACAATGACAACGAGGCTAGTGCTAGCGCCTACTATATATAAGCTCTACTATTCCATTATCATGGGATGTGGAGATGAGTTTCAATTGCTTTGAGCTTTGCGCAAAAAGAGGAATGCCCTCACCCAAGACCACAGGGATGATAGATAGGCGGTATTCATCTATCATGTCCGCCTCGAGGAGCCTCTGGGCAATGGTCGCTCCGCCACATATCCATATATCACCACCCTGCTGGCTTTTGAGTTTTTCGATCAAAGCGGCAGGGTTTTCTTTTGTGAATGTGATATTCTCGGTGGATTGAATTTCACGATGAGTCAGAACATAAGACTGCTTGTCGGCATACACCCACGTTTCGGGGGATAGTTCCGTGACGATTTGGTGGTAGGTCTTGTAGCCCAACACCACGGTGTCTATACTATTATAGAACTCAGGATAGGTTCCCATAGATTCAGGGTTCGAGCCATCGCCCGCGAGCCATGCTATGCCTCCGTCTTTCTGTGCGACATAACCATCGAGGCTTATGGCTATATATAGTACGGTCTTTCTCATCATTGCATATTATTATATTAATAAGGAACAAAGGTAATATTTTCGGTCAAAACGTCTACTATTATTTAGGACGCAGGGCGTCTTTTATTATTTATCTCGAATTATGCCTTTTCTAGAGCGTACCGCAGGGGGACGCAAAGCGCCTGTGCGTGCCCGCACTGGGCAATCATTTATCTCTCACCCAGCGGCTACTTGCATTAATTCTCAAATTCGCCGTCCGCGAAAGCTCGCACCTTGGGGCGCCTTATACTTTCACCACCATAATCTCATCCCACGAGGTGGTATAGCGTGGTGAGAGGTGGTCGCTACGCACATCCAACGCTCCTACCCCATCGCTCGCTAAGCGCAACACTCCACGCCCCATACTACTATTAATAGCATCTAGGCTCTCCATTAGGCGTTGGTGCGCCCCACGATCGGTCGTATCAAACAGCGAGGATTGAACCGCTCCCTCGGGCACTAGATCACAAAGGAGTACCCCAGCGCGTTTGTATCCACAATCCTGATGAATCAGCCCCGAGAGTAATTTTCCGCTCTCTTTGACTATCTCCAGTGTGCTATTGGTCGGGGTGAGAAACGCTGTGCGCGCACTGGGGTGATGCTGCAAGGCTTCTCCGCGGTGAATATTAGTATGCAAAAACACCTGTAACGAGCCTGCTGTTTGATGGTCTTGGCGTAACTTCTGGGCTGCTCGCGAGGCAAAGGTGCTCACCGCTCGCGCGAGAGCCTCGGGGTCATAGATATCCTGAGCAAACGAACGCGAGACCATAATACTCTGACGAGGCGAGGGCATATCCTCAAACTCCATGCAGGGCTCACCGTGCAACTCTTTCCAAGTGCGTAGCCCCCCCAGCCCCATTATATTGCGCACCAACTCGGGGGTGAGCCTACAAAAATCCTTTGCCGTGCGCACCCCATAGTTTGCTAGCTTGGGCACCGTGCGCCGCCCCACTCCCCACACATCGCCAATGGGATACCACGAGAGCACCTTGTCTATATCCTCTGCTCGCTCCATCAGACAACTCCCATCGAGCTTGGGGTAGAGCTTACACAGACGGCTAGCTATCTTGGCGAGGGTCTTTGTGTGGGAGATGCCAACACTCACGGGGATGCCCGTATTACGTTTGACTATGGTGGTGGCTTTTGCTCCAAAATCTTTGAGTTGCTCAGAGGAAAACCCCTCCAAAAGCATAAAAGCCTCGTCAATAGAATAGATCTCGACCTTGGGAGCCAACTCCGTTAGGGTCTGCATCACGCGAGATGACAAATCGCCATAGAGCTCGAAGTTGGTCGAAAAAATCTTAATATCGTGCGCACGAACCAGTTTCTTGATCTTAAAGTACGGCTCCCCCATCTTAATGCCCAGCGTCTTAGTCTCGTTACTGCGTGCAATAACACAACCATCATTGCCACTCAATACAAGGATGGGCTTACCCTGCAGGGAGGGATTAAAGACTCTCTCACAGCTGGCATAAAAGTTATTACAATCGCATAGTGCGTACATGGTTTTATGGGACGCAGAGCGTCTTTTATGGTTTATCTTCTTCAGGTTTACATCTAGGGCGAACCGCAAGGGGGACGCAAAGCGTCTTTATGATTTATCTCTCACTATAAGACGGCCGCCCCTGTGGGGTGCGGTTCGTCCGTCTCTTTGAATTAGCTCCCACAAAGACACCCTTCGAGCTAAATCATTGCCGCTACGGCTCGTAAGCCCGCACTAGACTTTCTTAATCAAATAGCGCACTATGCCCCATATTTGGAAATCCTCGTCGGGGGTAACTTTAATGGGGGCGTAGTTATCGTTGGCGGGTACCAGCAGGGCGTAGTCGCCGTGGTTCTCGTAGCGCTTGAGGGTAAATTCTCCATCAATAAAACACACTGCCAAACACCCATTATAGGGCGTAATGCTGCGATCAATCACCAACAAATCGCCATCGTCCACCCCATCGCCTACCATCGATACACCGCTCACGCGCGCAAAGAAAGTAGCTGAAGGGTTGTCTATTAATAGTTTGTTCAAATCGAGCTTCAGCCCTCGGTGGTCTTCGGCGGGCGAGGGAAAACCTGCCGACACCCCTGCTCCTGCCATAGGGAGTTCGAGGGAGGTGTCTGTCGAGGGTTGAAAAATATCAAGGGATGTATTCATAATTGTTCAGTGTGCATTATCAAGAAAGAGGGCAAAAGGCATTAGAACCTCCCTTCTCACAAGAGAAACAAAGGTAGTATAAATTTTACAAAATTAGGTTCTACCATAGATTGAGTATCAAAAAAAATGCCTAATTTTGCAGCCATGATAAGAGGATTACTTAATTTTGTCATACTACTGGCGGTGAGCTTCTCGCTCGGTAGCTGTATGATGATGCGCCCCCCCATTGAGGTTGCAGACGCTAAACTAGACGGATTTAATTTTTTCACCACCCCCGTGAGCATAGGTATTCAGTTTCAGGGGCAATCGACCTCTAAGCACACCTTTGAGATTGTGAGCCTAGATGTTGAGCTCACGGAGCTAGAGATGAGCCTTCATGTAAAAGAACCTGTGTTATTCCACAGCCACACCCACACTATCAACACCTCGCTGACGCTGGGTGTAAACAAGAATTTTGGTATTGGCTCACTATTTGATCTGGGCAAGGAGCTAATTAATGGGCAAGACAAACTAGAGTTTCGCCTTAGCATGGAGTATCGCCGCAAGCCAAGCAAAAAAACGCGCGCAATCTCTCGCACAATCAAACTAAGCCCCCAAGAACTAGCAGAACTATTACAACTAAAATAGCAAGGATATGAAAACCTTTATACTCACAGGTCTATTAATTCTAACCCATCACATCAGCTCAGCACAAAATATCCCAACGGGATTGAATGTTGAGATGGATTCCAAAGCCAGAACTGTGCTCACCAGCGGAATCCCCACACAAGAGGTAGCAGCATACAGCATCAATGTGCTTAACTCCAGCGAGCAGGACGGCAGGGCCAAAGCGCTCAATGCAGTTGCTATGCTCGATAAGCTCTACCCCGAATTGGGTGGTGAATGGGTCTATCAGGCTCCTGTGTTTAAGGCTATCTGTGGGCACTGGCTCACACGCGCCGAGGCAACCATAGCCCTGAACCGCCTGAAAAATGAGTTCCCCTCGGCATTTATTTTCCTCAATACCGTACCCCTGGAGGCTGTGCTCCGCGAGCGCAAAGAGGCTCTTGCCGATTCGGTACTCACAAAACTCCTGCAAGATCCAAAACTCATTGAGGCTGAACTCCAAAATCAGCAAACTCAAAGCCAAGGAACCTCAGAGCAAACAAGCTCAAACCAAGATTCCCAAGAGCACGAATCACAAGAGCACGAATCACAAGAGTAAGAATCACAAAACTAACCCCTCCCTGTAAGCCATGAAACTACCCTCTAGGGCATATCTGAGCAGGGCTAGAGAACTGCCGCGTGCATTTATTGCTCTGTTTTTTCCGCTTTGCTGCCCTCTGTGCTCAAAGGTTTTACCCAGCTCGCAGCGAGGTCTTTGCCTAGAGTGTACAGCATCTCTACCCCTAAGCTATCAGTGGCTAAGGCAGCACAATACCCTTACCGAACTACTCCACGGGCGTGTGCCCATAGCGGGTGGTTCGGCTTTTTTGTTTTTCGAGAGAGGAGCATCTTCCCAAAAACTAGTCCACCTATTCAAATACCACTCCAAGGCACACATAGCCTACCTCCTAGGGCAGCTCTATGGCGTGGAGTTGCGCCGTAGTGGGCGTTACGATTCCATCGAGCTGGTAATGGCCGTACCTCTGCACTGGAGGCGCTTGGCTGGGCGCGGCTACAACCAGTCTGATTATTTTGCTCGCGGATTAGCCAAAACGCTGGGGGTCGAACATGTAAAAGGCACCCTTAAGCGCAATCGCTCTACCTCACAACAAAGCCTAAAAAACTCTAAACAAGCCCGCTGGGACAATGTCGCAGGGGCTTTCAGCGTGCGCCACCCTCAACGCCTTGAGGGGCGTTCGATTATGCTCGTTGACGATGTAATCACCACAGGGGCAACCATAGAGGCGTGTGCTCGCGCAATAACAAAAGCGGCTCCCACCGCCAAAATATGGGTAGGAGCCGCCTCAATAGTCAAAAAGAAATAGATGGTGCGTGCCCGCAGCACGATCTGTGCCAGCTATCATTTAGCTCAATCACTGCCCAGTGCGGGCACGCACTAGCAGGGCGAAAGCTTCCCCCCGCGGAAGCCCTGCTCTTATCAGAGACAGTGCACCCGCAAGCTTTCGCTAAAAACACAATCTAAGGTAGGGGCTCCAAGCCCAGAACAAGCACCAGCTATCATTTAGCTAAATCTCAAGGTAAGTGCCGCTGGCACTATTTTTTTGTTGCCTTGGTTTCGGGTTTGATAGCCTTCACGGTGAAATCTAGTTTTTCGAGACTCTTTTTGAGAGCATCCTCAGTGGTTTTGGCTGTTTGGTACTTGATCCAAACGGTCTTCTTCTCCAAATCGACCTTCATATCTTTTACGCCTTTCTCAAAGGGGATATTCTTCTCGACATTAGCCTTGCAGTGGCCGCAATCCATAGACACTGAGAATAGAACTTCTGCATACTTAGCTTTCTTTTCTTGAGCTGTTGCGCTCACTCCAACTAGCAACACAAGCGCTAGCAATAGGTTTTTAATAGTCTTCATCTGTTTAGATATTGTTTTATGGGTTTATATTTTTTTTAAAGGGTGAATCTCATTCCTGCGTAGTACTTCATTCCGCTGAGTGGTCCCCAGATGGCCGAGGAGTTGAACACAGAGCTAAATGGAGTGTCTGCCCCAAGGATGGGATTTTCTTGTTTGTAGCCGAGAATATTCTCAAAGCCTACATAGAGTTCCACCTTGCGGAAATTGCGAGTTAGCTGTGCGAACAACACAGGGTAGGCAGGTGAATACTCCTCACCACCAGTTTGTGCAAAGTTAGGCAGGCGAGCGGGGCCATTAATCTGAGCGGTTACATCCAGCACCCACTTGCGCAAGGCGGTAGCGTATTGAAGATTAAGTACACCCTTATAGCGGCTCACAAGCGGTCGTTCAACCAAACCTTGACCCGCAAGGTGCACCTTCGAGTCGCTATATCGGAACGTGGCTATTGCCGAGAAACGGTCCGAAGGCGAAATAGACAAATCCACCTGATAGGTGTTAGTAAAACTCTTACCATCGAGGTTGTAGATTACGACTTGGTCAGTATTTAGCTCCTGGTCCACTATTGTTTGACTCTGGAAGTCGGTGCGGAAGTAATCAAAGCTCAGATAGCTCTGATCGCCACTGCCAATCTGGAAATACTGCGTAAGGTTTGCGCCATAGGTCCATGCGCTTTCGATGTCAAGATCCTCAGTTAGGAGTATCTCGCGCCCCGTTGATAGTATTCCAAGGTTGTCGGCGATGATGTTAGGCACTCGGTGTCCTTTGCCTGCTGAGGCTCTGAGCACTAGGTTGTCGGTGAAAGAATATTTCACATTCAGCGATGGGGTCAATAGAAAACCATAGCGATCGCTATAATCGCCCCTAAGGCCTGCCACAAGGCTCATTTTGTCCTCCGCGCGGAAGGTGTATTCTCCGTAGACACCTCCTTGGAATTCACGTCGCCCTAGGATGTTTAGGTTGCTGAAGGTTTCTGTCCCTGAGGCATTGTACCATGTGTCATACAAACGCTCATCAATATCATCATAGCGAGCCGAAAGCCCTAGAGTGTAGCTGTGGCGTTCGTTGATATTATTGAGGTACATAGCGTTGAAGAAATATAACTCTTGGCTAGCGTCATAGTCTTTCTGTCCAAAAACAGAGTTCATGTCGTGGTGCGAGAAATCCGCTACAAAGGCAATGTTTTTCGAGTTGTCTGCATTAAGAGGAATACCCAACTTTGCGTAGGCATTGTAGCTTTGATTCTCTATGTATGAGCCCCAAACGCTCTCACTCAGGCGATCTTCTTTGTAGTAGTTCGTTTGACCTCCTATGCGATTATCGTTGACCGCTTTGACTCCAAAGCGCAGCTGAGTGCCATTGGAGGCTTGATACAACCAACGATTGGCAAAATTGTATTGACGCATTAGAGGGTCGTCCAAGAAACCATCTCCATTGTCGTCATGACGAGTTTGATTGTTGGAAAAATGTCCCAGCATTACAGTACTCCACTTGTCGTTGAGTTGCAGGGACGACGCAATGTTCGCCTCATATCGGAGCATAGAGCTCAAAAATAGGTTCACAAACAGAGGTTCCTCTGTCGTTGGTTTGCGATGCTCAAGGTTGATTTGCCCCGTGATAGCCTCCGTGCCATTGATAACAGACGATGCGCCCTTGGCAATTTGTATGCTCTCGAGCCACTGTCCTGGTATGTAGGACAATCCAAAGGGAGCCATAATTCCACGCATAGTGGGGCGGTTCTCATCGAGCATAGTGGTATAAGCACCCGAAAGCCCAAGTAAGCGGATCTGGCGCGCGCCCGTTACTGCGTCCGAATAGCCCACCGACACACTGGCTGAGTTCTCAAAGCTCTCTGCCAAGTTACAACATGCCATTTTGCAAAGGCCTGCCGCCGAGATCATTTCGGTTTTTGCGATATTTGTACGTGCGATATAGTTCCCCGCTTGGCGGTGAACCACCTCAACGCTGGCATCGCTTTTCACGGGCTGAAGTTCGATTTGCAGCCCATCTATGGGCAGAGTTACACTTAGGGTGTCGCGCTCAAAGCCCACACTTGAGCTGATGAGGGTTAGCTCAGTGAGAGAGCCAATATGAAGGCTGAACTCTCCGTTTTCGCCGCTCGAGGTGGCTTGTTTGTTTTCTATGCAGTAGATCACAGCACCGTCTACAGCATTTTTGTCGTCCGCGCTCACGATGCGTCCAGTGAGGCTCTGAGCATATAGCACAGGAGCCATCAACGCAAAGAGCAAAAGACTTAATACTCTTTTCATTATTGTTAAAGTAAATATTGTGATAAAAATAAAGATGCAATACTCAAAGGGGGAGGCATTAAACTAGAATGCACTCACCACATGTTTATTAGAATCTTATCACAATCTCCACACACAAAGCCTTGGCGCAGTGGCACTCTCGCACACAACCTGCCTGGGCACAGCCTCTCTTAGAGCTTCATGCTCACGGGTAGCTAGGTGAATTTCATAGAAAAATTGAGCAGCCAATAGCTGCATTTCGCCACTGAGGGCTAGATATTTTTGGGTGTCCTCGGGAAGAGAATCATCAAAAAGCGTGATTTGATAGTCGCTGCAACAATTGCCATTAGGCTCTTTGAGCTCATCTTGGCAATTTGAGTGCTTGCTGTAATCTTGACTATCGCAACAGCCCTCAGGCTCAGCGTGAGAGTGGGTGCAGCAAGATTCGGTGTCGAAGAATTTAGTGGCTGAGATATGACTATGCATCTTGGTGGTTTGTGTATCACCACAATAGTGGACACACGCCGCCCCAGTTCCAATCGCAACATAAAGCGCAAGAAGAACAACCGAGATGATATGTCTTAATCTATTACCCATCAATGGCAAAGGTAATAATTTTATTTATCAGATGCAAAAAAATCTTTTTCTCTGGGAGCTACACTCCAAGTTGAAGTTGCTATGATTTTTTTCTTTAGGTTTATTTTTAGTGGCGCACGCTTGCGGATGAGCTGTCTCTGAAAGAGCAGGGCTTCCGCGGGGCGAAAGCGTGCGCCCTGCTAGGACGCAGAGCGTCTTTATCGTTTCTCTGTTCTTTATGTTTGCTTGTGGCTTTTTTCTTTATGGTTAAACCCCCGAAAACAGCTGGAAATCTACGATTTAGTCTGTTTCAGGTTCTTTAACCAAGGAGGCTTTTCTTTTTTTGGTTTGACTCTTAGTGCGTATCGCAAGGGAGCACGGCTAGAGTCAAGGGTCTAGGACCCTTTTTGAAAAACATTGAACGCACTGGAAGTCCCCTCAATCAAAAGGGTCACAACTCCATGCGAGGGTACCTCGAAAGAGCGAACCCCTTCAGTTGATCGAGAGTAATCGTCCTTGCTCCACAAATCACGCATAGTGTAGCCCTTGGCGGGGTCAATTGCCACATCAGAGAGCTTGAACTCTATGGTTTGAGCAGTGGCGGAGCGATTAAACAAGGTCACCGCTACACGTCCGCTCATAGTGTGTCCAAGGGGTTTTGCCCACACCTCCAAATCGCCACCGTCCACCACTCGGCGAGCCTGATAGAACAATGGGTCTTGATTCAGAGCGATAATCTCGGGGTTGGTGATAATACCGAGAGTCTCTTTCGACATAGTGGGTAGATCGTTGCCTGCCAAAAGTGGCGAGACCATCATCGCCCACATAGTGAAGTGCGCTTTGTCTTCCTCGTAGCTCATTCCACGCCCCACCTGCAACATATCCATATCGTTATAGTGACCCGGTGAACAGTGCATCCAAAGATCAGCATTCAGATCGATGATATGGGTAATAGAACCAAAATCGGCAGAAATATCGCCTGAAACTCTCCACGAGTCGGCTATCTCTGTTGCCCACTCCCCGGGAAATTCCCAACGACAGATATTAAAAGTGGCGTCAGGACGAATCTCATAAATTAGCTTTGAGATAGCGCGGTATTGCGATTCTTCGTCCAAATCCATCCAGTCCGCTCCACACCAATCGACCTTGATAAAATCGTAACCCCAATCAAAGAGCATCAAATTTAGGTCACGGTAAGCATGGCCATACAAGCCACAACCCAGCGAGATGCTGTCTTTGTCCCAGTGCGAGCCGCAGGTGTTGATACCTGCATCAGAATAAATACCTGCCTTGAATCCTTTTTTGTGGATGTAGTAGGCTAGTTTTTTCATGCCATTGGGGAAACGCTCCCCGTGGGTTAGGAGATTGCCAGCGGCATCACGCCCCCCGAAAAAACCGTCGTCTATATTGATATAAGAATAACCCGCATCCGCCATTCCATTGCTAGCCATAGCGTCCGCTTGGGCTTTGATTATATCCTCGGTGATATTTACTCTAAAATTATTCCAACTCGACCAACCCATAATAGGAGGGCGAGGAGCTTCAGCTTTTTTTTGTGCCGCACACGGGCTAGCTAGTAGTCCTATAAAACCTAGAGCTAATATAAATTTTTTCATACCTAGTAGTTAAATTCTTGATGAATATAAGATTAGTTCTTAGGATCGCCTAGTGTCGAACCCTCGTTGTAGTGTTGATTGTCGGGGGCATTGGTGTCGCCTGCCCCTTGTGCCATCATCTCTTTTAGTTCACTCAGATAGTTGGTATAAACCCCACGTGGAGTTGTGTTGTGCTCATCACACAGCGCAGCCGCCATACCCACAACCTCACCCAACATGGCTGTTGTGCGCATCACACGGATAGTACCCAGTGCAACGTGAGTCACAGAGATATTACGACCCGCCAAAAATAGGTTCTCCACATCACGAGCGTAGAGCGTGCGATAGGGCACGGGGTAATAGTGGATAGGGATATGCTTGGCGATGGATTTGAATTCCTTTTCGGGGAAATTCTTGGTGTTGTGTGGGTCGGGATAGTGTAGGTCTATCGTCCAAGAGGTAGAGGCTGTTCCGTCCTCGAATTTTTTGCTCGAGACTATGTCGTTCTCCGTTAGGATAACATCGCCTATGATGCGGCGTGATTCACGCTTTCCTGCCACATAAGCCACCCACCCAAGAGAATGGTTTGCGTATTTATCTGCCGCTGAATATTCGTTTTTAAGGAAAGACCAGTTCGAGAAAATCACCAACATACCGTAGTCGCGCACCCTCTCAAAATCCTTTATCTGATCGAGATTCATGCCCGTTTCCCAAGTCCATTCGCCCATGGTTACTTTCTCAGAGTTTTTCTCATTGAAATCCATTCCATATTTGAATACAGGAAAATCGCTCTTGCTCTCTCGCTTATCTGCATACCATTGAACAGAAGATCCCATAGTCATTTTATCGGCAACCTCGGGGGCTGTCGGCTCACCAAACTCTGAGCGTGCCTCACGCCCCATCATATACTCTGCGCCAGCCAGATAAGCAATAGTTCCATCGCCCGTACAGTCGCTAAAGATAGGAGCTTTGAAGGTCACCTCCTCGCCCGTTTCGATGTGAACAGCGCTCACACTCACAATTTTATCGCCCGCCATCTTAACACCAAGCGCACGGTAGGGAGCATAGAGTTCAATATCATCTTCGGCATCTAGCCACTCTTGTTTTTTCTGATCTTCGTAGTTTGCTGCTGGTTGAGCATTACCCACTTTTGATGGGCCAAACTCGCGCAACATATTACCTAGATTCTTGTAGGGCCCCACATTCACATAGCCCCCAAGGTGTACACGAATCTCCGAGCTGTTGTTACCCCCAAGAACTGGCCTGTCGTTAATCAGCGCAACATCCAATCCCTCGC
>CAYJLY010000054.1:0-10777 GCA_964371385.1 uncultured Rikenellaceae bacterium
CTCCATAACCATTGCCAGCGTAAGTTCGCACCTTACGCAGGGTCGATACCAGGGGTTGTTTCTTTTATATTTAGATCGGAGGTAGGGTTGTTCGAGTCGCACTAGTGATGATTTATCTTCGTGGGGTTTATCTTTTGGGGCGAGCCGCATTGACCATGATTTATCTTCGCAAGTGCCGCTGGCGCTGTGGCTCACACTTTGGAGTTAGAGACCTTTGCGTAGGCGAGCGACGGGTATTTCCATCATCTCACGATATTTTGCTACAGTGCGGCGAGCTATGCGGAAGCCACGGTCGGCTAGCATGGTCATTAGATTTTCGTCGGTGAGCGGATGGCGGGGATCCTCCTGGTCGACAAACTCGCGCAGTATGCGTTTGACCTCTATGGTCGAAACCTCTTCGCCTGTTTCATTTAGCACGCCCTCGCTAAAGAGTGTTTTAAGAAGGAATACCCCAAAATGGGTGCGAATATATTTACTATTAACCACGCGCGAGATGGTCGATATGTCAAAGCCAGTTTTTAGGGCTATGTCTTTGAGTATCATGGGGCGTAGCTTTGAGATTTCGCCCTCTTTGAAATATTCTTTCTGGAATTCGAGTATCACCCTCATGGTGTGCATCAGGGTTTCTTGGCGTTGTTTGATGGCGGCAATAAACCAGCGTGCCGACTCTATTTTGCCACGGATAAAACCTAGTGCTTCGCGTTGTGATTGACTTTGGTTTTTGGTCTCAAGCACCTCTTGTGCCATGCGAGCATAGGTGTTATTGATTCTCAGCTCGGGCAGGCCGTTGGTTGATAGTTGTAGGTCAAAGATGTCTTCACTTTGATTGTAGTCCAATATAAAATCGGGGATAATAACGGGGGCATTGTCCACGCCCTCTTCGTTGTAACCATTGGCAGGCTTGGGATTCAGGCTTTTAATTAGCTCGAGTGCATCTCTTAATTGATCTTTGCTAATGCCCATGCGGGTGCAAATCTTGTCGTAGTGTTTCTTTGTGAATTCCACAAAAAACTCTTTCAAGATGCGCACTGCGTGCCTTGATGCAGAATTGGGATGTTCGCTTTGCGAAAGTTGAATTAGGAGCGACTCGCTGAGAGTTCGAGCGCCAACACCTGCGGGCTCAAGGGTTTGGATTATGGATATAACCTCTTGTAATTCATCTTCTTGAACATCTAGCCCCCCTGTGAAAGCTAGGTCGTCGAGTATGGACTGGTCGTCTCGTCTGAGGTAGCCGTCGTCGTCGAGTGTGCCGATGACAAAATTGGCAATAAGTTGTTGTTTTGCACTCAAAGAGCAGTAGAGTAGTTGTTCGGTAAGCCACTGAGTGAGGCTCTTTCCTTGGGATATATTCGATTGAGGCTCGCGGTCGTCGGTGCTGAAGTTGTTGGATCGCATCTTGTAGGTGGAACTTGCCTCCTCGATTTTGAGATATTCCTCTAGTGATGTATTCTTCGGTTCACTCTGTGCCTCTGTTGGCTCGCTCTGGGCGGAGGAGAGCGGATTGATATCTTGGGCGGGTTCTTTTTCCTCGAGCACAGGGTTCTCCTCGAGCTCCTCCTTGATGCGTGTTTCGAGCAGTGCGGTGGGTAGTTCGAGTAATTTTATGCCCTGAATTTGCTGGGGAGAGAGTTTTATTCCTAGTTTCTGGGTGAGTGTTTGAGAGAGTGTTGCCATGGTTATGGTTCAGGTAGTTAGAGGGTTTTTAGTGTTTTTTTAGTGCAATAAATCCTATGTTATATTGCTTTACCTCGTTTCTTTATCAAAAATCGAGCCAAAAGAACTTTTCTCTCTGCAAATATAGTGTTTTTTCTGTTTATAGCAGAAATTATTTCATGGAAGTGGGTGTGACTATCCTTTTCTTTAGGTGTGTGAGCGCATTGTGTGCAGATTTGGCATTTTCTTGCGAGGTGTTTGTAGGGGATGTTCAAGCAGGGCTCTCGTAGCTTTCGTAGCTGAATCAGAAATTAAATCATCGCCCTATACGGCTCACTCCTGAATCATTGCGAGTGCCGTTGGTGCCGCTCCTTGCGCCTTACACAAGTTCTCCTTGCAGCGTTGCCGAGGAGCAATCGGTGATTCGAACCATGACGTAGTCACCTATGGAGTGGTTTGCGCGATCGAAAACCACGACTTTATTTTGGGAGGTGCGGCCGAAAAACTGTTGCGAGGAGCGCTTTGAAACCCCCTCGACCAGCACTTCAAATTCCTTGCCTATATCGCGGCGATTACTCTCAAGGGAAAGCTTATTTTGAAGCTCAATGATCTGGTTAAGCCTTTGAGTTTTAAGTTCTTCACTAATATCATCGACCATTTCCTTTGAGGCGCGTGTGCCCTCGCGGTTGGAGTATTTGAACATGTAAGAAAAATCATAACCCACCTCACTCATAAGCGACACGGTTTGGGCGTGATCCTCGGGTGTTTCTCCACAAAAACCCACCATCATATCTGTGGTTATTGCACAATCGGGCATCGCCTTGCGTATGGCAGCAATGCGTCCTAGGTACCACTCACGGGTGTAGCGGCGGTTCATCAGATCAAGCATGCGGCTACTTCCCGACTGGGCTGGTAGATGGATAGAGCGACAAATGTTTGCTGTGGCAGCCATAACCTCGATAAGCTCATCTGAGAGATCCTTGGGGTGAGAGGTGGCAAAACGAACCCTGAGCGAAGGAGAAAGGGCGGCAACCTTAGAAAGCAATTCCGCGAAGCCCATGCCCTCCCATTTGTAAGAATTTACGTTCTGCCCAAGTAGGGTAACTTCCTTGTAACCAGCCCCTAGCAAATCTTGAACCTCACGCAAAATGGTCTGGGCATCGCGACTGCGCTCGCGACCTCGTGTGTAGGGCACTATACAGTAGGTACACATATTATTACAGCCCCTCATTATGCTCACAAAGGCCGACACGCCATTTTTGTCCATCCTCACGGGCGAAATCTCGGCATAGGTCTCCTCGCCAGAGAGTATGGTATTCACTGCTGATTGACCCTGAGCCGCCTGAGTAACCAGTTCAGGCAGAGAGCGATAGGCGTCGGGCCCCACGACCAAATCCACCGCTTTTTCCTTCTCGATGAGTTCCTCTTTTAGCCTTTCAGCCATACAGCCAATAACGCCTATGAGCACCCACGGGCGGCTTTTCTTTATGCTTTTTAGCTCCCTCAGACGACCCCACACGCGGCTCTCGGCATTCTCTCTCACGGCACATGTGTTCAGAAGTATCATATCCGCCTGCTTAGGATCCTCAACCTTGTGCCAGCCCTTTTCACTCATCAGCGAGAGCACAATTTCGCTATCGCCACTGTTCATCTGACAGCCGTAGGTTTCGATATACAGCCCTCCGCCCTGCTGGGTGAGGCGTAGTGAGCGTGGATCTATGGTTTTGGGGTTGGTTTGTTTTAGCATCTTATATGTTATTTTGTTCTTTTTCGTATTGACTATCAATCATAAGGTTAGAGCTCAAGGCAGCAGTAACAGCAAGGTGGTCGCAGCGCTCGTTTTCGGGTATATTGGCATGACCCTTAACCCAGTGCAGGCGCACAGTGTGGCGGGGATAGATGCGAAGAAGTCTGTCCCATAGGTCGCCATTTTTCTTGCCCGCGTAGCCTTTTTTCTGCCATCCATAGACCCAGCGTTTCTCGATGGCATCTATCACATAGCGCGAATCGCTATACAAATCAACCACAGAGCCCTCGAACTTGAGAGCCTCCAAAGCAACGATGACCCCCAATAGTTCCATGCGGTTATTGGTGGTGAGGCGATAGCCTCCCGATATCTCGCGGCGATGATGGCCTGAGATCAAAACAGCTCCATAGCCTCCCGGGCCAGGATTGCCCCGTGAGGAGCCGTCGGTGTAGATTGTTATGTTGGCGGGTGTGTTCAAAATATAGTGTGGTCTTATTTTTGATTCTTAGGAAAGTTTGTGCAAATATACCAAACTTTTCGTAACTTTGTGGATTGCAGAGGCTAACTTTTGTGTCCACGAATGCCAAATAAAAGCCTAGAGATACTATAAAATGAGACTAAGACGATTTATTAAAGAATTGACTATCTGTGCGATAGCTGTATTTTCTTTGGGGCGTTGTGCCACTATCAACTCCCCTGGAGGAGGCCCCCTTGATTCACTTGCCCCACGGCTAATAGCCTCGGGTCCAGCGCCCTATTCGTTGAATTTTGCGGGCGATAAGATTATTTTGGTTTTCGATGAGTACATCAAACTGGTTGATCAACAAAAACAATTTTTCGCCTCGCCCTCGATGGCAAAGAACCCTATTTTGACGGTCAAGGGCAAAACTATCGAAATCCGCCTTGAGGACACGCTTCAGCCCTCGACCACCTACCGTCTGTGGTTCGGAAACTCCATAGTGGACAATAACGAGAGTAATGTGTTGCGTGATTTTGGGTTCACCTTCTCTACGGGCGATTCCCTCGACGATAATATCATCACGGGTCAAACCTTCGATGCGTTGACCAAAGACACAATAATAGAGAGCTTTGTTATGTTCTTCGACCCAGCAGCCGATTCGACCAAGGCAGACTCGGTGCTACACAATGCTCTGGCGCAAGTGATGGTGCGATCTGATAGCTCGGGGGTGTTTGTTGCCGATATTCTAAAACCAAAACCATATTTGATTTATGCCATAGACGATAAAAATGACAATCAAAAATATGATGCTGGCCAAGATATGGTGGGCTTTTTGGATGCCCCTTACAACCCCTCTCAGATGGGTGAGGTGCTCATTAGCTATGATTCGCTGACTCGCGAGTGGGAGATACTCAACCCCCAGCTGCGCTTTGATATGTTCACAGAGGAGCCGCTCACGGCTCAAACCATACTCGAGAGCAAGCGCGATGGAAAGCTCAAAATGCAGGTAATCTTTAACCGCAAAGGAGCGCAGGTTGATACCCTCACCTTTGGGAATATCCCCACCGAAATAGTCACCCCTGTGTGGAACAAAGATAGAGATACCCTCAATCTATGGATCGCCCCCCGCACCAAGGGAGAGTTTGATTCGCTACCCTCGCACGTTGATGCTCACATCAGCTATCTGAGGGAAGATTCACTCAAACAAATGGTACCCTTCTCAGATGATATAACCTTTGCGCAGGCGGGGGCGGTCATTATGAAGATGAGCGCCGAAGATTCTGTGCGCGAGGAGAACTATCGCATTTGGAAGGCAGCCAAAGACGCCAAACGAGCGGCTCGACTAGCGAAAAAAGGTAAGCAAGTGAGAGATTCGCTGCGCCAAGAAAACAAGCGCATTGAAGATTCTATCAAAAACGAAAAACGCATTGCCGACTCTCTAGCTCTGCTTGGTGAGCAGAAAAATCCCTTCCAACTGAAAGTAAACTCGGGCTCGGAGTTTGTGCCACGAGGCGATTTGATGTTTGATTTCGAGTACCCCCTGCGCCGTTTCGACAAGGATAGCGTGAGTTTGAAGGTCGTCCCCGCCCAACCCCAGAGCGAGGGTGGTGGAAGGGAAGCTGTCCAAGCGGCTAGTGAGGCTCGTAAAGCCGATTTCGAGCTCTTCCAAGATACCCTTATCCCTACTCGCTGGCACCTGAGGCGAGATTGGGTGGCGGGCGAACAGTATGAATTAAATATACTCAAAGGTGCCATCGAGAACACCGCTTTCCAAAGCAACGACACCTTGACGTCTAAATTTGCGGTCGCCAGCCCCGAGAAATTTGGTACTTTTATATTTAATGTCAAAGCACATTCAAGTCAAGACTATAAGGGCGACTACCTTATTCAGATCGTCAAAGCCTCTGACAATGAAAATTCGCCTGCGCTGTATGAGTTTGTCTACAAGCCCTCTGATGGTGCTCAGCAGTTTTCTGTAAGCTATATACAGCCAGGCGATTACAAGGTGCGTGTCATAGAGGATGCCAATTCCAACGGAGAGTGGGACACAGGTTCGCTAGCTCTGAGACGCCAGCCCGAGAAGGTTGAACTTTGGAGCAAAGATGGCAATGAGACTGTGGTTACCAAAGAAAATTGGGAAGTGGTGGTTGATATAAATATAGACAATCTTTTCTAGCCCCCTCCCCTTAAGTGTAAGAGGAGTTCTGAATTTAATACAATGAGCAAAAAAATGACTAACATAAAACTAGTATTGAGTGTTCTTGCCCTGCTGCTGCTACTTCCTGTGGGTGCGTGGGGGCAGGAAGTCAAGGAACTAGTGGATACAAAACAAGAGAGGCGTAATCGTCCCAAGAAGTGGCAACTGCCAGCCGAAAAGCCCAGCGAAACCGTGATGGCTGCATGGGCACCAGTGACTGTCGAACATTATTTCGGATTGCGCGGAGGCTATGGCATAGGCACTGCGAACTTTCAACCCATACGCAATACGGTGGGCTATGAGGGCTTGGTGAATTTCGGGGCTTTTTATCGCTTTGATGTGCCCTCGCAAAAATATGTTGGCACAATAGAGGCATCCCTTGAGTATGCCCAGAGGGGTTTTGCCTATGAGACCTACACTGAGTCGGGAGAGGTGTATTCGCGTGAGTTTTCTACCGTGATGCTTTCGCTGCCTTGGCAGCCATATCTGCCGCTGGGAAAGGGAGGGTCGAGGTTTTATCTTAACGCTGGGCCTTATTTTTCCTATGCCCTCAGTAGTTCAGAGCGAACCTACGCCACCGACACGGGTGAGACCATCACCGAGGGACCCTATGAGTATGATTTGCTCAGGGACAATCGCTGGGAGTATGGCGTGGTAGCTGGTGCGGGACTCTCTATCAAAATAGCGGGGCGCGCTCTATTTGGGGTAGATGCTCGCTATCATTTTATGCTATCGGACGTTCTCAAAAACGTCACTAAATATCCCAGCAACCCCTTCCGTTCTCCCGTGAACCACCTGAATATCTCGGCAACCCTCTCGCTGAGAGTAGGCAAAACAGCTGCCCAGAAATTAGAAGAAAAGCAAAAAGAAACTACAAAATAAAACGATATGCAACAGAGCGAAACTATGCGACAACAAAAGATCGCATCCCTAATCCAAAGAGACATGGCAGATATTTTCCTGCGTGAGGCCTCCGCGCACATTTCGGGTGCACTGGTGAGCGTAACTAAAGTGAGGGTCAGCCCCGATTTGTCATTCGCTCGCGTGTATGTGAGTATTTTTCCTTTCGACAAGTCGCAGGCTATACTCGCTAACCTGAAGGCAGCCAGCTCGCAAATTCGTGGAGCCCTAGGGGCGAGAGTTGGCAAACAACTACGCATTGTTCCCGAAATAGCCTTCTATGTAGACGATTCTATGGAGTATGTTGAAAATATAGAACGACTTATTAAACAGTAACTTACCTCTTGCGAGGTGTCATTGCGGAAAAATGAAAAGCTCGTCGCTCAAATGGAGCATAGCCCTGCGCTATTTGCGTAGCGAAAAATCTCACTCGGTGGTCAATCTGATCTCGGTGGTGGTGGTGGTGGCAGTGGCGGTAACTGTTGCTGCCTCGGTCTTTGTGATTGCCCTGCAAGGGGGACTCACCGAGCATGTCAAGAGCATGTACCATAACTTTGACTCTGATCTGAGGGTCACTTCCGCGGCGGGTGGATTTTTTGAGCTCAGTGAGCCTATGCAAGATAAACTCGAGGAGCTAAAAGCGGATGGGCGCATAGTGAATTACGCCACAACAATAGAGGGCGATGTGCTGCTGGAGAATAAAAATTCTATGCAAGTTGGCGCTAGAGCAAGGGGGGTGGACGAGAATTTCGCTCAAACCGTGAGTATAGATAGCAGTATTGTTCGCGGAGGTTTTGATATAGGCCGTGGTGACATCAGCAAATTGGTGCTGGGGCAGGCGCTTGCCTATAATCTAGGGGTAAATCCCACCCTCAGAGGTAGTTCGCTCACACTCTATGGCCTTGGTGCAAAATCCGCGCACACGCCCTTGGCTCTAGGAGGATTGCTGGGGGCGGCAACAAGCGTGCGCTCAGAACGCTCGCGACTTTCGGGTACTTTTTCGGTAGATCAAGCTCTCGACTCCCATTATCTGTTCACCTCAAAAAGGCTGCTGCGTAGTCTGTTAGGGGTAGGTGAAGGCGCAATAAGCTCTGTGGAAATTTCTTTGGATGAGCACGCAGATGTGCAAGAGCTCATAGACGAACTTGGTGTTGTGGAAAATGCCGAGAAGTTGTTGATTCAAAGCCGCGAGCAGCAGCGAGTAGAGCTCAATCGAGTGCTTAACATCGAGCGTTACTTGATTTTCGCCCTGCTGGTGATGATCTCTGCCATAGCCACCCTCTCGCTGTGCGGGGCGTTGGTGATGATGGTAAGCGAAAAGCGCTCACAAAGCCACACTCTGCTGCACATTGGTTATACCTCGAGCGATGTGCGAGGGATATTCACACGGTTGGGTGTTTTGATAGGGGGTAGCGGCATGCTCTTGGGGATAGCTCTGGGAGTGGCACTTGTGATGGTACAACAAACCACAGGCATATTGCAGTTTGCAGGCGAGGGCATGGAGCTGGAATACCCCACTGAGCTCGCGGTGAGCGATTTGAGCCTCATAGCGCTAACGAGCTTAGGGGTTGTGGCGTTGATCTCTACTCTTACCACCCGCTCACTAAAATTTTAAACCCCACAGCACATGGCGTAAGGTTTTGAGTATGAGAGGCGTATGATAAATGATATTTCCCCTATATTCCATAAGAAAGTTAAGACCAAAGAATAAAACATGATAAAAAAAGGATTCTTCTCATTACTATTCACTCTGCTGGCTCTGCCGCTGCTCACTGGTAGTTGCAAGCAAGAGCCGCAGTTCATAGAACAGGAGCAGCTACGAGCTATTATTACCGAGGCGATGCTCACCGATGCTATACT
This sequence comes from uncultured Rikenellaceae bacterium, assembly GCA_964371385.1. Classification (GTDB taxonomy): domain Bacteria; phylum Bacteroidota; class Bacteroidia; order Bacteroidales; family Rikenellaceae; genus Mucinivorans. The sequence goes on from CAYJLY010000054.1 coordinate 8,818, forward strand.
CAATCAAAAGGGTTATAAGCGAGACGATAGTGTGAACTACTACACCACTATCCTTGATCGTGCGGGCTATACGCAAGAGGATTTCGACCACACGATCAAAGAAATGGCGTCTCGCAAGAGTTCTCCGCTGGAGAATATGTTTACCGTTATTAAAGAGGATATCTCGCGAGCCGCTGCCGCCGCTGCCTATCGCTCTGAGCAGCACAGAATTTACGACTCTATGGCGCTGGCATATTCATCCGATACTATCTACATGAATGACACCTTGCTCAAGGGTTACACGGGGGACTTTAGCTTTGTGATTCCCTCGCGTGGAGAGGGTGATTATAGTGCCACCTTTGATTATCTATCCCACGGCAACTACTCTGTGGGGATGCGTCAGGTATTGTTTAATTTTGAGGATAGAGACACTAGCGACACGGGCGAAAAAGACCGCAAATACCAATCGTGGATCAGCCGCTCGTTCAAGCAGAACAAGTTTTCCTATGATTTTACCCACAATTCCTCTCGCCACGATTCGCTTCGAGTGACCCTTTTGGATCCTCGCAATATCACCCAGGATGATACCTCGTGGATACGCGACATCGTGATAGTGCATACACTGGAGATAGAAAACGCGCGCGAGAGGTTCCTTGGCGATGGTTCAGGACTTTCTCTCGATTCAATCTACGTCCCCAAATACGATTTTATAGATGAATTCACGATCGATAGCCTGCTCATGGGCCCTTATATCCCAAGCAGGGTTAAGCCCTAGGGTAGTGCTGCGCTTTGATGAGGGCGGGCGTGTGGTGGGTGTAGAGGAAAATTGTGCTGATATAGACTCGCGGGCACAGACTGAATATTATAGTGGTGTGCTTACCCCTGAACTTGTGGAGTTGTGTGAGGAGGATTTTTCATTGTCTCGTGCAAAAGCATCTCTGAGAGCAGGTGTGCGCCTGATTCGACTCACGAAGGCTCTACGAAAGGAGCTGGCGGAAAAAAAATATACGCTTTTTTCGCCCCTAGATGCTGGAGGTCTCGAAAATAATTCATATCTTTCTGAAAGTTTAACAGAGCCTTTGACCGAGCCGCTGATTGAGGTTAAGGTAGAGGCGCAGGCTGAGGCATTGATTGAGGCGCAGACTCAAGGGCGGCTGCTGATTTACACCTCGCAAGCAGGCTCTCTGCTCGATGTATTGAGCCAAACGAGCGAAGTTCTTGGGGCGGAACTAGCTAGCTTGCTTTGGGCAACCACTAGTAGTGCAAAAGCTGCACTAGGGTTGGGAAGTGGAGAGTTTGTGGTGGATCAGGCGTGCGGATGTACCCTTGTGGAGCGTGGAGTGGATGGTGCTCTGAGTTCGCGAGCTTTGATTTCAGAGCTTTGATTTTTTAGTATATTTTTTTGGAGCATTAGTTTTGTTGTTGGCATAGGATTTGTAAATAATTTTCATGACAAGTTGCAATTAAAAATTTTCGTCATTCGGCGTTATCTGCAGTGACGATAGATTTTGATTTATAAAACTAAATATAAACCCCTTAAAAAACAAACAATTATGGCAAAACACAGATGTGAAGTATGCTCTTGGGTGTACGACTCAGAACTAGGCGATCCAGACAACGGTATTCCAGCGGGAACTGCATTTGCAGACCTACCCGATGATTTCGAATGCCCACTATGTGGCGTTGGAAAAGATAGTTTTGTGGAGGAATAAACCCTCCCTATTTTACCAAACTTTAACAACTCGAGCGAGCGTGCCCCACAATAGGCGCGTTCGCTTTTTTTTGAGGGTGCTAGTGGCACTCCGAGCTGGAGCGGCAATTATTTTTCTTTGCAAGTTTACTTTCCTCGAGCGTACCGCAGGGGAGGGTAAGGCTAGCCTTTAGGCTAAAGCCGCGCTCCCCGATGGGGTGCGGTACGCGCGGCTAGTGTGTGTCCGTACTGGGGACGCATAGCGGTGCCAGCGGCACTTGCGATGATTTA
>CAYJLY010000055.1:0-10016 GCA_964371385.1 uncultured Rikenellaceae bacterium
AGTTTGCTCCTGTCCATCGTCAATTATCTCGTTCAAGTCAGCTTTGCGACAAGAGCCAGCAATGGTGAGCAATATGAGAAATAATACTATTTCAAAATGTTTTTTCATTGATGAAAATTTCTTGTTCTTAACTTGTTCGTTTTTCTAATGAGAGGCGATGAATTGCCAGCTCTCACTATTCCACTTTGTATTGGTCTATACATCTAATTGGTCCACCAAAGGTGCGGAATGTAGACGGGTTCCATTCAACGTTTGCTTTGCTCACATACACATCGAACTCGTTTGCTCCAGCATGTTCGCTGTCCGCATAGCTAGAATTGCTCCAAACGGAGAACGTAGAGAGTATTGCCAGTGACACTTTACCTGTTTTGGGGTCAATGTTGTTGGAGGCAAAGAATGTGTTACCCGATGACATCTTGTAGGTTTTACCATTGTCTTGAACTGTCCATGGGTTGGATGTCGTTGTTGTAGGGCCAAATTCCTTCATTGGGGGCAGCATGTAACCAAGTGGTGAGGGATCGAAGAATGATTTTTGGTAGTAATCCTCGGTGGCACTATTAACAAGAGGCTCTGAGAAAGTGGGATGTTTGAGGACGGTGTCATTCCACACTGAGCCCTGAGTATTGGCGTCCGAACACCAATTCTGCCCAGACGAGCTGTAGTAGATGGTGTTGGGGTTTTGTATAGCGGTTAGAATATCTACTTTGCCGCTAATATCTACGTTGTGTCGCTTGGTGGTGTAGAAGGTTCCATCGGCAAATTTGGCATTGTGTCCAAAAATTGGCGTTGGGCGGCCGTATTGATACACAAGCCAACCGGTGTTACCCAAGCCTCCCTGTCCTTCAAAGGTGGCGGCAGTAGCTCCAATATTACGATCCATCACCCAGCTAAAATCAAATACCGTATGTCGGTAGCTTCTCCCTCCAAACTTCGCACTCTCTCTCCATATCGAAGGAGGAGTACCACCCTCGATAACATCACCAACTTTTGGAATTGCTGTGGTTAGGTTCTTGGGGTCGAAGATCTCATAAGGGTCGTAGTCGGTGACCCATAGGTGCCAAATCCAAAGTATCTCTTGTTGGGGTCCCAGCACACTCACCAATATATTACCGTGGTTACTATATCTCTCGGGGATGGTTACAGAGAAGGTGTCGAATAGTTTGTCATCTGGAGAGACTTTATCTGGGTCGCCAGCCATGTCCTCTTCTTTGAGTAGGATAATTTCATTGATTGCACCTGGGGTGTCGTAGGCATAAATCTTTACATCCCAGGTGTCGTTGTCCAAAATATTTTTCCCGTGCTGCCCCCAGAATGTTTCTATTTGATGGTTGATAGGAATGAAAAACTTGCGAGAATATTGCTCGGATAGTTCTGTGTCGGGGTCTGGGTTGATAAAGTAGCAGTTAGAATACAACTTTCTTGGGTCGTCTCCTGGGTCTGCGCGCAGGTACTCAGTCAAACTTTCCTTATTCATCAAGTAGTAGGGCTGCTGAGGGATAAGATTTACCTTTACCCTTAACGAAATAATGCCAGCCTTGATAATAATTTCTTCACTGATGTAACGTACTTCGCCTTGTGATGGATTGGCAGGAGTGAAAATACATTCAACAGCAGGATTTATTCCTGTGAGATCCAGATCTAGAGAGTTTCTCAGGCGGGGATAATTTTTATAATCACGATAATTCAATGTGTCTGCAGCCTGTTCTTCTGTTGTCGGCGCAGGCTTTGCCATCTGGAATATTTCCTCTGATGTTCTTATAAACTCCACTGTGATATTATCCGTGATTCCATCTTCTTTTTTACTAGGGGCGTTTGTTCTAAAAAATATGTTAAGAGGTATATCCTCAAGTGTGTGATAATAGCGTGTAAATTCGGGTTTCTCAACATACAAATAAGTGTACTCCACCGAGGTGGTGATGTCAAAAGTTGAACCCCAGTCTATAAGTTCAGTGCCCACATAGGCTTGTAGGGTGCGTGGGTCAATCTTGATGGCATAGTGTAGAGCCTTGCTCATCTCCCATGTGTCGTCCAGTGCTTTTTCTATGGTGCCTGTGCGAAGTTCATGGTACGAAGGGTTTGTCACGGGATCGGAAGGAAGCTCGGGGTTAGGGCGAATTTCGTAGTCCATCTCATAGTGGAGTACAACTACAATTCTGTCTGTCAGTTCACCTACAGTGCTCTCGCCAGTGTGAGGAATCGCTAGCAGGGCTACATTCGAATCTTCGCCACCAACAAGCCAATGGGCTCTGTCTTCTTCAGCATCTGTGGCTGTATTGTCGTCTTTGAGTACAGCGGTTTCTGTGAATTGTAGGGTAGTCTTACCTCCAAGCTCGCTCCACGATGCACCCGCTGCGGTGTTATCTGTCGTAAGTTTACCCGAGGTAGGAATTTCCTTGAGTTCTACCTTGGTGATGGAGAACTTCTTAATCAGATCGGGGTTATAGATAAATTCCTCAGGGTCTTCGCCTGGGAGTGTGGGGTTTTCTGGAAGAACTTCTAGTTTGCTCGAGATGCGAATCTTGGTGAGGGCGTGCTTGAAATTCAAAGGAGCAAAACCACCCACAGCCGAATTCTTGAACAGAGTATTGGTCTGAGCGTACATAAAGTCTACTTGTTCTTCGAAATAAGCGCTCTGATCGCTAATGGTCGCACTGGATGGAGTGTTCGTGAAAACAAAGCTAGGATAGCCGGCGGTTGTGGTTGTGGGCTTACCAGTGACTGAGGTTCCCTCATAGGGGTAGTAGCCGAAAAACTTCAATCCCGTTGGGGCCTCGGGCCATTCTTTCTTGGTGCCATAATCCCATACATCTCCACTTTGCAGGGTAACTGGCAAATCGTTCATAAACGCAGGAGCTTCATTAGATTGAGGCTCGCTGGGAGTACTGTTCCATGTGCCGTCTAGGAGTTCGTAGCTGAATACACCAATTTTATCACCTGTGATAAAGTCGTTCTTTACCGCACGAGTGAGTGGGGAGTCTTGCTCTGAAGAGTAAATTGAGCTTGTTGAACTTGGAGCGTTAAAAATATGTCCATCTGAGTTTATGCCGTACCATCCATCTTCTATAGCCTTTCTCTCATCTTGAGGCATAGAGCCACTAGAGATACTTTTGGTGCCTCCATTGTCGCTTTCTTCGCGGCTTATGTTAAAGGATATTATATCAGACTCATTAGGCTCAGGGCTAGGAAGTGGGCTTTTTTCACATCCGCTCAAAGCGAGAATAAACAAGGCTGCAAGATTTATTATGTTCTTCATATATTTTTTAACTTAAAAAGGGAGCTGTTGTTGTAGCTGTTTTTTTGTTTTAACAAAGAGTAACTAATTGAGAACCACCATTATTGCCGATGTAGCGATTTTGTTGTCTCACTATGGGTTTGTTTTTTTTGTTAAGTGAGTATATAACGTTTTATATGCCCACACTATTTTACAAAGGTAGGTATTTTTCATCAAAAAACACAAATTATTTTCTACTTAACTACACTTGCACTAATGTTTTGTGCTTGTTTACCAAGATGGGTTGTGGGTGAAAAAAAGTGGAGAGCCTCTTGCAATTAAGAAACTCTCCACCTTAGTTGTTATGGGTTTTGCTATCTTACATCATGCCCATTCCACCTCCCATTCCGCCGCCCATAGGCATTGAAGGAGTCTCTTCTTTGATTTCAGCCAACACACACTCTGTTGTTAGGAACATCGATGCAACCGAAGCTGCATTTTCTAGCGCCACACGAGCTACTTTAGTTGGGTCGATAATACCCGCCTCGAACATATCTTCATATTTGTCCTCACGAGCGTTGTATCCAAATGAGCCTTCGCCCTCTTTGATCTTATTAACAACCACTGAGCCTTCGCCACCAGCGTTAGCAACAATTTGGCGAAGAGGCTCTTCGATAGAGCGTGCAATGATAGCGATACCAGTTGTCTGGTCGTCATTCTCGCCTTTTAGTTCTCTAAGGATGCTTGTTGCACGTATGTAAGCAACGCCACCCCCTGGGATTATTCCCTCGTCCACAGCCGCACGAGTAGCAGCCAAAGCGTCATCTACGCGGTCTTTCTTCTCTTTCATCTCGATCTCGGTTGCAGCGCCAATATAAAGCACTGCCACACCGCCAGCTAGTTTCGCCAAGCGTTCTTGAAGTTTCTCGCGGTCATAGTCCGAAGTTGTGCTCTCGATTTGCTTACGAATCTGACCCACACGCTCTGCAATGGCAGCTTTTTCGCCAACGCCGTCAACGATAGTTGTGTTGTCTTTGGTCATAGTGACTTTCTCAGCAGAACCCAACATCTCGATGGTTGCACCATCCAAACGAAGGCCAGTCTCCTCAGAAATCACCGTACCGCCCGTAAGTATAGCAATATCTTGTAGCATCTCTTTGCGACGATCGCCAAAGCCTGGAGCCTTGACAGCAGCAATTTTCAGAGTACCACGAAGTTTGTTTAGTACGATAGAGCTAAGAGCTTCTCCATCAACATCCTCTGCGATAATCAATAGCGCACGACCGCTCTGAGCAACTGGCTCCAAAAGAGGAAGAACCTCTTTCATTGTCGAGATTTTCTTGTCAGTGATAAGGATGTAAGGCTTTTCGAGGTCAGCCTCCATTTTTTCGGTGTCAGTAATGAAGTAAGGCGAGATATAACCTCTGTCAAACTGCATACCTTCGACCACCTCAACGTGAGTTTCAGTACCTTTTGCCTCCTCGACAGTGATTACACCTTCGCGGTTTACCTTCTGCATAGCCTCTGCAATCAAGCCCCCGATATACGAGTCGTTGTTTGCTGAGATAGTTGCCACCTGCTCGATTTTCGAGATGTCATCACCAACGGTCTTGCTAAGTTTCTGAAGTTCAGCAACCACCGCACCAACAGCAGTGTCGATACCACGCTTTAGGTCCATGGGGTTTGCACCAGCGGTCACGTTCTTCACACCTGCGCTGATGATGGCCTGCGCTAGAACTGTTGCGGTAGTTGTACCATCACCCGCGTCATCAGCGGTTTTCGAGGCAACCTCGCGCACCATTTGCGCTCCGAGGTTAGCGAATTTGTCTTCTAGTTCGATTTCTTTTGCCACCGAAACACCGTCTTTTGTGATTTGTGGAGCGCCGAATTTTTTGTCGATAACAACCGTGCGACCCTTAGGGCCTAGGGTTACTTTCACTGCATTTGCAAGCGCATCTACACCCACTTTCAGGCTCTCACGAGCATCGGTATTAAATTTTATTTCTTTTGCCATTGTTTTGTATACTTAATGTATTTAGTGTGTTTTTGTTAGATTGTAGCAAGGATGTCGCCTTGTTTCATAATTAAATAATCGATACCCTCGTGCGAGATTTCTGTGCCAGCGTACTTTCCATAAAGGACAGTATCGCCTACTTTTACTTCCATTGTCACCTCAGAGGTGCCTGCGCCAACAGCGACTACAGTGCCTTGTAGGGGTTTTTCTTTGGCTGTTTCGGGGATAAATAGTCCGCTTGCAGTTTTTTCTTCGGCAGCTTTTGGTTCAACTAGAACTCTGTCTGCTAGTGGTTTGATTGTCATTTTGTGTTTGTTTTATTGTTTTATTAGTTGTTTTTTCTGAGTGTAAAATTAATCAAATTTTGCGCCAAAAGAAAAAACTGCCAATTTTATTACACGATGTATGACAAAATGGCAGTGCGAGCTGCAGTGTCTTTTGCTACCGTTCTTCTTAAAATGCAGACGGTCGCACCCATCGGTGCGACCGTCTCTGACTTAGTTTTTATTAAGCGTGCGCTTTGCACTTAGCCTACTTTGAAAGAATCTCCTTGCACAAACCCTCTCCCACTACCATCATACGAGGGATGTGGAAAGGCCCCTTGAAGATATTACCCTTGGCAGGTTGCGCCACTGTGCCGTCACGATGTAGGTAGCCATACCATTCGGGATGTTGCTTGTCCTCGAATTTTTCGTAGGTGTAGTGGTGGATTTGTTTGTGAAGCTCTAGGTATTTTTCCTCGCCCGTAGCAACGTATAGATATAGGGTTGCGATGATGGTCTCGCATTGCGGCCACCAGAATTTCATGTCTTGAGAGTAGTCCTGATGGGGGAAGCCTTTGCAGTCACGGAAGTTGATTATTCCGCCGTGCTCTGAGTCCCAGCCCCAGTCCCAACTCCAGTCGAAGATTTTTTTAGCAAGCCCAACCAAATGGCTATCCCATCCGCGTGAGCGTGCCACTTGAAGTATGAACCAAGCCGTTTCGATGCAGTGCCCGGGGTTGATGGTGCGACCAGCGCAGGTGTCGATAATCTCGCCATTCACTCCCACGCTTTCCATCAATGCCTTGTATTCGGGTTTTAGGAAATAGTGTTCAATGTCGTGAAGCGAGGTGTTGATCTGCTCATCCAGAACAGGGTCAGAGATTACTCTTTGAAGCACTACCGCCACATTGATAAGTATCATAGTGATTGAGTGTCCACGTCCTTTCTCGTAGGACTTAGCAGGTAGCAACCCTTCTGTGCTTAAGAAACCTTGGACACGCTTGAATAGTTCGAGTGCTTTTTGCGCATAATTCTCATCGCCCGAGGCTTTTGAGTACTCAGCAAAGGCGATAGCGGCAAAACACTCCGAGAACACATAGCGACGCTTGCGAACGGGCACCCCATCGGCTGTGATCTCGAAATACATCCTGCCATCGGTATCGAAACAGTGTTTTTCGATAAAATCTACACACGATTTCGATGCCTCAAGGTATTTTGGATTCTTCTCCACCTCGTTGTATGCCAATGCGCAGATATAGCCAAAGCGACCCTGAAACCACACAGACTTTGTGGTGTCCATCAAAGCTCCATCACGATCAAGGCAGGTGTAAACCCCGCCATTTTCGCGATCCAAGCCGTGCTCAAACCAAAAAGGTAGAATATTCTCTGTGAGGTCTTTGCGATATTTATCTTGGCAAAGCTCCAGGAAATCTTTATGTTCTTGTGTCATTGCTACTATTTATTACAGTGGTTAAAGAAATCGACAGCCTCAAGCTCAGAGCGTACCTGCGCTAACTCTTGATCCGATAGGTTTTGGAAAGGTGTGCGATTGCCCCCAAGATCCAAACCCATCATACCCATAATGCGCTTACCAGCCACAATGTTACCACGGTAGCGAGCGATCACATTAATCACGCTTTGAGCATACTCCTGATAGGCTACAGCCCCAGCGGTGTCACCTTTAGCGTAAGAGTCCATAACCCCAACAAGCGTGCTACCGATATAGCTAGCCGTACCGCTGATGCCGCCTTTGGTGTGGCCCATCACAAGTGCATTTAGGATAGTCTCGTCTTGTCCGTGGAGTAGGTCGAATTTGCCATCTTTGTAGATAGAACATTGATTGAAATCGTACAGCGACTCGAAAGTGTATTTAATACCCGCAAGGTTTGGAATGCGGTCCTCTGCCATCTTCAAGAACTCAAGCATGCTGAAGTGTGCACCGTTGAACACAGGGATGTGATAGTAGTAGAACGGAAGCTCGGGAGCTGCCGCTGCAATGGCTGCACAATAATCCACAAGCTCGTTGAGACGATTGATCTTTGGGAAAGGAGGTGCCATAGTCGAGACAGCGTCAGCACCAATCTTTTGAGCATGAGCGGCAAGAGCAACGCTTTCCTTAAGCGAACAGCTGCCCACGTGTATCATCATAATGAAATCGTCCGAGCGCTCGCTCATCCAACGCTCTGCAAGCATTTCGCGCTCTGCTGTGCTGAGCATATAGCCCTCGCCCGAAGAACCATTAACAAAAACACCCTTTATGCCATTACCGCGCAATAGCGTTGCGTAGTTGGCGATGGGAGCAAGGTTTACTTCCATATTCTTGTCGAAGGGAGTGAACGAAGCGGCAATCAAGCCTTCTATTTTTTTCATGTTGATATGTGTTAATAATGAAAATTTGCTTTATCAATACAAAAGTACAAATTATTGTTTCCAAAATATCAATGAATCATAAAAATATTATATCTTTGTTACACTTTACCCGAAAAACAACCCAGTCTTATGAGAAAAACTCTCCTTCTTTTGACCTCTCTTCTTATGGCGTTCACTGCGATTGCCAATGAGAAAATCACAGTAACACAACCCACATCTCTGCCTGAGATTAACGCAAAAGTGAACCCTGGTGTTGCAGGTGCTTTTATCGGTACTCTGGGTTCGAGTGTCGTAATTGGGGGAGGGTCTAACTTCTCTAAAGGTTTCCCATGGCAGGGTGGAGCGAAACAGTACACCGACGAGATTTATCTTTTGAGCAAAAGCGGCGGAGCCTATAGCGTGGAACTTTCTGATGTGAGGCTACCTCGAGAGATTGCACACGGAGTGAGTGCAGTAGTAGACGGAGTTCTCTATTGCTTTGGAGGTGAGAATGCGAATGAGAAATTTACAGACTATTTCACCTTGACGCTCTCTGGTGGAAAGCCCCAAGTGTCCCTTGGTGAAAAAATGCCTGAGGGTTTTGCTCCAGTGGCGGCATCCTCGCAGGGTCAAATGATTTATATCCACGGCACAGTGGGTCAAAAGAATGCGCTCTTTGGTTTTGATACTCAAAATAAAACTTTCACAGAGCTTGCGCCCTTGCCCGATGGCAGACGAAGTCAGGGTGCTGTGTTTGTCGCGCAACACAACGGGCAATCTATGGCGCACTACCTCATTGGCGGGCGCAACGTTCAGGGCGCAAACCTCGAACTCCCCACAGCTCTTTGGCAGTACACCGCCCATGATAACCAATGGACCTCCAAAGGCGATATTGAGGTTGATGGAGCGAAAAAAGTTCTTGCCTACCCTTCTTCTGTTGCCTATGGCTCGGGGCACATCGTTGTGATTGGGGGTGATAATTGTGATATGTTCACAAGGCTCTATGGCCTTGCTGTTGATATTGCAGAGTGCGAGGACGGGCGCAAAAAAGATTCCTTGCAGGCTCTGCAAAAACAACTTCAAACCTCCCACGAGGGTTTCTCACGTGAGATCCTTTCCTACCACACCATTACGGGTCAATGGGTTGGCGAGACGGTGAGCGAACTGCCACTGCCCGTTGTAACAAGCGCTGTGATACTCAATGGTGAGATCCTTGTTCCCTCGGGCGAGGTTTCGCCGGGGGTGCGCACCTCTGAAATTACGCAAGTGAGTATAAAGAGCACGGCGAGTTTTGGAGCGATTAACTATGGAGTGATTGCACTTTATTTGCTGGCGATGGTGGGCATAGGTGTGTATTTCTCTAACAAGGGCAAGCGTTTTGCCAAGAGCGGCAAGGGCACAGAGCAATTTTTCAAGGGGGGCGGAAATATCCCTTGGTGGGCTGCGGGTATAAGTATCTTTGCAACGGCTCTGAGCGCCATCACCTTCTTGTCTATTCCTGCCAAATCATTTGCGACCGATTGGAGTATGTTGGTGTTCAACTTTACTATTATTCTAGCGGTGCCCATCGTTATTCATTTCTATCTGCCTTTCTTTAGGAAACTGAGCGTTGCCTCGGCATATGAATTTTTGGAGCAGAGGTTCTCTCGCTCGGTGCGCTATATGGCATCGGCATTTTTCATTACTTTTATGTTCGCGCGTGTGGCTATTGTGTTGTTCCTGCCCTCGCTCGCTTTGAATGCTGTGACGGGCATAGACATCTATCTGTGTATAGTCCTTATGGGCATCGTGACCATAGCCTATTGTACTATGGGCGGTATTGAAGCGGTGGTTTGGGGTGATGTGATTCAGGGTTTTGTGCTTGTGGGCGGTGCGATAGTTGCGCTGGGCTATATGATTTGGGGTGTGGATGGAGGTCTGACGACTGTTATAGACACGGTGGTGAGTGATAATAAGATTAATATGTTTAACTTTGAGTTCGATTGGAGTAAACCTCTGTTTTGGACTGTCCTGATTGGTGGACTTGCTAATACTCTGCTGACTTACACCTCCGATCAATCGGTTATTCAGCGCTATATCTCGGTGAAGGATAGCTCAAGTGCTCGCAAGGGAATTTGGCTTAACGGAATTGTGAGCATACCAGTGTCGGTGTTGTTTTTTGCTATCGGAACAGCTATGT
>CAYJLY010000056.1:0-7444 GCA_964371385.1 uncultured Rikenellaceae bacterium
TATCGTTGTATGCGCCTTCTGGCAACTTACAAAGTCTATGCCCAAAATTGGAAATCGTAGCAAAAAAAATATAGGGAATTGAAATACTTGTAGAAAATTTATATCTTTGTGATGTATCATCCCCCTAATACCCTTTACTGCGTCAATTAAGGATGAGAAATAATTACAAACTATAAATACACAATTAAAAATGATCAAAAAACTTCTTGTGGCGGCGCTGATGTTGCCGCTTTTGGCTACGGGCGTGGCTCGTGCCGATGAGGGAATGTGGCTGTTGCCCTACCTCTCGAAGTACAATGCCAAAGACATGAAAAAGGCGGGCTTCAAACTATCACCCGAGGACATCTACTCGATCAACAAGAACTCTCTCAAAGATGCTATTGTGATCTTCGGACGTGGATGTACTGGTGAGATTGTGTCAAGCCAAGGCCTACTTTTCACCAACCACCACTGTGGTTTTGGTAACATCCAAGCGCTATCTTCGTTGGAGCACAACTACCTTCAGGATGGTTTCTGGGCTAAATCTTTCGACCAAGAGCTTTCTGCTGATGGACTTACTGCACAGTTCGTGCGCGAGATCAAAGACGTGACAGCAGAGGTTCTAGAGGGTACTACGCTTAACCAAAACTCCAAAGAGCGTGACGAGATCATCAATGCTCACCGCAAAGAAATCGCAGAGGCTAACACCAATGCCGACAAAAACCTACGTGCTATCGTTCAGCCTATGTTTGGCGGCAACCAGTACATTATGTTCGTTTATGAGACTTTTGGTGATGTGCGCCTAGTGGGTACACCTCCTCAATCGGTTGGTAAGTATGGTGGCGACACCGACAACTGGATGTGGCCTCGTCACACGGGTGACTTCGCTATCTTCCGTGTTTACGCCTCTAAAGACAATCAATCGACCAAAGGTTACTCTAAGGACAACGTACCTTACAAGCCTAAAAAACACCTAACAGTATCGACTAAAGGTGTAAAGGAGGGTGATTTTGCTATGATTATGGGCTTCCCTGGTAGCACAAACCGCTATATGACAACTTGGGAGATTGACCAAACCCTAGAAAGCTCTAACCCTGTGCGTATTGACATGCGTGGTGCGAAGCAAGAGATCTGGTGGGCAGATATGATGGCAGATCCTAAGGTTCGCCTTCAGTATGCTAATAAATTTGCTGGTTCATCGAACTACTGGAAGAACTCTATCGGTATGAGCCGTGGTCTTCGTCGCCTAGATATCCGCTCTCGCAAGCAGAGTGAGCAAGACGCTTTCACCGCTTGGGTGAACGCAGATCCAGCTCGCAAAGAAAAGTACGGAACAGCGCTAACTCTAATCGAAGAGGCTGTTAAGGAGCGCACTCCAGCTCAGCGCAAGAGCCAAATCTATATGGAGGCTCTAAGTGGTGCCGAGGCGTATATGTTTGCTCTTCGCAGCGCAGGTGCGATTGCTAAAGAGGGCAACGATGATGCTCTAATCGCTTCGGGCGAGGCATTCTTCAAGAACTACAACGCTCCAACCGACAAGAAAGCATCATTGAAGATGTTTGAAATGATGGCATCTATGCTAGAGGGTGGTGAGTACCCTGCTTTCTTGAACCTTTCTTTCCCAGCAAGCTTTGCTGATAACTTCGAGAAGAGCCCATTCACCGACAAGGCTCGCTTTATGGCGGCTGTGAAAGATCGCAAGCTCTTCACCGAAGATCCTATCTATAAGCAAACTCAAGAGTTCGTTCCTTTCATGCAAGAGGCTGGTAAAGCAAGCTCTGCTCCTGCTGCGAAATTCGCCGAGGGACACCGCCTATACCTAGCGGGTCTATTGGAAATGAACGAAGGCAAGAAGTCTATGTACCCAGATGCTAACTTCACTATCCGTGCTACTTATGGTACTGTTGAGCCTTACAAGGCTGCCGATGCGGTGCATTATGACTATATCACAACCCTTGACGGTGTGATTGCAAAGGCTGACCCTACGAACCCTGATTTCGTTCTTGATCCAGCGCTTTATGAGCTTTGGAAGAACAAAGACTTCGGACGTTGGGCTGTGAACGGCACAGTGCCTGTTGGCTTCCTTTCGACCAACGACATCACCGGTGGTAACTCTGGTAGCCCTATCCTTAACGCTTCGGGCGAGTTGATCGGACTTGCGTTTGACGGCAACTGGGAGGCTATGAGTGGCGACATCGCCTTCGAGCCAGAGCTTCAGCGTACTATTAACGTGGATGTTCGCTACCTACTTTTCATTGTCGAGAAACTAGGTAAAGCACAAAATATTATCGATGAACTGACTTTGAACTAGTCTTTATTTAGCTATCGCTTATAAAAAGGGTGCCCAAATATTGGGCATCCTTTTTTGTTTTGGGGTTAGGGGGGTGTAAAGACGCTATGTGTCTTAGCAGGGCGCACGCTTTCGCCCCGCGGAAGCCCTGCTCTCTAAAGAGAGCTAGTTCTTTCCGCAAGCGTACGCCTGAAAAGGCAAACAAAAACGAGAGCAATCATAAGGAACTGGCAAACCATAGCAGGGCGTACGCTCCCCCCACGGGAGCCCTGCTCTTATTCAGAGCAGAGCACCCGCAGCGCACGCCCCTGAAAAGGCAAACCAAGGAAGAGCCAAATCAAAAAAACCCCCTCCTTGATTAAAGAGCCTGAAACAGAATAAAAAAATAGATTTTACGCAGTTTTCTGGGGTTTAACCATAAGAAAAAAGCTAAAATAATCATAAGGGAGAGGTAAACATTCCCTTAGCGAGTCGCAGCTTCGCCCCAGCGAAGACTCGCTCTTGTCTTGAGACAAGCGAGCCATTCGCTAAGCTGCTCCTGAAGTAAGAGTCAAACAAAAAACAAAACCCTCCTTGGTTTCGATGGCTGCCAAGACCACGTGTTGAACACCAGCGAAACCAGACTTCGGCAACAACGAAATCATAAGTGCGAGCCGCACTGGCAATGGTTTTGTGAGAGATAAATCATCAAAGAGACGGGCGTACCGGTGCGAGCCGCACTGGCAATCTCCCTACGGGAAGCGCGGCTTTAGCCTAAAGGCAAGCCCATTGCACTCCCCTGCGGTGCGCTCGACAAGCAGGAACAGCGGTGATTTGTGAGAGATAAATAATTGCCCCGTGCGGGCACCCTCTAGCAGGGCGACACTCCCCCTGCGGGAGGTGCGAGCCGCACTGGCAGTCTTTCTCTTCGTTTCATTGCGAGCCTTGCACTCGCAGCGCACGCCTGAAAAGGCGAACCCCACGGAGAAAAATCATTGCAAGTGCCGCTGGCACCGCTAGGCGTCTCACAGACGGACACTCCGAACCAAACCTTCATCTAAGAGCAAGGGTATAGAAAACACAATTTTAACTATCTTTGCAAAAAACCAAACAACAACTATGAGAAAATTACTTCTTTCGACTCTGTTTTGCCTGTGCACACTCAACGCAATAGCACAAAATGACTACAATAAAGAGGGGTGGGAAATCCAAGCCACCGACAAAGAAAACTACAACGGGGTGACCCTTGCCAATGGCCGCATAGGAATAGTGAGCGGGAAAAACCTTTTTGGGGTGAGCGATATAGTATTGAACGGAGTTTTTGACCTCGAATATATGGGAGGTGTGAGCCGCGTGGTTAGGGGGCCGCTATGGACCAATCTGAGCCTTAAAATCGACAACGAAACCCTTGCCGATAGCACCATAAGTGATTGGAGTCAAACCCTCAATATGAGGGAGGCTTACCTGGAAACCAATTTTGACTTCCAAAATAAAGCCTCGGTGAGCTATCGCACCATGGCGCTGCGCAACCTGCCCTATATGGGTTTGGTGGTGGTCGATGTGGTGGCGAAAGAGGATATGGAACTCACTGCTATCAACCAAACCCTTTTCCCCCAGGAGCTTCAAAACACTAGTACGCACTACAAAATCCTTAGGGATTTGGATGCTGTGATGCCTCTTTGTACATCTTTGGCAACGAGCCGCACGGGGCTACAAGATGTGTCTAGCGCTTCGGCTTTTCTGTTTGATGAAGAGCAGCTTGAAACCTCGGGAGGCGATGATAATAAGACAATTTCTTTCACAAAAGAACTAAAAAAAGGCGAACGTTTTCGTTTTGCTTTAACTGGAGCTAGCACCTCTTCCAGAGATTTTGTTCACCCTCACGCCGAAGCTGAACGTATGGTGGTTTTTGCTCTGCGCTCTGATCTGAGTGAACTCATCGAGGGGCACACCAAGCTCTGGGATGAACTGTGGCAGGGGGATATCATAATCGAGGGTGCGCCCGAAGATCAAAAGGATGTACGCCTTGCACTCTATAATCTCTATAGTTTTGCTGCAGAGGGTACTGCCCTGAGCATAGCTCCTATGGGGCTTTCGACCACTACGGGCTACAATGGTCATGTGTTTTGGGACACCGAACTGTGGATGTTCCCACCCCTTGCCATGCTCAATGAGGGTATAGCTCGCTCGTTGATTGACTACCGCAGTGAACGCCTAGAGAAAGCCCTCCAGCGTGCCAAAATGTTTGGCTATCGTGGGGCTATGTTCCCCTGGGAGAGCGATGATAGTGGTGAGGAGGCAACCCCTACATGGTGTCTCACGGGTACTTTCGAGCATCACATCACCGCCGATATAGCAATAGCGTTTTGGAACTATTATAGAGCGAGCGGGGATAAGCAGTGGCTCAAAGAGGAGGGTTACGAGGTGTTGAAAAACGTTGCGGATTTTTGGGCATCGCGTGCCAGCAAGAACGGCGATGGTAGCTACTCCATAAAGAATGTGGTGGGGGCGAATGAATTTGCTCATAACGTAGATGACAATGCCTTTACCAATGGCTCCGCCATGCTCGCATTGGAATATGCCACGCGTGCTGCTCAGCGCCTAGGGCTCACCGCAGACCCCGCTTGGCGCGAGGTTTCCAAGTCCCTCCGCCTCCACAAAAGCCCCGATGGGGTGACCATGGAGCACTCCCTCTATGATGGCGATACCATCAAGCAGGCGGATGTAAACCTGCTCGCCTATCCCCTAGAAATTATTACTGACCCTCAGCAAATTAAACGAGATTTGGAGTATTATCAACCCTTGATGCACCCTAATGGCCCTGCGATGGGAAATTCTATACTCTCTATTTTGTATGCTCGTTTGGGCGATAAAGAGAAGGCCTATGAGCTGTTCAAAAAGAGCTATATCCCCAACAAACGCCCGCCTTTTGGTGTGCTCAGCGAGTCGCCTTTTTCTAATAATCCCTACTTTGCTACAGGTGCAGGGGGTATGTTACAGGCGGTTTTGAACGGTTTTGGGGGGCTGCGTTTTACGGACCAAGGCATAGTGCAAGGCGAAACCATGCTCCCGCGGCAGTGGAAATCGCTCACCATCACGGGCGTGGGCGCTGAGCGCAAAAAATTTACTATTAAACGCTAAGGGAAAATACTTTTTCTCGTAGATTTTCGTTACTATCTTAACCCATAAACATAAGTGGGCGGGTGCCTTAATAAGCCTTATGGCGTGATTAAATACCAACAAAATGACAATAAATAAACTTCCTCAAAACATAATCTTTGACTTCGGAGGTGTGCTGCTTGATATAGATATTCAACTGAGTATTAATGCTTTTGAGAGGCTGGGCATCAAAGCCCGAGCCCAAGATGTGCACCCCAATAACACGGGGGTTTTTATCGCTCTGGAAAAAGGTGAAATATCTGGCGAAGAATTTACCTCAAGCCTAATTGACAGTGTGCAGGGCGAGGTTAAACCCACCTCAGAACAGGTGCTTGAGGCGTGGAACGAACTATTATTGCCCTATCGCTGGGAGCGTTTCGACATGCTAGAAGACCTACGCAAACGCGGCCATAAACTCTATCTGCTGAGCAATACCAATGAGCCACATCACGTGTTTTTTGAAGAGAGATTTCAGCGTGAACACCCCTCGGGGCGCACCTTAGCTTCGTTTTTCGATGGTGTTTTTTATTCCGATGAGCTGCGTATGCGAAAGCCCGATCGAGAGATTTATCAAGAGGTAGCCCAAAGGATAGGTGCTCCCTGCCCCAGTGAAATACTTTTTATCGATGACAATGCTCCCAACCTCATCGCCCCTGCCGCCCTGGGGTGGCAGATCTACCATCACGACCCAAAAACCTCAATAATCGATTTTTTTAAGTTGTTTTAAAGAGCGATTTTACATAAGTAATTAAAATTTTATTATCTTTGCGTCCATGAAAAAAATATTCTTATCACTCATAGCAACTCTTACGCTAGCATCTTGTGCAACAAACGAGCCCCTAGATACAGATCTACTTACTCAGCAGTCTTTCGAGGCGTGGCTCGCTAAAAACGACCCGCAGGCTGTAAAGTTCGATGGAAACGACGATATCTACATTCGTTTTTCGGAGCGCGGACCAGAGCTTACCCCTGCTGACACAGCATCAACGCTTGTTGAGTATGCGTGGTATCGTCTGAAATACTCAGCCCACACTCTCGATGGTAATGTGGTGGCAACTCGCGATAGCTTGATGTCAAAACTCATAGGCTACTGGCAGCCGTCAACCCACTGGGTCGATGCCTATATACATCATTACGAGGATAATACCTTCTATTGCCCAGGGCTATTTGATGTGGTTTCGACTCTGCGTCCTGGCGACAAAGTTAGAGTGTATATCACCTCGGGTGAAGGCTATAATTCTCACTACATGAATATATCCCAAGGGTATATGGGAAATGAATATAGCAGCCAGATGGGCTCGATAATTTATTTCGACCTACAAATAGGTCAAGTGAATCACGATGCCGTTCAGGCGCAAAAGGACTCACTTGCCAAATATATCGCTGCATGGGGACTAGAGATGAAAGACTCGCTCAAAAATGGACTCTACAAGCGTACTATCACCGCCAATCCTCTTGGCGACACTATCACCCCTGATACAACCATACAGTTGAAATATACAGAGTATTTCCCCGATGGTTTTATGTTGTCAACCAACGACTACGAGGTTGCGCTCGCGCTAGGGCGTGTACTGGAGGACGACGAATCAGGAATACCTCGCTATGGATGGGAGCAAATGCTACCTACCATAGAAAGTGCTACCATTCCCCTTTCGTATGAAGAGGCTATCGCATCTATGCGCAAAGGCGAAACAGCCGAATTTTATACCCTTGCCTACAAAAGTCGCTACGAGGATGCAGGTTCTTTCAACTATAGCACCTACGACAACGAGTATGACTACCAACCCGAGGTCGGAGCCTTCCAACCCATACGCTTTGTGCTAACGATCAAAGACACGGTTGTTTCCTACTAAACAGCACTTTTGCTAACAAACAAAGGCTTGGTTATCAACAACTAAACAACGCTTTGTGATATCTTAAACCCCTAGTAAGACCATGATCTACCTTATTCCCACGCCCCTGAGTCCCATAAGCGCGAATTCTGCTGCTACGGACGAAAATAAAGGCGATAATACGGGTGGAAACATAGGTGGAAAC
>CAYJLY010000056.1:7544-9692 GCA_964371385.1 uncultured Rikenellaceae bacterium
TGCAAATGCCGCGCTGCCGCAGCGTACACCCGAAAAGGCAAGTTTTGCGAAGATATATTATTGCTGCTCCAGCTCGCAAGTGCCGCTGGCATCGCTCTGGGTCCAAAAATTTTATTATCTTTGTGGGATTGAATATAATAGCTATATCTTCCACTAAGCAATGAATCAAACCACACAAATAACACTTCCCAACGGCAAGCTCGATGGCGCCCTGCGTATAGTATCCTCTAAGAGTTATTCACAGCGTGCGCTTTTGGCAGCTTTTCTCTCGGGGCTTTACTCTGGCGAAAAGAGCGAGATACTAGCACTCGATAATTCTCGCGATACCACAGGCGTTGAGCGAGTGGTCGAGCTATTGAGCTCTACCGCAGGCGATATCACCATAAATATAGGCGAATCGGGACTTGCAACAAGGCTTTTTGCGCCTGTGGCAGTCGCTCTGGGGCGCAAGGTGACCATAGAGGGCGAGGGATCTATACTTTCGCGCCCCATGGATTTTATTACTACTTCTTTGCGCGAGGCAGGGGTTAGTGTGAGCGATAATAGCGGTTTTTTACCTATGACTATCGATGGTGGGGCGTTGAGCGAGGGTGAGTTCTTACATGTGAATATTGATGGCTCACAAGGGTCACAATACCTCAGTGGAGTGCTTTTTGCGATGGCAGCCCTCAGTGCTACTCGTACCCAGGAGGCTGTGGTCGAGGTGGTTGGGCTGAAAAGCCGCCCCTATATTGATATGACCGTATCTGTGTTGGAAACTTTTGGTGTTTCGATCGATAACTATGATTACAAACGCTTTACCATAAAGCCCAGGCAAAATTTCAAGGCTACCACCTACACTGTGGAGGGGGATTGGAGTGGTGCATCAGTGCTCTTGGCGGCTGCAGCCATTTGTTCACCCAATGGAGTGTGTTTCGAGGGCTTGAATCTAGCCTCTCAGCAGGCAGATAGAGTGATGATGGATGCTCTTGTAGCCTCGGGGGCGAACGTTGCGCTAGAGGGCGAAAAAGAGGGCTTTGTGGTTAATTCTAGTGGCACCTTACGTGCTTTTGAGTTTGATGCCACCCATGCCCCCGACTTGTTTCCTGCCTTGGCGGTGTTGGCGGCGGGCTGCGAGGGAGTGAGCCATATAAAGGGTGTGAGTCGCCTAAAACACAAGGAAAGCGACCGCGCCACGGCTCTTCGCACTGAATTTGCCAAGGCGGGAGTTCGCATAAACATTCTGGGAGATGTTATGGAGATTCATGGGGGTGGAGCTGTGTCTGTGGCACACTATGATAGCTGGGGCGACCACCGCATTGCTATGGCTGTAGCAGCGCTTTCATTGCGTTGCCCTGAAAGAGGCAGTACCCTCACTGGCGCCGATAGCGTAGGGAAGAGCTACCCCGAGTTTTGGGATGCACTGCGCTCGCTTCTAACCGACTCCGAGCTGGAGCAGCAATGATTTGTCTTCCGCGCAACCTCTGCCCACACAACCTCTGCCCGCGTAACCTCGCACCTCTCGTGTGGGGGGGAGCTTTCGCTCTGCTATTTGTATTGGCTCGCACTTTTGTTTGGTCTTTTAGAGTGCACCGCACGGGGCTCAGGAGCGGATTTAACTTTAGTTAAAGACGATCGCCCCGAGTGGGGGCGGTGCGCTCGTCTAGGATACAGAGCGGTGCCAGCGGCACTCCGAGCAGAAGTAGCAATGATTTATTTTCGCAAAACTTGCCTTTTTGGGCGTGCCGCAGGGGAGTGTAAGGCTAGCCTCTAGGCTAAAGCCGTGCTCCCCGTTGGGGTGCGGCACGCGCGGCTATTTGCTATTTATGGAGAGGGTGCAGGTGTACCCTCTAGCTCCTACCTCTAGCTTTTTTTCTTATGGCATAGCACCTGAAAAAGTCCGGTTTCGCCAAGGCTCAACACGAGTCTTTTTCAGGCTCTATACCAAGGAGGTTTCTTTTTTTTGTTTAACTATGATGCAGTATTTTCGTGGGTTGTGATATGGGTGTGCGTTTGCTTTTTTTCGGGGCGTGCGCTGCGGGAGTGCTGATCTCGCAAGAGAGCAGGGCTCCCGTGGGGGGAGCGTGCGCCCTGCTATTTGTATTGGCTCTCTGTGGAGAGGGTGCAGGTGTACCCTCTAGCTCCTACCTCTAGCTTTTTTTCTTATGG
>CAYJLY010000057.1:0-9611 GCA_964371385.1 uncultured Rikenellaceae bacterium
CAGAAGTACCAAAAGAAAGTGGCTCAGGCCGTTAAGCGTGCTCGTCACCTTGCCCTATTGCCATATGTTACTGACCTAATGAAATAGGAGAATAAAGAAAAATGGAAATCATACTAAAACAAGATGTCGAGAATCTCGGCTATAAAGACGAAATCGTAAACGTTAAACCAGGTTACGCTAACAACTTCCTTATCCCTCAAGGTATCGCAACTGCGGCTACTGCATCGGCTAAGAAAGTATTGGCAGAGAACCTTCGCCAACGCGCGCACAAAGAGGCTAAGATCACTTCTGATGCTCAAACTGTAGCAGACAAACTATCAGCAATGACAGTTTCTATCGCAGTGAAAGCTAACGAGGATGGCAAAATCTTTGGTTCTATCACCACTTCTGATGTTGCTGAGGCTATCGCTAAGCAAGGTATGGAGGTTGACAAGCGCAACGTGAAGATTGACTCTATCAAAGAGCTTGGTCAATACACCGCAACTGTTAAACTATACAAAGAAATCGCAGGCGAGGTAACTGTAGTAGTTACTGCTGAGGCTGCTGAGTAATTCTTTGTCTGATTGACCTTTAGACTCGGGTTTTTGCCCACTAAGGTAAAGACGATTAATATTAAAACCTGCAATCTATTAATTTAGATTGCAGGTTTTTTTGTGCGCCATTCTCGATGGCACAGAGGCGGATGTGAACTTTTTATTCCCAAGTGTTTGCGTTCAACCTCTCGTTGTCTGATGAATGTGCTCTTAAGTGGAGAGGTTGCATGTGGATTTTGCTAAAAACTCATAAAAAACATTGAGGATTATAGCTAGAAATTTTATACCTTTGTGCTTTATTGTACCACATAGGCAAAATCGTTAAAAAATAGCTAAAAAACAAAATGGCTGAACTAAAGAAAATTAAAAGTGCGCTAATCTCTGTATTCTACAAAGATGGGCTGGATCGTATTGTTAAAGAACTAGATAAAAATGGCGTTCAGATATATTCTACGGGCGGAACGCAGACCTTCATCGAGTCGCTCGGTGTGAAGGCAAATGCCGTGGAAGAGCTAACCTCTTACCCCTCGATTTTGGGTGGTCGCGTCAAGACTTTGCACCCTAAGGTGTTTGGCGGTATTTTGGCGCGTCGTGAGAACGCTCAAGACCTTGAGCAGTTGGCGCAGTACGAGATCCCCGAAATTGATCTTGTGATTGTGGACTTGTATCCCTTCGAGCAGACCCTCGCTAGTGGCGCTCCTGAGGAAGATATCATAGAGAAAATAGACATCGGAGGCATCTCGCTGATTCGTGGTGCTGCCAAAAACTTCAAGGATGTGGTTATTGTGCCATCGGTGGACCAATACGACGAGCTTTTCGAGATTATCAGCCAGCAGAACTGTGCAACCTCTTTGGAGCAGCGCCGCAGATTTGCTGCCCACGCATTCAACACCTCTTCGCACTACGATACTGCGATCTTTAATTTCTTCAACCAAAAAGAAGGTATCGAGTCGTTCAAAGTGGCGCAAACCAAGGCGACCCCTCTTCGCTATGGCGAGAACCCTCACCAAAAAGCTGCTTTCTATGGCGATTTGGACGCGGTGTTCACTAAGCTTAACGGTAAAGAGATTTCGTATAACAACCTACTGGATATAGACGCTGCACTGAATCTAATTGCAGAGTTCAGCGAGCCTACTTTTGCTATCCTCAAACACAACAACGCTTGCGGTGTGGCAACTCGCTCCACCCTACTCGAAGCATGGAAAGACGCCTTGGCAGGCGACCCTATCTCAGCCTTTGGCGGTGTGTTGGTGGCTAACGGTGAGGTTGATGTTGAGACTGCCGAGCAGATCAACAAACTGTTCTTTGAGGTTATCCTTGCTCCATCTTATACCGCTGGAGCTTTGGAACTACTCAAATCAAAGAAAAACCGCATTATCTTGGTGACCAAAGAGCGCTCGATGAATGCTCAGAATTTCCGTTCTCTTCTGGGAGGTGTGGCTGTTCAAGAGCGTGACTCAAAGCTAGGTGGTGTGGATACCGAGATGGTTACAGTAACTAAAAAAGAAATCAACGAGCAGCAAAAACAAGATCTAATATTTGCAAACGCAATAGTGAAAAACTCAAAGAGTAATGCGATTGTGTTGGCAAAAAATGGTCAATTGTTGGCAAGTGGCGTGGGACAAACCTCGCGTGTGGATGCACTGATGCAGGCTATTGGCAAGGCCAAGACTTTTGGTTTTGACCTTGGGGGCGCAGTGATGGCATCCGATGCGTTCTTCCCCTTTGCCGACTGTGTGGAGATTGCCCGTGGTGAGGGTATAATGGCAGTTATTCAACCCGGAGGATCTATTAACGATAAACTCTCTATTGAGTATTGCGACAACAACTCCATGGCTATGGTGACCACCACTATGCGCCACTTCAAACACTAGTGTATCACATTCTCTGCATTGGGGGTGACCTCGCAGGGTAGACAAATAAAAATATTAATGAAACTTTTTTCAATGCTCACTCAAGAGCTCGCGATGGATCTTGGTACGGCAAATACCTTGATTATCTATAACGACAAGATAGTGGTCGACGAACCATCGATTGTTGCCATCGACCAGCAGACTGGTAAGGTGGTTGCAATCGGTAGTAAGGCTCGTAGCATGCAGGGTCGTACCCACCAAAATATTCGCACCATTCGCCCCCTGCGTGATGGTGTTATTGCCGATTACACGGCGGCAGAGATGATGATCCGAGGTATGATCAAAATGATTAAGTCGCGCTCTAAACTATTCTCGCCCTCGCTTCGCATGGTGATCTGCATCCCATCGGGTTCGACCAACGTTGATATTCGTACGGTGCGTGATTCTGCCGAACATTCAGGCGGACGCGAAGTATTTATGATCTACGAACCTATGGCGGCAGCCTTGGGTATAGGCCTTGATGTGGAAGCTCCCGAGGGGAATATGGTCATTGACATCGGGGGTGGTACCTCTGAGGTGGCAGTTATCTCGCTAGGGGGTATCGTATGTAACGAGTCTATCAACGTTGCGGGTGATGTTTTCACCGAGGATATTCAGAGCTACATGCGCACCCAGCACAACTTGAGAGTTGGTGAGCGTACAGCTGAGGAAATCAAAATAGCAGTTGGTGCTGCGGTTGAGAAACTAGACAACCCACCCGAGGATTTTGTGGTGCGCGGTCCTAACATCATAACGGCTCTTCCTTTGGAGATACCCGTGTCGTATCGCGAGATCTACCAAGCACTCGATAAATCATTAATGAAGCTCGATGCTGCTATTCTCAAGGTGCTTGAGAAGATTCCACCCGAGCTCTACTCTGATATTGTTCGCAATGGTGTTTATTTGGCAGGAGGTGGTGCGCTGCTTAGGGGGCTAGATAAGCGCCTACAGCAGAAGACCCGTATTCCTTTCCACGTTGCCGAAGATCCACTTCGTGCAATCGCTCGCGGAACTGGTATCGCTCTAAAGAATATCGATAAATTCTCATTCTTGATGCGCTAGGTGCCTAGACTCTAGGGGTGTCCAGGGGTGTGCTAGGGGTCCTCTATGGATACTATAGGGAAACTCTAAAGACTCTAGGGGAATGCTAGGGATGTTCTTCTAGGGGACAGAGAGGTTAAAGGTTGGAAGCCAGAGAAATTTGAAAATCCTATAAAAAAATACGACAAGCAGGGAAAATAAAACATGTTAAAACTACTGCTGCTGATAAAGCGACTACATTTAGTGCTACTCTTTCTGATTTTTGAAGGAGTGGCTCTTTATTTTTTTTCTCAAAGCACCCCCCATACTCGCGCGGTGAGTTCGGGGATTACTAGCGAGGTGACAGGCTATCTGAATGATAAATTCTCAGGTGTGGCAGATTATTTTGCGCTCGAGAGTCTCAATTCTGAGATGATGGAGCAAAATGCTCAGCTTATGGAGCAAATCTCTCGACTATCGTCTATGGATTCACTAGCAGGGAAGATAGACTCTCTGCCCAATTTTTTTACGCCCCAAAACATTGAAACCATCATTCCAGTAAGGGTAATTCGCAACACCTACGGGAGAGTGGATAATTTTTTCACCCTCGACAAAGGTACCCGCGATGGTATGAGTCCAGATATGGCGCTGTTCAATAGCGAGGGGATAGTGGGCTACACGCTGTATTGCTCAGCGAACTACACTGTGGCGCTTTCGGTGCTAAGTGCCAGCGAATTCAAGGTTGGAGGGCGACTGCTGGGGACAGAGTTTGCTGGTTTAGTGTCGTGGGATGGCAAATCTTACAGAGAGATGGATATAATCGAGGTACCTAAGTACGCAGATTTGAAGGTGGGCGACACGGTGGTAACTCAGTTCTCGAATATCTTTCCCGATAATCTCCCCATAGGCAGGGTGGTTGAATTTGAGCCTTCGCAAGATATTTTCTACACGGCTAGCCTAGAGCTCTTTGCCGATATGAGCACACTGCGCAACCTGTATGCAGCCAAACTCCTAGGCCAAAGCGAGAGGGCAGAGCTTGAAAAGCAAATTAACGAATAATATGCACGTGAGATGATGCAAAAACTATTGTTATACTTTGGAAGTTTCCTCTTGTTGCTCATCATGCAAGAGTATATTTTATTACCCTTGTCGCAGAGTAATTACTTTGTGCTGCTTCTGTATCCCATGGTTCTAATTACGATGGATATTCAGACCCCACCATGGATGGTGATGGGATTTGCTCTGTTTTGTGGGGTGGTAGCAGATGTGACTGACGCAGGGGGTGGAATTTTCACAGCCTCCATGCTGCCCATAGCCTTGGTACGCATGCCACTAATGAAGAGTGTGTTTGGGCGTGATTTGGTCTACAAGGGCGGAGCGGTGAGCAGCAGTAGGGTCGAGAGCGCGAATTTTATGTTTTTTACGTTTTTGTGTATGCTCCTATGGTACGGAGTGTTCTACAGTCTGCACGAGTTGGGCGCTTACAGTTGGCTTACGCCCGTGAGGATGCTAGTGAGCACAGTGATTTCCACCGTGATAATATTCTTTCTACAACTTCCGTTTAATCAACAATCCAAATCCTAAAGACACTCACCATCTTTTATAATTATGAATCAAAAAGTACATAGCGTGCGTTTTAACGTCTTGACCATCTCACTTGTTGTGGTGGTGGCGGTGCTTTTGGGTAGGCTTTTCTATCTTCAGGTGGTCGATAGTGAGTATGAACAATCGGCACGCAATAATGTGTTGCGCTACGAGGTTCAACACCCTCCTCGCGGTGAGGTCTTAGATCGCAATGGCGAGTATTTGATCCAGAGCAAGGAAAGCTACGATTTGATGATGGTGGCGCGCGATGTTGAACCTTTCGACACAGCCGCTTTTGCTCAAAGTATAGGAGTCACCAAAGAAGATTTTATAGATAAATTCAATCGTGCCCGCCGTGTGTCCACGCGCAAACCAACTGTTGTCTATAAACAACTATCAAAAGAAGTGAAACTCAGACTGGACGAGCGCAGTGTAAAAGGTTTTTATACCCTCTACCGCACTGTGAGAAGTTATCCGCGCAAGATGGCGGGCAACCTTCTGGGCTATGTGGGCGAGGTAAACAGGAGCGCTATCGAACGTGACAGTTACTATGAATCTGGCGATTATATAGGTCTAAGTGGTATAGAGAGCGCCTATGAAAAACTACTGCGCGGCAAAAAAGGTGTGAAAGTCGAAATGGTAGATGCTTTTGGTATGCCCCAAGGCTCTTATGGCGATGGCATCTACGACTCGATGGCAGTGCACGGGGCGCAACTAACCTCGACACTCGACGGAGAGCTTCAACAGCTTGCCGAGGAGCTACTGCAAGGAAAAATAGGTAGCTGTGTGGCAATAGAACCCTCCACGGGCGAGATACTGGTGATGGCAAGTAGTCCCAGCTATGACCCCGATTTGCTCATTGGCAAGGAGCGAGGCAACAACTACGCTCGCATGTCCATGGACAATACCCGCCCGCTATTCAATCGCGCGGTGATGGCAAAGTACCCCCCAGGCTCGACTTTCAAGATGGTTACAGGTCTTATTGGCTTGCAAGAGGGAGTGGTTACTCCTCAAACAGATTACTCATGTCACGGAGGCTATTTCGTTGGACGAGGTTTGGCATGCCACGCTCACTCCTCGCCCGTTGATATGTATCAGGCAATAGCCACCTCGTGTAATACTTATTTTTGTCATGTGTTTCGTGATATAATCGATTCGCGCACAAATGCCAAGAGCCGTGATGAGGCTTTTGATAGGTGGCGTGAGTATGTGATGAGTTTCGGTTTTGGGCGCAAACTAGGGAGTGACTTCCGAGGCGAGCTTAGTGGTTATGTACCCGATGCTGCTTTTTACAATCGCACATATCGCGGTTCGTGGAACTCACTCACCACCATTTCGCTCTCTATCGGCCAGGGTGAGCTTGGTACTACCCCGCTGCAGATGGCTAATTTGGCTGCCATTCTAGCCAATCGTGGTTATTACTACATACCCCACGTTGTTAAAAAAATCGAGGGGCAGGAGTCGCTTGACCCCAAGTTTTTGGAGCGCAACTATACTATGGTAGATACCAAACATTTCGAGGATGTTGTCCAAGGGATGTACGACGCAATGCATGTGCCAGGGGGAACGGGATACTATGTGAATCTTCCAGGGCTGGATATGTGTGGCAAGACGGGCACGGCCGAGAACCCAGGGGTCGATCACTCGGTATTTATTAGCTTTGCACCCAGGGACAACCCCAAGATTGCTGTGGCGGTCTACGTTGAGCATGGTCGCTTTGGAGCCTCGGCAGCAGGTCCTATAGCCTCGCTTCTGATGGAGCAATACCTCACCGATACCATCACACGAACTGATATGGTTCAGCGATATAAAGACCTTCAGATTAATTACCACAACTACAATCTTCGATAGAAGCAAAAAAAAGAGTATGAGCCCAAGTGGATTTTCAAGAGACAGCGTGCGCAGCAGGATAGACTGGAAAACTATCCTGCTGTATGTGCTACTGTTGTGCGTAGGCTGGGTGAGTATTTATTCTGCAGGATGGGATCCCGTGGAAAGCGGAGGGTTTAGATTTGGCGCCTCTTATGGTCGCCAAATAATATGGATAGCCTTAAGTGTTTTCACCGCGCTGGTCATCACGCTATCTAGCTCCAAGTACTGGCACATGTTCTCCTACCCTTTATATGGGATAATGCTGCTGGTGGTACTGGCGATGCCATTGATCGGCACGGAAGTCAATGGTGCCACCTCGTGGATAGATCTAGGAGGTGGGGTGAGGATACAGCCTACTGAGTTTCTGAAAATCGCAACTGCCTTGGCTTTGGCTCGTTTTATGAGTTCTTACAGTTTCGATATACGCAACTCGGGCTCGCTGTTTTATATAGGTCTTATCGTTTTCGTTCCCATCCTGATGGTGCTTGCCCAAAACGACACTGGTTCGGCATTGGTGTTTGGTGCTTTCTTCATTATGCTCTATCGCGAGGGACTGGGCAAGGTGCTCTATATTGTGGGTGGGGTGATGATAGCGCTATTTCTGTTTTCGTTTATACTCGAACCGCTGGTGATACTGTTGGTGCTGGTGTTGGGTATCTTTCTGATATATATGTTTCGCGGGGGAAACCCTAGGGTCGTTGTCAGTTTTTGGGCTTTGACCTTGGGTGGGACGCTCTCGCTAATGTTAGTGGATTTCATCTTTGGGTGGGACTTTAGTGCCTACTCACTTTGTTTGTGTTCCATTGCTCTGAGCTCGCTTTATCTTGTGCGCTGCACGGCTATGACCAAAGACTACCGCATTATTAAATATCTACTACTATTTGTGGCAGGGGTGGTGTTTACCGAGTTTGTTGATTTTGCCTTTAACAATATACTGCAAGACCACCAGCAAAACCGCATACTCGACATGTTGGGCATTATTAACGACCCCAAGAACTTAAGTTACAATGTGATACAGAGCAAGATAGCCATAGGCTCGGGAGGCTTCTGGGGCAAAGGTTTTTTGGAGGGCACACAAAACAAATTTAGCTTTATCCCCGAGGAGAGCACAGATTTTATTTTCTGTACCGTGGGCGAGGAACACGGCTTTGTGGGTTCACTGGTCGTGGTACTACTCTTTGGATTGCTGATCTATCGAGTGATGCGCATGGGCGAAAGGCAAGCAGAGCCCTTTGCAAGGGTCTACTGCTACTGTGTGGCGGGAATATTCTTTATGCACTTCTTTATTAATATAGCCATGACCATAGGTTTGTTCCCCGTGGTGGGTATCCCTCTGCCGTTTTTGAGCTACGGGGGCTCCTCGCTAATAGCCTTCACCATACTGCTCTTTATCGCCATACGCCTAGATAGCGTACAAATCGAGAACTAGTTAAATACAATAATATTATGGAAACTCTACGCAGTCGCTTTCTTCAAAATGTGGGGCAAACATCGCCCGAACCCCTCCTTATCGAGGTTGATAGTGCCTCGGGTGTATATCTCTACGACAGTGAGGGCGGCTCTATGATGGATCTTGTGTCGGGGGTGTCGGTGAGCAACGTAGGGCATGCCAACCCCGTGGTGGTAGAAGCTGTACAAAAGCAAGCGGCAGCCTATATGCACACCATGGTCTATGGCGAGACCCTGCAAAGGGTACAGGTGGACTATGCACAAAAAATAGCATCCAAGGTGGGCTCAGCTCAGAGCGTGTATTTTGTAAATTCGGGTGCCGAGGCTATTGAGGTTGCCATGAAACTCGCAAAGCGAGCCACGGGACGCACTGAGATTATTTCTATGCGTAATGCCTACCACGGCTCAACCCACGGAGCAATGAGCATACAGGGTGATGAGTACTTCCGTAGTAATTTCCGACCACTGCTGCCTGATTGTCGCCAGATCAACTTTAATAACTTCGAGGATTTAGGGCTAATAACCCACCGAACTGCTGCGGTGGTTACCGAGGTTGTGCAGGGCGAGTCGGGGGTGAATCCTGCCAAGAGAGAATGGCTACTGGCTCTGCGCGAGAGGTGCACAGAGGTGGGAGCTATGCTTATTTATGATGAGATTCAAACTGGCTTTGGACGCACGGGCGAGATGTTCGCGTGGCAAAATTATGGTGTCAAGGCAGATGCGGTCGCTCTTGCCAAAGCACTCGGGGGCGGCATGCCTCTGGGGGCTGTGGTCGCTAGCAAAGAAATCCTCGATAAATTTACTCACTCTCCCGTGCTTGGGCATATCAACACTTTTGGGGGTAATCCTGTGTGTTGTGCGGCAGGTTTAGCTGCTATGAATTTTATTGAGAGTGAAAATCTGTGTGCCAATGCTAAGGCTCGTGGCGAGCAGTTCCGCTCCTCACTAGTTGATCACCCTGCGGTTAAAGAGATACGCCACAGCGGACTGCTGCTAGCCGTGGAGCTGGGTACGAGCCAGAGAATGTTCTCGGTGGTGGGCATGCTAAAAGAAGCGGGATATATGACCGACTGGTTTTTGTTTTGCGACACCGCTTTCCGCATCTCGCCTCCCCTGACCATCACCGAGCAGGAGGTCAGCAAAGCCTGTGAAGATATCCTTCGCTGCCTAGATAAATTATAAGCAAGCATAAACTCATACAAATTCGAACATAGAATCGAACAATATGACCAAATATACAATATGACCAAATATACAATAT
>CAYJLY010000058.1:0-9491 GCA_964371385.1 uncultured Rikenellaceae bacterium
CACGGGGCTGAGGAGCGGATTTAACTTTAGTTAAAGACGATCGCCCCGAGTGGGGCGATGCGCGCGGCTATTTGCTATTTATGGAGAGGGTGCAGGTGTACCCTCTAGCTCCTACCTCTAGCTTTTTTTCTTATGGCATAGCACCTGAAAAAGTCCGGTTTCGCCAAGGCTCAACACGAGTCTTTTTCAGGCTCTATACCAAGGAGGTTTCTTTTTTTTGTTTAACTATGATGCAGTATTTTCGTGGGTTGTGATATGGGTGTGCGTTTGCTTTTTTTCGGGGCGTGCGCTGCGGGGGTGCTGATCTCTCAAGAGAGCAGGGCTCCCGTGGTGGGAGCGTGCGCCCTGCTAGTGCGAGCACACCTCGGGGTGTGGTTCGTTCGTCTCTCTCTGCATTTGTGCGAAGAACCTTGCAGGCTCTAAGCTCTGCACCTAGTTTTTGTTTTTATGCTATCGCCCCTGCTCCATAATCATTGCCAGTGTGAGCTCGCACCTTACGCAGGATCGATGCCAAGAGAGGATTTTTATTCGTGCTCTCAGGGCGTGCGCTGCGGGTGACCTGTTCTGCCTAAGAGCAGGGCTTCCGTGGGGGAAGCGTGCGCCCTGCTAGTGATGCTTACTCTCAGTTAGAGTTCGGTTCGGAGTAAAAAAGCGGGTATTCCTAAAATCAAGGAATACCCGCCTGCCTGCGCTTAATTGTTGGAGGGTAGCTCGAAAAACTTACCCAAAAGATAAAAATCTATTGAACAAACAGCTCTACAACTGCCCCTTCTTTAACCTCGAATTTTATTTGCTTGCTATCGTATGCGGCAACAAACTCACCGTCAGGAAGATACAGTACTAGGTAGTCATTCATATCGGCATTCTCGCCTCGCGTTGAACCCACGGCAACTATATCGCCATTACCATTCTTGATTTTGATATCCTTTGCAACGCGATCGCCCGAGGTGTAGGTGTCTTTGGGAGCTTGATACATTTTGAATGCCACGGCTGTGCCACTCTTAGAGGCCGCTTTTTCTGCATTATAAAGATCTATGTAAAAATCGGTTACAACCACCCCTGGGACTTCCTTGCTTTCGCGATCCCACACCATGGGGAAGTGCTGACCGTTTGGCTGTTTTTTCCACGAGGTAGCATACATCCAGTAGATAGGGTCGCTCTTGTCGGCTTTACCTGCGCGCTCAAGGAACCAAGATTTGTTAAGGTCTGGGTTTTGGTAGTACTCCACAAAGTACCACTGACCGTTGAGCCACACCTCGCTCCAGTTGTGATTACCCTCTTTGGTCACCCAAAGTGGCGTTCCTGCAATACGCGAAGGGATACCCATGGTGCGTAGAACGTCGGTAAGTAGGATAGAGAGACCACTACACGAGGCCATTTTGATTTCTATGCTCTCTGAGGGTGACTGGTTGGGGCGCTTGCGCTTGGTGTTGTACTCCACCCCTATAATATTTTTGATCTCCTTGTTGATAGTGTCTAGCGCAACACGCACATCGGTCACGTCCTTCACTAAGGGGTAGAACATGTTCCAGAACATCTCACGCCAAGGTTCACGCGTCTCGTCCATCGAGGCATAGGGCAGAACGTCGTTAAAGAAGATGCTATCTGGTAGCGACTTTGCCCATGGGAAAGTCTCGCGAGCTTTGTACGCCCAGTCGAGTTCGGTTAGCAGAAACTCTGCGGTGAGGGTGTCTTTGTCGCCTTGGGGCATGTTCTCGATGAGAAACTCAAGTCCAGCTTTTTGTTCCTCGGGCACCATCTCGAGAGCCTTCGCAAGCTCGGGGTGAGGATTTTTTGGAGCCGAACAGCTACACAATACTAGGGCTAGTAGGGATGTGATAAAAATTTTCATTACTTTTGTACTTAAAGTTTAGTTATCAGTTAGTTTTTGGGGGAGCCCCCCCTTAGATTGCAAATTTCCACAAATATAATGAAAAATTTTCTATTATTCCTATTTTGTTTCGCCTCTAGTGTAGTTTTAGCGGCACCACCCCTCGAAATTCAACTTGGCGAGGTAGGCTATAAGGGTAGTAAAGATACCAGTTTTGTCTTACATGCTAAAACTAATCCGCTGTTTATCAGCAAAATAGAAAGTTCGTGTCGTTGTACCAAACTTGAGTGGAGTAAAAAACCTGTGGCGGTGGGTGATTCTCTGGTGATAAGATTAAGTTATAGGGGTGATGACCTCGGGGTGTTCTACAAAGTTCTAAAACTCCATAGCTCCGACACTGCTGTGCCCTCGCGAGTGATACTTCGAGGTGTGGTGCGTTAGAGGCTGCGCAAGGATGGTTACTGGCGCCTTCGAGTCGGAAAGAAAATAGATAAATTAAAAATAATTCAAAAAAACTGCAAAAATATTTGGTAGAAAAAAATAAACACTTTATCTTTGCACCCACAAACAAGGAGATTCAGTAGCTCAGCTGGTAGAGCATAACACTTTTAATGTTAGGGTCCTGGGTTCGAGCCCCAGCTGGATCACAAAAAAGAGATTGTCGATAAGATAGTCTCTTTTTTTTGTGCCTGCCCGCCCGGCGCACCCTAGCGTCTATCATTTGTTTTGGTCAGCGTAAGCTCGCACCACGAACTAGCGCAGTGGGCACTAGCAATCATTGAGCACTAACCATGCCTTGTCGAGGCTAAAAGTAAAAAAAACAATTGCAGGTGCCGGTGGCACCACAAAAAGTTTTAGTATATTTGCAGTTCCTAACAAACTACAACTAAACAAAACCTAAAACTTATGTTCAGAAAAATCTGTCTGCTACTTCTAGTAAGCCTCGTGGCGACAAGTGTGAACCTGCACGCTAGCGAGCCCAACATTATCCCCGAGCCCTCGAAAGTCGAGGTGCACGAGGGTGTGAGCTTTACGATCAACTCCAAAACCACTATTAATCACAGCGAGGGGCTCGCGGAGCTGGCGGCTCTAGTGCAGAGCTACATCTACTCGCCCACGGCAATGGAATTGCCACTTTCATCGAGCGATAAAATCGCCAAAGAATCTATCAATCTTCTGCTCGACCCCGCAATCACCAACAGCGAGGGCTACACTTTGGATGTGACTGATAAAGCGGTAACCATCAAAGCGCAAACCCCTGCGGGCGCGTTCTATGGTGTTCAAACCCTCTTGCAACTGCTCCCACCGCAGATAGAGTCGGACAAGTTGCAGAAATTTTCTCTTACCGTCCCTGGCGTAAGCATCCAAGACGAGCCTTTGTACGCTTGGCGAGGGGTGATGTTCGATGTTGGGCGCTATTTTTTCTCTAAGGATTTCATGCTTCGCTTTATCGATATGATGGCGATGTACAAGATGAATATTCTGCATTTCCACCTTATCGATGACTCGGGTTGGAGAATAGAGATCAAAAAATATCCCCGCCTAACAGAGGTTGGAGCCTTTAATGGCGAAGGTGAGAACCGTTCGGGTGGATTCTATACCCAAGAAGACCTAAAAGAAATGGTTGCTTACGGACAGCTACGAGGCGTTGAAATAGTACCCGAGGTTGCTTTTCCAGCCCACATGCTTTCGGCTGTGGTGTCTTACCCATGGCTAAGTTGCCGAAATGAGCAACTCAAAATGCCCGAGCAACACTACATTAGCAAGGATCTGCTGTGTGTGGGACAAGAGCGTTCGATTGAGTTCCTGCGTGATGTTATAGCCGAGGTAGTTGCTATTTTCCCATCGAAATATCTTCACATCGGTGGCGACGAGGCAGTCTATACCTACTGGGAGGAGTGTCCTCACTGCCAAAAGGTGATGAAAGAGCAGGGGCTGAGCAAGGCATCTGAACTTCAGGGACACCTAACTAACATTGTTGTGGATATTGCCGCAGAGCATGGCCGCACTGTTGTTGGCTGGGATGAAATCCTAGAGCGTGGAAAGATTGAAGAGGAGGTTGTGAGTATGATTTGGCGCAACATGAGCCACGTGAAAAACGTGATTGAGCTTGATCAAAAAGCGGTTCTAACTCCCGTTCAATTCACCTACCTCGATATGCCAGAAAATCGCCTGCCAGGACAAATCAAGGCTGCGGGTTGGAGTAATCCAGTGTCGGTCGAAAAATGCTATGAATTTGACACCAAGGAGTTTGAGGGCAATAAGAACATCGTTGGGGTACAGGCAAGTATGTGGACAGATCAGTTTATCCACGGCACCATCCTTCAAGAGTTACGCCTATTGGACGAGAACCGTTCGGAGCGCTATGTGGAGTATTTGATGTTGCCTCGTCTGTTGGCTATGGCCGAAGTGGCTTGGACGCCATCATCGCAGCGTGATTTCAAAGACTTCTACGCTCGTATGATAGGCCAACTGCCTCGCCTTGATTATGCAGGTTATACCTATGCTTTGCCTGTGCCCGATTTGAAATCTAAGAAAGTAGATGGTGGTTACCAAATCACTCTTTCGACCCCAGTTCAGGGCGCAAAGATACACTACACCACCAATGGTATGGCTCCCACTGCCTACGACCCAGTGTACACGAAGCCTGTCACCGTGGCGCAGCTATCTGACCTTAGAGCCATTGCAGCCATAGGGAAAACGCACGTTGGAGTGGCAACCTACTATCAGGAGGATTACAGTGCCTACAACTCTTACGGCACTTTTGCCAAGAAAATATCGCACACCGCCTTGGTTAAAGGCGCCCAAAATGAAGTGGCTGTAGATTTTACGGGTAAGATCTCGGGTAATGGCAGCTACGAGGTAACCTTCATTCCCATCACTGATGGTGTGAGTGTGGAGCTAGAGACTCTCGAAATGTTTAAGCGTGGTGATAGTTTCGCTACAGAGGCAATAGGGAAAACCCTTGCCACAGAGCCCGTTGTAGTCAAAATTGACGTGAGCGATTGGCAGGCAGGTACACCCTACACGGGCAAAGTAACCCTAAAAGTAAATGCCAACCACCAAGGCAACGTAGCGGTGTTTATCCGCAAGTTGGCACAATAGTTTTGCGCTATATATACTGAAAAAGTCCTCGTGAGAAAATATCTCGCGAGGACTTTTTTTATGGGGTTAGCTTGTTTTTTTAGCTTATTCTCCTTTTTCGAATACAGCAATAAGCGTGTCGCCATCGCCCAGCATCATAAGGCGCTCACCATCCATCACCAAGCGGCGCACTTTGGGCAGAGAGGCTGTGAATTTCTCTTCGATGGTGGTGTCTGTGTCGGGACACAAACGCATAGTGCCACCCATGGTGCCAAATTTAATGCCTCCCTCTACTTTGTGCTCAAGGTAGTAGCTCGCGAAATAATTATTGCAATCGCCAGCGGCATAAAACATTTTTTCATTGGCATCAAAACTCACCTCGATGTTTACACCCCCTATGGCTTGATTATTGAAATCGACCATACGCCATGTGTTTTCCTCCAAATCGCCTATCTTGGGGCTGCGCTTATAGCAATCCGCACAACAGCCCACCATCAAAAAACCAGCAAGCAGTAGTAATATTAACTTTTTCATTGTTTTAGTTGTTTTAATTTTCGTGTTAATTATCGCCGCAAAGATAGGCAAAAACAATGCTAATTATTGATTTACCACAGAACTTTATTAACTTTACGCTTTGAATATCTAAAAACTGCGACTTATGATACGTAAATATATCCTCGCCCTGCTACTTTTGCTTGGGGTGCTCAATGCTCAAGGGCAAAGCGTGGGACTGGTGCTCAGTGGTGGTGGTGCCAAGGGACTTTATCACGTGGGAATTATCAAGGCTCTCGAGGAGCAGAATATCCCAATCGACTATGTCTCGGGCGCTTCGATGGGGGCTATTGTGGCAGGGATGTATGCTTCGGGCTATTCGCCCGATAGGATGCTGAGCTTTTTTGCTACGGACTCGGTACAGACTTGGCTCTCGGGCAAAATACCCGATCAGTATAAGTACTATTACGACCGCTTTGACCCCACCCCAACTATGGTGTCTGTGAATGTGGACCCCGTCAAAAATGACATGCCCCTGTTGCGCATACCCGTAAACCTTATCTCGCCCTATCAGATAGACCTTGCGTTTATGAACATCGCTCAGCCTGCCTCGTGGGCAGCTAAGGAAGACTTCGACTCGCTGATGGTGCCCTTTAGGTGTGTGGCGGCCGATGTCTTTAACAAAGAAGTGGTGACCTTCCGCGAGGGTTCGCTGCCCTTTGCTATGCGTGCCTCTATGACCATACCCTTTGTTTTCAAACCCTTGGTCTATGATTCGGTATTGCTCTATGATGGTGGAGTCTATAATAACTTCCCCTACCAAGCCCTCAAAGAGGATTTTAATCCCGATGTGCTCATAGGGGGCATCTGTGCAAGCAACAACTCAAACCCCGATCAAAACAACCTGATGGGCCAAATAGAGGTGATGATAATGGATACCACCGACTATCATCTCCCGGGCGAAAATGATATTACCATACGCCGCAAATTCAACGAAGTGGGCACGCTCGAATACAATAGGGCGATATATATAATGGAAAAAGGTTATCGCGATGCAATGAAGATGATGCCCGAGATAAAGCGTAAGATTTCTCGACGTGTTAGCACAGCGGAGATGGACACAAAGCGTAATAATTTCCTGAAAAAAACAGAACCTCTAATCTTTGAGAGCCTCGAAATTGAAGGACTAAACCCCAAACAGACCGAATATGTCTACAACCAGTTGGGCATAGACCCCAATCAAGCCTTCGACTACACATATTTTCATCAGAAACTACTGCGTATTCTTGCCTCGGGGCATTTCTCTAGCGAGTTTCCCGTGGTGACTCTAAACCAAGAGACTGGCCGCTATAGGCTCTACATGAAGATGCACACCAAGGGGGTGATGAAACTCGAGATAGGGGGTAACCTTTCGAGCACCTCGCTCAATCAAGCCTATCTAGGGTTTAACTATCGCTCTATTGGCCACTCGGCAACCAACTACTATCTCAACGGACAGTTTGGTACCTTCTTCAACTCTGCCAACGCAGGGGCGCGCTTTGAGATGTACACCCAGTTTCCGTTTTATCTGGATTTCAATTATTCCTACCAAAGGATAGACTACAATGGTAGCAACATGCAGAACTACTACCGCAACCAAGGCTTCCACCTGCTGGATAACACCAATAACTTCTTGAGTGTCACCCTAGGAGTACCTCTGGGTAGTAACTGGACTTCGCGCACTAAGCTCAGTGCCGTTATGACCTCCTACCACCACTACGAGGACCTCTATACCCCCGATGACACCCCCGATTTCTCGCAGTTTAACTTTCTGAATCTTTCCTCGGCACTTGAGCGTCGCCAACTCAACTACACCCTCTATCCAACTGCGGGCTATAATAACTACATAGGGATGAGAACTCGCTTTGGGCAGGAGAAATTCACTCCAGGGTCGGTGTCCAACCTCGATGACTTCGAGCAGGGCAATCACTGGTGGGTCGAACTTCAGATGAAAATCGAGGAATATATAGACGTAAACAAATGGTTTTCGCTGGGCTATTCGGCAGATTTGTTACTCTCGAATCATCCTGAATTTTCAAACTCTCGCTTAACCAACATAACCTCGCCTAGTTTTTCACCCACCGCACATAGCCAGACTATGTTCATGCGTGAATACCGCTCGCCATCCTATTTGGGGCTGGGAGTGATGCCTATCTTTAAGTTTACGGGCGATGGCAAATTCTATACACGCACCTATGCCTATGGCTTTGTCCCCCAAGAACTATTTTGGACTCGCGGCGATGGATTCCGTAACATCACGGCCAGCCGCATCCGCCATCTCGTGGATTGGATCTTTGGGGGCGAGATAGTCTATCAATCACCCATAGGGCCAGCATCCTTTACGCTAGAGAAATATACCACAGGGCCTCGTAACTGGGCGTATGTGTTTAACTTCGGATACCTGATCTTTAAAAATCGAGCAGACTAATTATGGAACTACCAACAGGTTTTAATATCTATGACGGCGTTGTTGCCGCAGTGCTCGTGTGGGCACTATATCGAGGGCTCTCGCGAGGGCTGATACTTCAATTCAGCGGCATCGTAGGATTGATAGCAGGGGTTTGGGTCGCAGGTAAATTCTCGGGACAGGCTGCCAAGTGGTTTGATATTAACGATGAGCGAGGGCTGTGGTTTGTTTATGCTGGTGTGGTGATTTTGGTGCTCATAGGGGTGGTGGTGCTGCTGCGTGCTATCAATAAAGTGCTAACCGTAGGGGGGCTGTCGCTGCCCGTAAGGATACTTGGTGCTGCGGCTTCCATTCTTAAATATCTACTGATTTTGGCTTTGGTTCAAAGTCTAATTATGCACTTTGGCGAGGCGTTCAAACTCGATGCGGCAGTGATTTCCACCGTCAAAGAATCCCTAAGCTACCCCTATATCAAAAGTGTGGGCGATATCATCTTTCCCTATATAGGCGAATTGGTAAGCATGGCACCCGCAACGGTGCAAGCCGCTCAGGCAATGGTTCTGTGAGAGATAAGTCGTAAAGACGCTCTGCGTCCGTCTTGCGCGGGCAATTGGGCTTGGAGAAGCGCAGCTAGATCTGAATAATTGCCACTACGGCTCGTAGCAGGGCGTACGCTTTCGCCCCGCGGAGGCCCTGAAAGACAAGCACCAAAAGGATAAATAGTAAAGACACTATGTGTCCGAGCTAAACAAAAAAAAGAAAACCTCCTTGGTATCGATCCTGCGTAAGGTGCGAACTCACGCTGGCAATGGTTATGGAGTGGGGACGATATCATAAAAACAAAAGCTAGATGCAGGGGTTAGAGGGTGCAGGCGCACCCTCTCCATAAAAACCAATACAACGAGACAAGCACAGTGCAAGCTTACGCGGGCTATCATTTGCTTTGCCTTTGAGGGTGATAATACAAATAGCAGGGCGTACGCTTTCGCCCCGCAAGCGCACGCCCTGAACTCTTGCGAGAGGCAGTACCCTCGCAAGCGCACACCCTGAACTCTTGCGAGAGGCAGTACCCCCGCAAGCGCACACCCTGCTCTCTTGCGAGAGGCAGTACCCCCGCAAGCGCACACCCTGAACTCTTGCGAGAGGCAGTACCCCCGCAAGCGCACGCCCTGAACTCTTGCGAGAGGCAGTACCCTCGCAAGCGCACACCCTGAACTCTTGCGAGAGGCAGTACCCCCGCAAGCGCACACCCTGCTCTCTTGCGAGAGGCAGTACCCCCGCAAGCGCACACCCTGAACTCTTGCGAGA
The DNA here is from genome assembly GCA_964371385.1 of uncultured Rikenellaceae bacterium. Lineage (GTDB taxonomy): Bacteria > Bacteroidota > Bacteroidia > Bacteroidales > Rikenellaceae > Mucinivorans. Next base: position 9,162 of record CAYJLY010000058.1, read on the forward strand.
GGCAGTACCCCCGCAAGCGCACGCCCTGAACTCTTGCGAGAGGCAGTACCCTCGCAAGCGCACGCCCTGAACTGCAAACTTGAAAAGGTAAATCATTGCAAGTGCCGCAAGCACCGCTATTGGTCCATAGCCCCGTGCGGGTATGCACCCCTAGAATTGCAGAGCCTCGAAATGTTCGATTTGAGGCGCGCTGTCCCAAGGCATGTCACCCATGTGCGTAGCACCCAAACGAGGCGGAATCATCACCACTATTAAATCTAGCGAGAGCTCGCAGTCCAAATTTTTAAGTTCGACATACTCTTGGGCGGCTATCAAAAGCCGCTCGCGACG
>CAYJLY010000059.1:0-2591 GCA_964371385.1 uncultured Rikenellaceae bacterium
TGTCGCCTCAAAAGGCAAACCTGCGGAGATGAATCATAAAAGACGCTTTGCGTCCGAGCGGATGCGGGCAGTAATAATTTAAGAGTTAGACAGAACTATTGCAAGTGCCGCTGGCACAGACGGGCGCACCGCCCCCAATCGGGGCGCTCAACAAGCTGGAACAGCGGTGATTTATGAGAGATAAATAATCGCCCAGTGCGGGCACGCACTAGCGGGGCGTACGCTCCCCACACGGGAGCCCTGAAAAAGCACACATACGAAGATAAATCATAAAAGACGCTTTGCGTCCCCCGTGCGGCCCGCCCTAAAAGGCAAACAAAAAGAACACAACATACAACTAGATATGAAAAGAACACTCCTAATCTTAACCCTACTACTCTCAAGCGCCAGCAGCCTGTGGGCGCAGCTCAACAAGAACTATTTTTATTACCGCGGGAGAGACTATATAGTCCAGGGTGAGTACATGGAGGCCATCGAGTCCCTCAACATCCTGCTCAGGGCAGAGCCCGATGAGTTTGAGGGCTATTTCCTGAGAGGGGTGGCAAAGTATAATATGGACGATTTGGCTGGGGCGATGGCAGATTTTACGCGCGCCATCGAGGAGAATCCTGCCTACACCCAAGCATTTCAGTATCGTGCCATCACCCACTCACGCATGGGTATGTACAACGAGGCTTTAGCGGATTTCGACAAGGCTATCACCTTCCGCCCCAATCGATCCAATTCGTATTACAGTCGTGGTGTGACTTATTTCCTGAACCGCCAGTTCGAGAAGTCTATTGCTGATTTCTCGGAATTCCTGCGCATCGAACCCCGCCAACCCGAAGGATACATTAGCCGTGGCACGTCCTATCTGTATATGAAAGATACCCTAGCGGCTAAAAACGACTATGACAAGGCTATCAAAGTGAACCCCTACTGGAGCGATGGCTTCCTGCGAAGAGGACTTTTGGAGTTGATGCAAAACCAGTATGCCCGCAGTATAGAGGATTTCTCGGAGGCCGTAAAGCTAGATTCGACCCTTGCGCTGGGTTATTTCTACCGAGGTGTGGCGAAAAATCACCTCAACGACATCTATGGCGCGCTGGGAGATTTTGATAAGGCGATAGTGAACGATTCTACCTCGGCCATTGCTTTCTATAACCGCGCTATCCTGCGTGCCTCAATTGGCGACTACAACCGTGCAATCGAGGACTACACAACAGTCTCGCAGAGCAACCCCCAAAACGTACTGGTGTATTATAACCGCGCAGCAGTGTATTCGCAAATTGGTGAATATCAACATGCTATCGATGACTACTCGCGCGCCATTGAGGTGTATCCCGACTTTGCCAACGCTTATCGCTATCGCTCTCAGCTACGTGCCATGATGGGCGATCGAGTGGGTTCGCAGAGCGACATGCGCACGGCAGATGCAAAAATCGCAGAGTACCGCTCGAAGATGAGCGATTCGAGTTTCTCGGCTTATGCTGACACATCGGCGCAGTTTAACAAGATTATGAGTTTTGACGCCAATGACACGGGCTCCAGCAAGGAGTTTGCAGATATACGCTCGCGTGGAGGTGATATCGCCATTCTACCAATGTATCGCTTTACCATATCTACCCCCGATACGGCTTTTGTGGAAAATACCACCCAAAAATACAGTAACCGCAAGCTTCAGCAGTTCATAGATCGCAGTTACATCGAGGGTTTGCAGCTACTGAACACCCCCAGCAAGCTATCCTCCGAGGCAATAGAGTATCGCGACGCTCGCAATGCAAACCCCAACACGTGGACCCAGATTTTCAGTAAGGCGATAACTCAAGGTCTGCTCTCGCAGTATAATTCGGCAATGAGCCTATGGGATTTTGCCATCCGCGAGCAGCCCGAACAGGTTGCCACCTATATCAATCGCGGTGTAACACGTGCCGAGATGATACAATTTATAGCCTCGCTCGAGGGTAACTATCAGAGTCTAAACATAGAGCGCGATCCCACAACACGTCTGGTCTCGACCAAACGCACCCAAAAATACGACTATTCAGAAGCTATAACCGACATGCGCAAAGCGAGTGAATTGATGGGCGAACTTCCGCATATTTATTATAATTTGGGAAATTTGTTGTACCTTAGCGACGACATACCCGCAGCCATCGAGATGTACACTCGTGCCATTGAGCTCTACCCAGCCTTTGGCGAGGCGTACTTCAATCGTGGGGTGATGCAGCTGAGCATAGGCGAGCGCACCAAGGGCTGCTTGGATATGTCAAAAGCAGGCGAAATGGGTATTGAGAAATCTTATGAGATCATCAAAACTCACTGCTCAAGCAAATAAATGGCGCACGCACGGGCATTGGTTTTGTGAGAGGCAATCATTGCAAGTTCCGCTGGCACCGCTAAGTTGCTCCTGAGTTGAAACTGACTGTGGTTTTATGAGAGATAATACAACATAGCAGGGCGAAAGCTTCCCCCCGCGGAAGCCCTGCTCTTCTTGCGAAGTGCAGTTCTTACCGCAAGCTTTCGTGAAGTCTGAGCCGCACAGGCATTGGTTTTGTGAGAGATAGATCATCGCCCTGTGCTCTCACGCACTAGCAGGGCGAAAGCTTCCC
>CAYJLY010000059.1:2691-5677 GCA_964371385.1 uncultured Rikenellaceae bacterium
TGAGAGATAGATCATCGCCCTGTGCTCTCACGCACTAGCAGGGCGAAAGCTTCCCCCCCCGCGGAAGCCCTGCTCTTCTTGCGAAGTGCAGTTCTTACCGCAAGCTTTCGTGAAGTCTGAGCCGCACAGGCATTGGTTTTGTGAGAGATAGATCATCGCCCTGTGCTCTCACGCACTAGCAGGGCGAAAGCTTCCCACCGCGGGAGGTAGTTTTGAGAGAGATGTATCAAAAAGACGCTATGCGTCCGCGCCGCACCGTTCTGTCGGTAGTGAGGCTAAACTAGAGATAAAGTAATAACAACATAAAAAACACAAAAACATGGTTGAAAAACTACAAAAAACACTTGCGGATTCGCCATTAGCACGCTGGGGCGTGTTGGTGGCGGTATCGCTCACGATGATGTGCGGCTACTTCCTCACCGATGCTATTGGCCCGCTGAAATCACTACTGGAAAACTCTGTCGATAATGGCGGTCTGGGATGGACTAGCACCGACTTTGGACTTTTTAACAGCGGCTATGGCTGGTTGAACGTCATTCTTTTGATGATGATCGTGGGGGGTATTATCCTCGACAAGAAGGGTCCTCGTTTTACAGGCATGATGTCTATTGTGGTGATGTTCGCAGGGGCGGCAATTAAATACTACGCCATCGAATATATGACCCCAAGCGACGAGACCATATTCGGGATGAAACTCCAAGTAGCGATGGCTGCACTGGGTTATGCTGTGTTTGCTTTTGGCTATGAGACTGTGAATATCACCGCCACAAAACTGTTAGTGCGCTGGTTCACGGGCAAGGAAATGGCCTTGGCACTGGGTATGAACGTGGCGTTTGCTCGTCTGGGTACTATGCTTGCGATGGGTGCTCCGCTTCGTATTGTGGAGTGGACAGGCTCACTGAGTGCTCCGGTATTGTTTGGTTCGGTGATGCTTCTTTTGGGTGTTTTGACCTTCCTGATTGTTGTTCTAATGGACAAAAAGCTCGACCGTCAGGTGGCTCTTCAAGCGGGTTCTGGTGATGACGAAAAGTTCAAGACTGGCGATATACTCTCCATTATCAAGATGCGCGGCTTTTGGTATATTGCCATACTGTGCTTGGTGTTCTATATCTCGGTGATGACTTTCCAAAAATATGGCGTACAGTTCATTGGCATGAAATATGGTATGGACGAGACTGGCGCAGGCGATTTGCTGGGACTACTTCCATTGGGTGCACTATTCCTTACGCCACTCTTTGGTGGTGTGTACGACAAGAAAGGTCGTGGAGCAACAATGATGATACTTGGGTCGCTGATGATTATAGTTGTGTATGCGCTATTCTCTATCCCAACCCTCACTAGTACTGTGGCTCTGACCTCGACTGTGATCTTGCTTGGAATCGCATTCTCGCTAGTTCCTTCGGCTATGTGGCCTGCGGTGGCGAAGATTATCCCTCAACAGAAATTGGGAACTGCCTATGCGCTGATTTTCTGGGTTCAGAACATTGGTCTAGCTGGCGCACCTATGCTATTTGGATGGGTTTTGGACAAATACTGCATCGTCGGGGTGAGCGAAACTGGTGCTAGCACCTACGACTACACCATGCCTATGTTGATGTTTATGGGCTTTGGAGTTGTGGCTCTGTTTTTCGGGCTGCTGCTAAAGCGCGAGAACAAAGCCAAAGGATACGGCCTGGAAGAGCCTAATATGTAGTCGAGGGCAAGCCGCTTTAAGGGATTACTATTTTCAGTAGCAAATAATGTATTAGACAAGAAATGGCCCACTCTCCCCAAAGGTTAAGTACGTAGTCAAAAAGTATACTAAGCTAGAAAATTGAACTCTCTTTTGAATAAAAAACGCAACAAATTTGGTGATAATACAAAATTATCACTATATTTGTTATTCGATAACTAGAGTAAAAATGGCAAATGAGTGAGAATAGTGAGCTTCGAAACATTGAGCGCGACACAGAGCTGGATACCCTGATTCGCCCTCAACAACTTCGAGCATTCAGCGGACAAGAGAAAATAGTGGACAACCTCCATGTCTTTATCAAGGCCGCCATAATGCGAGACGAGGCACTTGACCATGTGCTACTACACGGCCCTCCGGGGCTGGGCAAGACTACTCTGGCGAATATCGTCGCCAATGAGTTGGGGGTCTCGATGAAAGTAACCTCGGGGCCTGTGCTCGACAAGCCTGGGGATTTAGCAGGACTACTAACCACCCTTGGAGAGGGTGACTTGCTATTCATAGACGAGATCCACCGCCTTTCGCCCATAGTTGAGGAATACCTCTACTCGGCGATGGAGGACTACAAGATAGACATCATGCTCGACAAGGGAGCCTCGGCTCGCACGGTGCAAATCAAACTCAACCCCTTCACCTTGGTGGGGGCTACAACCCGAAGTGGGCTCTTGACTAGCCCCCTAAGGGCTAGATTTGGGATACAGTGTCATCTACAGTACTACGACAGCGAGACCCTCAAGGGAATCGTTGAGCGTTCGGCAGGGATCTTGGAGTGCCCCATCACAGCGGATGCCGCCTTTGAGATAGCACGCCGCAGCAGGGGAACACCTCGTATTGCCAATGCACTTTTGCGCAGGGTCAGAGATTTTGCGATGGTACAGGGGGATGGAGTGGTGAATTTGGAGATTACACAAAGATCGCTAGATGCGCTGGACATAGATAAAAAGGGGCTGGATAATATGGATAATAGAATCCTTAGCGCCATCATAGATAAATTTGGCGGTGGCCCCGTGGGCATAACAACCATAGCCACAGCCGTGAGCGAAGATGCGGGAACCATAGAGGAGGTCTATGAACCCTACCTAATTAAGGAAGGTTTCCTTAAGCGCACCCCACGAGGCAGGGAGGCTACCTCTCTTGCCTACCAACACCTAGGGGTTACCCAACAGGGCACAGGGGCGCAAGGCGAACTTTTTGATAACTAGACGGGGCGGTTGTATTTAAGAGAGGGGCTGGTTTGAGAGGGATGATGATTGA
>CAYJLY010000059.1:5777-8699 GCA_964371385.1 uncultured Rikenellaceae bacterium
GTGATTGATTTTGAGTATGGTTTAGATTGACAGATGTTTTTTGTTAGCGAGGTAGATTAGGATTCAAGTGCTTTGAGGGCACTTAAGATACAATAATAAATAACCCCAAATAATAAAACTATGAAAAGACTTCTACTACTTATGGCTCTTGTGCTCATTAGCACAGGGAGCGCAATGGCTCAGAAAAAATCAAAATCAGATAGAGCAGCCCAAAAAGCTGAACAAGCGGCAGCAGATGCTCAAAAGTATCGAGCAATGTTTGCATCTCAAAACTTCCTGTTTGTTCCCAGTGCGTGGGAAACCGAAAACAGCTCGCGCATGAGAATCAACGAGTATAAATTTGCTCGCGTTCGAAAAAATGGGTTGCAGTTTGATGTACCATATTTTATTGGCGAGCGTGAAAATTATCAAAGATTCCAGGCTGGGTTAGATGAAGGAGAAGGTAAAGGATCACCAGTGAGCTTTGAAGAACAAAAGAATGAACCCCACACAGAGGGATCAGGCCAAACAGGTGGAGCAAGAAAAGCCATCGGTGAAGTTGAAATAACCGACCTCATGGCAGATCTTATGACAGGTGGTTTTAAGGTTGTCAAAAATGGAGAGATTGAAAATGGCTGCATCCTTGACCTTAGCTATAACGATGCAGGGATTAACTACGAAGTGAGTATTGCAATGAATGTGAACAACGGAAAAGCCGTGATGCGCATTAGTAGCAACAGAGAGAGAGATCGTTTCTACATAGGTACTATCCGCGAGAATTAAACCTCTGTGGCTGAGTTGATGAAGGAACTTAACTTAGATAAAAAACATAAATTAACCTAATAAAAAAACAAAATGAAAAAATTAATTCTACTTATGGCTGTTGTACTCCTTAGCGTAGCTGGAGTTCAAGCACAGAAAAAATCAAAAGCCGACAAAGCAGCTGATAAAGCAAAGATCGAGGCGGAAAACAAAGTACTTTACAAGCGTCTGTTCACCAGCCAAAACTTCGTATTTGTGCCTAACTCATGGCAAACTCGCTCGGGCGAGCGCAACAACGTAACTCACTATGCATACACTCGTGTGCGTCCTGATGCTTTCCAGGTGGATATGCCAGGCACCACAGAGATCGACCTTAAAGACAACTTCACTGTGACAAAAAACGAAGAAACTAAAACAGGTTTCCTTATGGTGATAGAGTTTGAAGATTCAGGAATCAAATCACAATACAATATTGTCGTGAATGCTAAAACTGGTCGCGCAGCAGTGCGTATTTCGAACAATCGCGAAGAAGATCGCACTTACACTGGTCAAATCCGCGAGAACTAAATCTCCACTGGGCGTTTATACGCAAAGATAAGCAAAAGGCAGGCACCCACAATGGGTTGCCTGCCTTTATTTGCTAAGGTGCGTCATCTTATATTACCTTTGCCAAGTGGCATAGGATTTTGCTGTCTCGTAGAGTTTTACCTTTGATAGCGCAACCCCTTGGGGGAGTTTATCCGAGAGTTCGTCCACGATGAAAAGCACCATGTTCTCACAAGTTGGTTGATAGGGCGTGAGTTCTATGCTGCGCCACTTTTGGTTCATCACCTCTTTTAGGGTGCGATTGGAGGGGGTGTCACGCAGCAATAGGGCGTGGTCAAAGCGATCTACCACACGCTCGTTCACCAAGGCTTTCAGCTCGCCAAAATCCATAACCATACCCTCTTTGGGCGAATTGGGGGTGGTGTTGGGAGTGCCCTCGATGGTGATAAAAAGACGGTAGGAATGGCCGTGGATCTCACGACACGCTCCGTCGTAGTTCTCCAGTGCGTGCGCCATCTCGAAACTAAATTCTCGTGTGACTGATATTATTCGCTTCTCCATGAAGGTGATTTTAATGGTTGATTGATGGTGCAAAGGTAAGGATTTATATTTTAAGGGAAAAATCATAACTTCCATATATTCGCTAGCTCTTAATATGTCATAGATTAGAAAAAAATTCCTACCTTTGTTTCCATTGTGAAAATAGTAAAAACCAAAATAAATTATGAAAAAACTTTTTTATCTATCTCTATCTCTAGCACTTACTTTCGCTAGCGCAAAGGGGCAAACAACGAAAAGCCCATCTGAGTATGTAAACCCTTTTATCGGGACATCAAACTTTGGTGTGACCCACCCCGGACCTGTTATGCCAGGGGGTATGGTGAGCATTTCGCCCTTTAATACCATCCCCTCGGACGACCATAAAGTCCACACAGACGGCTGGTGTTCTACGCCATATGTATTTGAAAATAAATGGACTATTGGCTTCACGCAGGTAAATCTTAGTGGCGTTGGCTGCCCTGACCTAGGGTCGCTGCTATTGATGCCCACAAGTGGTGATCTGAAAGTTGACTTCAGAGAATATGCAACAGAGATGGAGGATTTGCACGCCCAGGCTGGCTATTTTTCGACTGTTATTGGTGGGGTTAAGGCAGAGATGACCGCAACGGAGCGCACAACTCGCTCTCGCTATACTTTCCCCGCAGGGCAGGCGAACATCCTTGTGAACATTGGCAAGGGGCTAACCACCGAGAGCGGATGTTTCGCAAAGATCGTAAACAATTCGGAGGTTGAGGGTTATCGCCTGATGGGTGATTTCTGCTACGGACAGCCTCAGAGCGTAATTCCATTGTATTTTGTGGTACGTGTAGAGAAACCTGCAAAAAATGTACGCTATTGGAAAAAACAACCAGACCTTCCCGAGGCGGTTGCTTCGTGGAGCTCAACCAGCGGCGAGTATAAAATCTATGAGCGTTACAAGCGTGAGATGGCTGGCGATGAGATAGGCGTTGCTTTCTCTTATGATGCAGCACAAGGCGAGACCCTTGAGGTGAGCGTTGGTATCTCGTATGTGAGCATAGAAAATGCACGTGAGAACCTCGACAAAGAGCAAAACGGCAAGAGCTTTGCGGACAT
>CAYJLY010000060.1:0-2027 GCA_964371385.1 uncultured Rikenellaceae bacterium
GAAGAGCAAGATTGCCCGCGTCCGCTCGCGCTGGTTCGTCCGTCTGTGCCAGCTGACCCAAGCGGTTATTTATCTCCCACCATTGCAGCTGTGCGTACCCGCACTGGGCGATGATTTATCTCTCACAAAACCATTGCCAGTGCGGCTCGCACCGGTTCGCACCTCCAGCTTGGAGGGCAAATCTAAGAGTTGATTGACAGCTCAAGTTCTTTGAGTTGCTCGGGAGCAATGGGCGATGGAGCATCTATCATAGTATCACGACCTGAGTTGTTTTTAGGGAATGCGATGTAATCACGGATAGACTCCGAACCACCGAAGATAGCACACCAGCGGTCAAAACCAAAGGCGATACCACCGTGTGGAGGTGCGCCATATTTAAACGCCCCAAGAAGGAAACCAAACTGCTCTTGCGCCTCTTCTTTGCTGAAGCCCAAAACCTCGAACATACGGCTCTGAACCTCTCCATCGTGGATACGGATAGAACCACCTCCGATCTCGGCGCCATTACACACAAAGTCATAGGCATTGGCACGCACAGTAGCCAAGTCCTCGCCGCGCATAAATCTCTCTAGGTCTTCGACCGCTGGAGCTGTAAATGGGTGGTGCATAGCGAAATAGCGATCACCCTCTTCGTCCCACTCCAAAAGAGGGAAGTCCACAACCCATACTGGTGCATACTCACCAGCGACTATCAATCCACCCTCACGTGCCACGTGTAGACGTAGCTCACCCAGTGCGTTAAGTGTCTTGCGCTTGTCGCCTGCCATCACTAGGATTAGATCGCCTGCCACTGCTCCAAGCTCTGCAGCCCAAAGTTGAAGTACCTCTTGGGTAAAGAATTTATCGACACTAGATTTCACAGTACCGTCTGCCTCGACACGAGCGTAAATCAAGCCCGTAGCACCAATTTGTGGGCGTTTTACCCAAGCGGTCAGAGCGTCTAGTTGTTTGCGGGTGTGAGTCGCAGCACCTTTAACGCAGATACCGCCAACATACCCAGCATTGTCAAACACAACAAAGCCCTCAGAGCGCATCGCAGGGGTGAACTCCGCAATTTTCATATCAAAACGCAGATCGGGTTTGTCCGATCCGTAGTATTTCATAGCATCAGCATAGCTCAGGCGTGGAATCTCGCCCTGCATTTCGTAGCCCACGGTCTCACTGAACATAGCCTTAATCATACCCTCGAACATACCCAACACATCGTCTCTCTCGACAAAAGCCATCTCACAGTCTATCTGAGTAAACTCAGGCTGGCGGTCGGCACGCAAATCCTCGTCACGGAAACATCTCACAATCTGGAAGTAGCGGTCATAACCACTCACCATCAACAGCTGTTTGAAGGTCTGAGGCGATTGAGGTAGGGCATAAAAGCTACCTAGGTTCATGCGTGAGGGTACCACAAAGTCACGTGCTCCCTCGGGAGTAGATTTAATCAGGTAAGGGGTTTCGATCTCCAAGAAATCCTTGCCATCGAGGTAACGGCGCAGACTTTGAGCCATTTTGTGGCGCAGAATCATATTGTGCTGAAGAGGTGGGCGGCGCAGGTCGAGGTAGCGATACTGCATACGCAGTTCATCGCCTCCATCGCTCTCGGCCTCGATAGTAAAAGGAGGGGTTTCGCTCTTGGAAAGCACATTGATCGCAGTGGCAGCAATCTCTATATCGCCCGTTGGGATTTTCGAGTTCTTAGAAGCACGCTCTATCACCTCACCTTCCACCTGCACAACATATTCGCGCCCTAGGCTCTCGCCCACCGCCTTTAGCTCCGTCGAGCTGTTCTCGGTGATAGCAATCTGGGTGATGCCATAGCGGTCGCGCAGGTCGAAAAACATCATCCCGCCCAAGTTACGCACTTTCTGAACCCATCCACACAGGGTCACTGTCTTTGAGATATCCGCGGCTCTCAACTCGCCACAAGTATTAGTTCTGTACATTTTTGTTTTCTTATATTTTATTATTATTGTTTTTTATCTTTCGTTGGACGCAGAGCAGTGCCTGCGGCACTTGCAATGATTTTGTTTAAC
>CAYJLY010000060.1:2127-8687 GCA_964371385.1 uncultured Rikenellaceae bacterium
TCTTCCACGAGATCGATACCAAGGGAGATTTCTTTTTTTGTTTAACTCCCATTGTCAGTGCGGTACGCGCGGCTATTTGTATTGGCTATTGCGAAGCTCTGGTGTGCACCTCCCACATAGGCACAGTTAGAGTCAAATCACTGCTGCTCCAGCTTGGAGCGAACCATGCGATCCACCTCAACTATCTGTTCTATGCTCTCTATTTTCTGTACCCCAAAGCGAGCGAGTGCTGCCTCTATGTGTTTTGCAATATCGGTAAAGGATATCTTGCCCTGGAGGAAAGCTCCTACCGCCACCTCGCCCGCAGCATTGAGCACCACAGGAGCTGTGCCGCCCGCTCGCAAAGCCTCGTAGGCCAACGAAAGAGCAGGGTAACGCAAAGGATCCACCTCCTCAAAGGTCAAACTCCCCATGGGGGTGTACCCTTGAGACCCCGTCACCTGTATGCGCTGGGGGAAAGTTAAGGCGTATTGTATGGGTAGACGCATATCGGCAGTGCCCAGTTGCGCCTTGAAAGCTCCATCCTCGAACTCGACCATGGAATGGATGATAGACTCGCGGTGCAGCACCACATCTATCTGTGAGGGGGCGAGCCCAAAAAGGTGATGTGCCTCTATGACCTCCAATCCCTTGTTGAGCATGGTTGCAGAATCGACTGTAATCTTTGCACCCATGCTCCATGTGGGGTGCGAGAGCACCTGTTTTATGGTAGCTCTCTCAAGCTGCGCCAAGGGCATATCACGCAATGCGCCGCCCGAGGCAGTAATTACCACCCTGCGTGCTGGCGAACTTTCGCCCACCAAACACTGAAAAATTGCCGAATGTTCCGAATCAATGGGAATAATGGGTGCGCCATATTGTTTTGACATCTGGATTACCAACTCCCCCGCCACCACAAGGGTCTCTTTGTTGGCGAGAGCGATTTTTTTGCCTGCCTTAATTGCCGCAATAGTGGGCAATAGACCCGCAAAGCCGCTCACGGCAGTCACCACAGTGTCTATATTTGAATTTTGAACTTCTTGTTCCAGCGCCATAGTACCCCCATAAACTTTAATCGGGTGGTTCTCTAGCAACTTTGCCAAGGGTTCGTAGTAGCGCTCATCGGTGATGACCACCGTCCCCACCGAAAACTCCACAGCCCAGCGTGCCAACTCCTCATAGGCGGTGTGGGCGCTAAGGAGCTCTACCTCAAAAAGCTCTCTGTGGGCACGCACTACATCCAGAGTCTGGGTGCCTATGGAGCCACTCGCCCCTAGTATTGCTATGTTTTGTGGTCGAATCATACCGTAATGCTTGTCTTAACTTATCATAGTTCTATCAACCCACAAAGGTAATAAATTTTTCGCACGGACACATAGTGTCTTTGTGATTTAGCTTAGATGGGGTGGACGCTTGCGGTAAGAACTGCCTTCGCCCGCCGAAGCTCGGACACAGAGCGTCTTTACTATTTATCTTCTTTAGGTTTGCTTTTTCGGGTGTACGCTGCGGGTGAACTGGTCTCAGATAAGAGAGCAGGGCTCCCGTGGGGGGAGCGTACGCCCTGCTTGAATGCCTTCGCAAGTGTTTTTTACAAGGGGGGTAATAGTTTTACTCTCTCACAAAACCACTGCAAGCGTAAGCTCGGACCTAGCTTTTTCTTTATGGCATAGCACCTGAAAAAGTCCGGTTTCGCTCGTCGCTCAACACGAGTCTTTTTCAGGCTCTATGCCAAGGATGTTTCTTTTGTTTAGCTCTTCCTTTGGTGTTTTTTTCAAGGCGTTCGCTGCGGGTGACCTATTCTGAAAGAGCAAGATTGCCAGCGTAAGCTCGCACCTCCCGTGGGGAGTGTCGCCCTGCTAGTGCGTGAGAGCACTGGGCGATTATTTATCTCCCACCATTGCTGGTCCAGCTCAGACTGTGGCTCGGACTGCGGCTCGAAATGTGGCTCTGAATGTGGCTTGTATGCAGAGTATCTTGCTTATTAGTTGGCAGAGATGTTGCTATTTGTAGCTTTAGTAAAAACCTCTTTTATAGTGTCAAACGACTCCGCAAGTAGTTGTTTTGCAGATGCACCTGTATGCCACTCGACTCTCTCTATGTCTTCTTCTATCTGGGGCGAAAGCTCACAGGGTAGTCCCACGTAGCTCATCTTAAACCATGTGGTGCGTTTTTCTATGCTCACATCGTGGAGCAGGTAGTGGTGCACCGTGGTGCATATCTCCTTTCCCACCACCAAATCTGCCATCTCTATGCCACACTCTTCGCTCACCTCGCGTTGGGCGCAAAGTTTGTCTGTTTCGCCCTTCTCGCGTTTACCTTTGGGTAAATCCCACATTCCACGGCGGAAAATTAGCAAAAATTCGCCCTCGGGGTTTCGCACAACGCCCCCTGCTGCATAAATAATTTTATTGTTCATCTTTTTTTTGTACTTTTGTCTTTTATATAGAAGGGTTAATTTCTCCTTCTCGACACTAATATATAATTTATACCTTACACAAACATGTCACAGGATATAGCTCAAATGCTACTGCAAATTAAAGCAATTAAATTGAATCTATCAAACCCTTTCACATGGGCATCGGGCTGGCGCTCGCCTATCTACTGCGATAACCGCACTATTTTGAGTTTCCCCGAGGAGCGCTCGGTGGTGGCTCGTTCGTTTGCGCGTGCCATCCAAGAGAGTTTTCCCGAGGCGGATTTGGTGGCAGGAGTAGCAACAGGTGCTATCTCGTGGGGTGTTTTGGCAGCAGATAAACTTCAAAAACCAGCCATCTATGTGCGTTCGGCCCCCAAAGCCCACGGGCGTGGAAATCAGATTGAAGGCACCTTTACCAAGGGGCAAAAAGTCGTTGTGGTCGAAGATTTGATATCAACAGGAGGTAGTTCGCTTGCGGCTGTTGAGGCTATGCGCGAGGCAGGGTTGGATGTTGTGGGTATGGTGGCTATCTTTACTTATGGTTTCCCCACAGCGGTAGAAAACTTTGAGAAAGCGGGCGTAAAACTTATCACCCTTTCTAACTACAACATCCTTTCGGAGCAAGCACTCATTTCGGGCTACATCACCCAAGAGGAGCTCGACAGCCTCAAACAATGGAGAGTTTCACCCGATACTTGGGGTAAATAAGAGGTGCGAGGTGGTGCGATCCGGTGCGAGCCGCACTGGCATTGGTTTTGTGAGAGATAAATCATCGCCCAGTGCGGGCACGCACTAGCAGGGCGACACTCCCCACGGGAGCCCTGCTCCTTTTCTTAGCATAGGAGCAGGACACCCAGTGTCGCCCTGAAAAGGCAAGCCCCACGAAGACGAATCATAAAGACGCTCTGCGTCTTAGCAGGGCGTACGCTCATCGCCCCGCGGAAGCCCTGCTCCTTTTCCTAGTATGGGAGCAGGACACCCAGCGTCGCCCTGACAAGGCAGCCCAAGGAAGAGCTAAACAAGAAAGCAGGGCGAAAGCTTCCCCGCGCGGAAGGTGCGAGCGGACGCTGGCAATCTTGCTCTTCTTGCGAAGATCAGCCCGTCCGCAAGCTTTCGACTATGCAAAGACCAGCCATCAAGACACTTTGTGTCCGAAGACAAATCATTGCAAGCGTCAGCTAGCACCGCTCTGCGTCTGAGGCGCTAAACAAAAACACAAATTAGAAACCAATTTTTTAATGAAAGCAGAAAGCAAACAACACCAAATATTCCGTCCAGCATCACAGATCTATGCTGTTATCTCGAAATTCTCGAACTTCACCCCTATTCTTGCCGACAAGGTTGAGAATTGGCAGGCGGACGAGGATACTTGTTCGTTCACCGCCAAGGGTTTTAACATAGAGCTGGAGATGGTCGAGAGGGTAGAAAACGAGCTAATTAAGATAGCTGCTGTGGATGGTGCAACACCATTTCCTTTCACCTTTTGGTTGCAACTCAAAGAGTTAGCTCCCAATGATACTCGTATGAGGGTGGTCATCGATGCTAAACTCAATATGATGATGAAAATGATGGTGGGTGGCAAACTCGCCAAGGCTGCCGATCAGATTGCCCAACAACTCGCCGATGGTTTCAACGGCAAGATCACTCCCGATATGGCATCTCAGCCCTAAGCCTAATGAAAAAAGCCTAGCCCTCAGCTCAGCCATAAAAGCCAAAGGCTCTGCAACTTAAAAAAACAAAACCCAATGAAAAATATCCTGAAAACCCTTCTGCTTCTTTTTGTTTTGACTATTCCTTTCAATGCCTTGGCGGCAAAGAGAGGGCCCGTGTACGACCTTGTAGAGAGGATAGACAAGGGTGCGAGCAAACATTTCTTGTTTGAACTCACGGACCCTCTGAGCGAGAACGATTTTTTTGAACTCGACTCGAAAGGCGGCAAGGTGTGGATCAAGGGCAACAACTGGGTGAGTGTGGCTGCGGGTCTGAACTGGTATTTGAAATACTATGCAGGGGTACACATTGCGTGGAACTCGCCTCGCCAAAGGCTCATAGATTTTCCTAAGGTCAAGACCCCTGAAAGGCGTGAGACTAGCGAATTGCTGCGTTATTACCTGAACTACTGTACTTTCTCTTATTCTATGCCTTTTTGGGACTGGGAACGCTGGCAACAGGAGATAGACTGGATGGCTCTGCACGGCATTAATATGCCTCTTTCGCTTACGGGAGCGGCTACCGTATGGCGCAACACTCTGATGGAGCTAGGCTACACCCCCGAGCAGGCTGATAGCTTCGTTGCCTCGCCCACCAAACAGGCGTGGTGGTTGATGAACAACCTTGAGGGTGCACCTCAGGCGAACACCTCTCATTGGTATGAGAGCCAAGTGGAGCTGGAGAAAAAGATTATTTCACGCTACAGAGAATGGGGTATCAAACCCGTGTTTGCAGGCTATGGGGGCATGGTTCCCTCGGATGCAGGCGAGAGATTGGGTCTCGAGATTCAAGATCCAGGGGAGTGGTGCGGCTACCAAAGGCCTGCATTTTTGCAACCCACCGACCCTCGTTTTGCCGAGATAGCCGCTGTGTATTATGAGGAGATGGAAAAACTCTTCGGCAAGGCGGATTACTATGCCATAGACCCCTTCCATGAGGGGGGCAGCACCGCAGGGGTGGATCTCAAGGCGGCTGGCGAGGCTATCTTTGGAGCTATGAAAAAAGCTAACGTAGGCGCCAAATGGGTTATCCAAGCATGGCAAGCCAACCCCCACACCGCAATGATAGAGAGCCTGCCAGCAGGCGAACTAGTGGTGCTCGATCTCTTTAGCGAGAGCCGTCCGCAGTGGGGCGACCCCAGCAGCACGTGGTACAGAGAGAAGGGCTATGGAGCTCACGATTGGATTTACTGCATGCTACTGAACTTCGGCGGCAATACTGGCCTTTATGGCAAAATGCAAAAGGTGATAGATGGTTACTTCAAGGCGAAAGAAGACAACCTAGGCCGCCATTTGGTGGGTGTAGGAGCCACAATGGAGGGTATAGAAAATAACCCCGTGATGTACGAGCTTGTCTATGAACTGCCTTGGCGCAAGGGTCGATTCACTAAGGAAGAATGGCTAAAATCGTGGTCACGTGCTCGCTATGGGCACTCAACACCCCAAACCGAAAAGGCGTGGGAAATACTATCTAACACAGCCTACAACCCACCCTATGACGCAACTCAAGAGGGCACCTCGGAATCGGTATTTGCCGCTCGTCCAGCCCTTACAGTCGAGAAAACCTCGACGTGGGGTACTGGTAAGCTCTACTATGAGCCGGTGGAGCTAGAAAAAGCCCTTGTTCTGATGAGTGAGGTGTCTGAGCAATACCGTGGGAACGATAATTTTGAGTATGATATAGTGGACCTAGCGCGCCAAGTGCTGGCGAATCGCGGTAAACTACTGTTAGAGGATATTCGCGAGGCTTTCGATAAGAACGATACCCTGAGTTTTGATGGCCTGACCTCCGAGTTTTTGGATTTGATACTGCGTCAAGATAGGCTCCTGAGCTCGCAAGAGAGCTTTATGGTGGGACCATGGGTAGGACGTGCTATGGCTCAAGGGCGCACCCAGCAGGAGATGAATTACTACCGCCAACAAGCCCTAGAATTGATCTCGACTTGGGGCGATCGCACTGCCTCTAACACAGGTGGCCTACACGATTATTCCTTTAGAGAATGGGCAGGGGTGCTTAAAGACCTCTACTATCAACGCTGGAAGAGCTATTTCGACTATGCCAAAACCTATAAAGAACTCCCCCTAGACTACGACTTTTGGGACATGGAAGCCGCATGGGCAGCCTCTGACAACCCCTATAACCTGCGCCCCAGCACTGACCCCATAGATCAGGCTCGCTCAGTGGCGGCACTGATTAATAATTAACGTTGAGCCGTGTGAGAGGTGCGAACCGCAGTGCAAGCTTACGCTGGCTATCATTTGCTTTGCCTTTAAGGATGGTAATACAAATAGCAGGGCGCACGCTCCCCCCACGGGAGCCCTGCTCTCTTGAGAGATCAGCACCCCCGCAGCGCACGCCCCAAAAGACAAATACCAAAAGGATAAATAGTAAAGACACTCAGCGTCCGAGCTAAACAAAAAACGAAACTACAAAGAAAAAAGCTAGATGCGAGCTT
>CAYJLY010000061.1:0-8613 GCA_964371385.1 uncultured Rikenellaceae bacterium
TACGAGGGTCAGAGATATGTGGACCGCTAGCGTTTGGAATATCCGATGGTTTGTACACGATTGCGTTATAGCGAGCATCCTCAAGGCTCCAGGTTGAATCCTCTTCCCAGGTTGGGGCGCGCTTTCCGATGATTGCATTTTTGAAACCTGCACCCTCGAAGGCTACTTGCCAGTCGTTGATACCGTCAATTAGATATTGAATCCATTTCTCGGGAGTCGTTGGGTCGATATACACCACGATAGGTTTT
Organism: uncultured Rikenellaceae bacterium; assembly: GCA_964371385.1. GTDB lineage: Bacteria > Bacteroidota > Bacteroidia > Bacteroidales > Rikenellaceae > Mucinivorans. Next base: position 249 of record CAYJLY010000061.1, read on the forward strand.
TGAGGTTCAACTAGCTCACCACGCTTGTATTTTTCCATATCCTCAGCCTTAGGCTCAAGGCGGAAACGCGAGATCATCGATATGTTCTTAACACCCTGTGGGTTTTGCTCATAATCCACATAACTATCAGTGAAATAACCCACACGACGATCGTCATAACGAGCTTTCATAGGTTTCTCGGGCAAAAGCACCAGCGAAGAGTTCACCTCCAAAGTAATAGGGCGAGGTGGAATCTGAAAATTTGGGAATGGTGATTTGGGAGCATAAGTATAGCTCTTCACACTCTTGGTCTCAAGGTTTATAGGGTAACTCTTAACCGAGGTGACATAACTACGATCCTTGTGGAAAGCTGTCAGCGAAAGAGCTTTTTTCATATAAGGATTGAAAGCCGCCAGTTCGTTGTCTGAGTTAATATAGTCGGTTGCATCTATAAGCACCGAGTCTTTCGCTTTGTTGCGAGCCTCTACCTTAAAACTAGCGACCAGCGGATGGAAGTTACTGCGCATCACTGCCTCATACATCTCGCCCACAGTATCGCGAGGCATCTCGCGTGTCATAATGCTCTGAAGGAAGATCTTGCTCGAATCGGGCGACTCGACAAAGCGCACCATAGAGTTTTGAATCTCGTCGCCAGCATAGCCCGAGAATCCATTGCGAAGCCCTGCAGCACCCTGTGACAGGCGGTTCACGATCATCATATCACGCCCCAGAAGCTTGGTTGGGATCATGTAGTAATATTTGCCATCTTGGATGTAGATGTCAAACAGACCGCCTTTTTGCGACTTAGCGCCTTTTTTGATTACAGACTCAATGGAGCCTTTTGCGGGACTTTTAGCCTTTTTGGTCGTGTCAGAAGCAGGTGCCTCTGTTTTGGCTTTTTTGTCATCCTTTTTGGATTTTTTCTGTGCCATAGCATCTGTGCTCGAGAGCACCAGCGAAGCTAAAGCCAGAGAGAGGAGTGTTTTTTTCATAAGACTTATATGGTATTTGAAAAGTTTGAGAATCTGCTTACAATTTATCTCGCCTGAGAAAATGAAACAGTTTCCGAGATGTAAAGTTAAAAAATTATTTCTAAATTACAAATCATTTTTTCGCCTCTCATACAATTCCAAAACTTCCTCAAGAGAAATATCCAGCAAGTCAATCTGCGAGAAAAAGCTAGGCAAAAAATCTTTAATAAAGCGCTGTTTTCTTTCGTTGAACACTATGAGTTTTGCCCCCTCACACACCGTGTAGCCCAATCCTCTCTGGGATTGTATGATTTCTCGTTGCGAGAGCATTTCGTAGGCTCGCATACAAGTATTTGCATTCACCCCAAGGGTGGCTGCAAGCTCACGCACAGAGGGGACACGATCGGGAAAAGAAATTTCGCCTGAGAGTATTTTTTCGCATATATAGTCGCCGATTTGTAAATAAATCGAATTACGTTCATTAAAATTTACCATCTCTTCTCTATTTTTTTACTTGCAAAACTCTAAACCAATGCCACGAGAGCATAAACACAGCCAGCATCACCCCCACGCTCACCGCCATAGCCCCTGAATACTGTTTAACTTGGAATAATACCCCCACGGTGAATAGCACGATTACCAATAGCGAGCGCAACACATTCACCAAAACACCACTTTGCAAGAGCACTCCTGCAATAACAAACAGAACAAGAGTAATGTAGTTAATCAAACTCATCAGAAATCCCGAGCAAGGTTTAAAATTAAACATCCCAACATTAACATCAAAGGGCGAAACCCCAAAAACCAAGGCAAAAAACACCGAAATGGTCAGCTCCAATAGAAGATACAGCCCTATGCTCCAGGCTAGAACTAGTGTCAGGTGAGCAAAGAATTTTTCGTTGCGCCCCACAGGCAGCATAGCCTCTTGGGATGCAGTCCCTTTGTCGTGGAGCTTGGCAAAATACTTCGAAAGGCGAGTTAGTACATAAATAAACAGAAAGGGACGCATAATCTTGCCTGCCTCAAAAGGATCTCCACATTCATAGCCTCCAGCTCCAAGAACAAAGCATACAAGAAGAGTAGAAAGCACATAAATCACTGGCACCCACCACCTTGGCACTGCACCCTCTTGACGAGCTTGCACCGCTAGGAATTGCTTATATCGTGAAAAAGAAAATTGTGTTTTCATTATTGTATATGAAGTTCAATGTTTTTAAATCGTCTAAATCCTTTGCGGTAGAACATCACCGCAACCAGAAGCAAAGCTAGTTGGAAGTAGATAGAATTTATCGCCACCTCTTGTGGTACTACGACTATATTGACTATTACCATTAGAGGGATTATAAAAATAAATAACATAGCCAATACCACAACAACAACGCTCAACACTCTCATGGTTTTACTACTAAGGGCCGTCCAAACAATCATCGAATGGAAAGCAAGATATAAGAAAAAAAGTGAAACCATGCCAAATGCTCCATCGGAATTGGAGAAAATATCAGTTTGCTCAAATGGAATTTCAAAGTAGAAATACAGCACCGCAAGACTAGCCAAGTCAGCTAGTAACATTAGATATAAACCCAACAGCAGCGAAACAGTAACCAGCGAAACAAATTTTTCGAGTTGGTTCGCAGGCAACAATATTGCGTTTTGAGAGGTTTGCTTTTTCTTGTAGTCTGAGAATATAAAATCCACAGTGACAGCAAGCATAGCAAAAACTAGACCCGTTGAAATATTCTCTATCTTGGATTGTTCATCCGAAATGAGATACTGACAAAAAATAACAACCCCTTGCACTATCAACATCAATAAGCTCACTATCAGTAATCCTCGTAGATTAAAGTATTTTAGTGAGCACAGATAATCTAAGGCTCTGGAAAAAGAAAATTGCGTTTTCATAGCATTACACATTTTTGGAGGTTTTTACCCTTGTGGATTTTAAGATTTGAAGCCCTTTAAACAGTCGCCAACAGAGGCGATAAAGAATCAACATATAGAAGATCATAAAAGGCGCGAAGACATAACTAATATCTACGATATTTGAAGATAAACTTTGAAATTCATACACTACATACATCACCGCCATTAGCAGCAAAAAAGAAACAAGCGTAGCAACAATACAGGTGACAATGGCAGCGAAAGTACCCCTTCTATGCTTGACTACAACAGTGAGTAGTAAAATCGCATGAACGAGAAAAAATGATATGACGCTCGTTATATAAGGACCTCTGACTTGCAAAAAATCCAATGGATCATGGTCGTATTTAGCCGCAAAAGGCACCGAGGCATTATAGATATTATAGTAGGTCTTTTGGATACCAATAAAAAGCAGAATCAAAAGAGCAGTCATAATAAACTTAGCGGCAAACTTCTCTTTCGCACTCACGGGCACAGTCAGCAGGTTAAACTGCGAGCTTCGCTTGGAGTACTCAGGAAATAATTTTACGAGCATTACCACCAGCAGGGTATTATACGCTACCAAAGTAGATAATCTCAAAAAAGCATTAGAAACAGTGGGTTCTGTATCATATAAATCACGGGCGAGATTATAAAACAGCGGAGTGATAAGCAGCATCACCAAAGCAACCACCAAAAACTGTGGCAAATGCAACCTTAGCTGCAAAAGCAAAAAGCGAAAGAATCTGCGCATTGAAAATTTTTCTTTCATAGTTCTTAGGGGTTTAGAAGTTAGTAGTGAAATACACGGGGTTGCTCACAACGGCATTAAACAAGTGCTCCAAATCAAAGCTCGAATCTGCGCCAGCCTCCGTTGCCACAAAACCATAGGTGCCCTGAAGCGTCTCGCAACTATACAATGGCTGCTCATCGGGACTAATATGGCGAAATTCCAAACGCTTGGAAATATCATACAACGAGGCATTCAGCAGCAGTTTACCACCATCCAAAACCACCACACTATCGATGAGTTGTTCCAGATCACGCACTTGGTGGGTAGAGATAATTATGCTGCGATCCTCGCCCGAGATAGAGGCAAAAAGGCCACGAAGTTTCATCTTGGTTGGAATATCTATACCATTTGTGGGTTCGTCCATAATCAACAGACGAGTGTTACACGCCATTGCAAAGGCAATGAAAGCGGTTTTTTGCTGACCGAAGCTCAGTTTGCAGAGCGACATCGCCTTGTCTACGCCCAGCTCTTCGAGCAAATTATGGTACTGCTCCATCGAAAAATTCGGATAGAATTTACCATACCGCCTGCCATAGCTCACAGCCGAAATCTTGGGCAATGTAAATTCATCGGGTACAAAAAACAGCTCTTGCAACATCTCTACCCTGCGCTTTTGCGGCTTATAGCCCAAAACGTCAATAGTGCCATCGCTGGGGAAAATCAATCCACACATCAAGCGCAACAGTGTGGTCTTCCCCACTCCATTACACCCCAAAACTCCATAAATCGAACCTTCGTTTATCTTTAGATCTAGATTCTCGAACACAATCTTGCCCCCTGAGTAGCAATGCGTAACTTGTTTAAATTCAATCATTATATTAGTTTTTTTAGGTTAGTCTCTTTTGGTGTTATTTAGTGTATTAGTTTACTAGTACACTGCAAATGTATAAATAATATTTCTTTATCCAAAAAAATTAATCAAAAAAAGCACGCTTACCTCGAAAAAATCTCGGTAAACGTGCTTAAAACTAGGCTACAAAAATACTTTACTCTCTATAATTTCTCCCACTTCAGAGGAGCAATGTACACACCCTTTTTATTCCACCCCGTGTTGGAGATATACCACTCATCGGGGCTCACCTCTATCACCTCGGCGGCATGCAAAGGCAGCTCGCACACAAAGTTTTCTATCGGGAAATTCGTTGGATCTTTCGACCAATACACATGCGTGAGGTCATAGGAAGTCATTGCAAGACAAATAAATAGATAGTAGTTATCACCTCGCTTAACAATATAGGGACTCTCGGCATCACCGCCCCAATCATTGGGTGGATAGTCCTGTGTGTGCACCACTTTCGCTCCGCTCCAATGCTCCAAATCTGGGCTGGTGCGCAGGGCGATACACGAGCGTAGATCCACCTCGCTCACCGTTCTGGTGTAATAGAAATGGTAGATATCACCCACTTTCATCAAATAAGAATCACGGGCATGGCCAGCATCGCTAAATAGAGGGTTCAGCGGATGGCGCTCCCAAGTGAACATATCTCGCGAGTCAGCTCTACACAGTCCACCCCAACTTGCATAGTTTGGCGCATGAGGTTGCATATTGCCCACATTATAGAACATCTGCCAAGTATCGCTGCCCTTGTCGTGGAACACATGGGGCGCCCACAGCACCCTTTCTTTGCCCTCCTGGGCAGTCAGAGCATAGGGGTGATCTTCCCATTTGGGGTTAGCAAAATCATCGCTTGAGATATGAAACAGTTGGGTTTCGCCCGTCCATGGGTTAATTGGAGCGTGCCCAATAATACCATAGCCATGCCAGCGGCCATCGGGCCCCTTGGCAAAGCAGTGGTCGTTGGTGTACCACGTAGTATCTATATCCCCTCGAGTGTCGTTGGGGTTAAACACATGCACCCATTCCCCCGCAATAACAGGCTTTTCGAGGGGTGTATTCTCGATTGCTTTCTCCTTAACACCACAGGAGCATAAAGTTAAAACAGAAGCTAATAATAAGTTAATTTTTTTCATGATTTCTTAAAGGGTTTTAAGTTCTAGTTGTAAACTATCTCCTGCGACTAGTTGAATAGTTTGATCCAAAATAACTGCACCGTCTTTTATCTTCGCCTGCACACCATTCACGCTTGCTTTGAGGTTTTTGCTGGAGGTGAAATCGGCTGGCAGTTGAATTTGATTTAGGGCCAGGGTGCCATATTTCAGTTCGATGGTACTTAAAAGTTTATTGCCTTCAATTTTTTGACTGTAGCTACCCCACCCCTTTGCGCTCACAAATGCCGAGCGGAAATTCTCGGGCGAAATTTTAGGATCAAAACCTATAACACCCCTAGGGCCATCATAGTAGAATCCTGATGCCGAAACAAAAGGCGCATAGCCACTCATCGCACGTGTGTAATGGTTGCCATACTCTATTTCGTTGTAGGGGTTACGCTTTTCAGCCGAATATCTATCGTTGATTGCCTCCTCAATCTTTAGTGCGTCCGCCACCATATCCTGATCGATAAGCGTTGCAGCTAGGGCGTGTTCTTGTCCTGTCCACATTTCGCTAAAATAGCCTACGACCAATTTTTCCCACTCGCTATTTATCTTCCCTGGGGCTTTGTCAGCACCACTCTTGGGGAAGGAGCACATGATTACTCCGCTCTCATCACCATCACCATACCATCTTGCAATGGGGATGGGAGTGGTTTTAAGAAACTCGTCATAATTCTCAACGTAGTTATATTTCATTATTGAACTTAGAGCACTTTTGATCTCATTCTCTGGGAGAATATTCCCAAGACCCAGCTGCGAAGCCCAGTATTGCCCGAGGAGTTGATCTATATGACATCCGTCATTAGTATTTGGGGCATCTAGGTGTTCGGGGTCTAGTTCCTGAATGAAATACTCACCATTGAACAGCTGCTCAGAAATATTTGTGTATGCCCTTTGGGCAATGATCTCACACTGCTTTGCAAACTTCTTATCACCCACACGCTGTGCCATCTCCCCCGATGCCCTCAAAGCCGCTGCATAAAGACCGCTAATCCATGTGATTTTGCCATACCAAATGCGATCGAGAGTATTATACTGCGCTCCTTCGAGGATTCCATCCGCAGTGCCCGTTTTTTGGGCATCCTGAGCAATCATATAGCTCATTGCTCCTTTGATGTTCTTCCAGTTTTTCTTTAAAAACTCATCGTCACCAGACATTAAATGCTCGCGATAGGCTCTAAGAATAGTCCCTGCTTGCCCATCAACCGCATACCCTCGCCCATCATGTGAGCCATAGTTTGTTTCGGCTCGATAGCCAATAACTCCATCATCGCCATTGATTCCATAGGCAAACCCAAAGTCTATCTGCTCTCTGAGCCCACGAGCCATCGCAGGGAAAAGTCTTCCAAGCGCCTGCTCATAATGGAACACATGGGTGCAAGTGCCATGACCTAGACCCACGCCCTCGGCATTATAATAGCGTCCTTCGTTGATGGGATTATCTGTAAGGTCGTCAAAGCGGAACGATGCGGTAGTGGCAAGAGTGCTAGCATTCAAAAAAGTGCGATCCAAAAAATCAGCGGGCAGCGACGAATCATACCATGTTTTATTCCAAAGCAGAGTGTTCTCGATAAGCTTTGGATGCGACAGAATATAGTTTGCCACCTGATCGGCATTCTCAAACTGCGAGCTATAGTAATGGCGCAGGTTCTGCTGCTCATGCCAATGGTGGGCATCGCCTTTCCATAGATGAACATTTGGGAAATGCCACGAGATGATAAAACGGAAAGTATGACTCTGCCCTGCTTCAATCTCCACACCTCGCTCAACAGCCCCAACAAGCTCATCCCCTAGTGGGGCGCTAGAGTTTACTATATTAGCATCTACGCTGTATAATCCAGTTCCTTTCACAGGGTTTGCACTTGATGTAGCCTCACCATTAGCATCCAGCAGGGTCAAAGCGAGCGTTCCCCAATCAGCAAGAGAGTCCTTCATCATAAAATCACTACCCATGCTTACACGCACAAAGCCTTCGCCTCGCTCCACAACGTTGTGTTGTTGCGAAGTGCTTGAGCTTCCGCTAGTATAGCCCGAAAGGTTCTGCAGCCAACCGCTGAGCTTGACAAAAACGGGCTCTACCGAGAGATTCTCAACCGTATATTCAAGATAGGTTGCAGGCAACCCCGAGTTATCTTCGTCGGTGGGAATAAAAGGTGAGAAGGCGGTCAAATCCACTTCGACGGGCAGACTATTGTCTTTGAAATTCACTTTGCCCACGGGATATTCACCACGGAAAGTAATATCCGAAAAACCACTGCTATTCAATCTGCGCTCGTATACTTTTTTACCCTGAGTGATAGTCAATCCAAAACCATTAGGAAATTCCTCGCTCACTCGCATAGGATTTAGATAATAGCGATCGCCTCCGCCATTAGGCTGCGATGTGGGGATATTATAAATGTCCCAATTCCACAGCTGTCCATCGCCCCCCAGATAGAGTTGCCCTGCGCATATACCTCCAACGGGCATGCCTATATACGAGAGAGCCTCGCCAGAGTAGCTTTGGTGTTTGGAATTGTTTAAAAATGGTTCTTGCGCCGAAAGAGATGCGCTCGAAAGTATAGCAGAAGCTAACAGATATTTGGGTAGTAGTTTCATTGTTATTTACGTTGTTTTATCTCAAGTATATCGCCTTCAGTGAGCTCTAAAGCCTCGTTGGGATAAATCACTAGCTGTTCTCCTTGAGTTGTATGCTTAAATTTAATCGTTTGGTTATTTAGTGTTAGCTCATATG
>CAYJLY010000062.1:0-1412 GCA_964371385.1 uncultured Rikenellaceae bacterium
GCCCTGCTCTTTCAGAGACAGTCCTTCCGCAGCGCACGCCCCAAAAGACAAACACCACAAGGATAAATAGTAAAGACACTCTGCGTCCGAGCTAAACAAAACAAAGAAACACCCCTTGGTTTCGGATATTGAAAAAGACTCGCGTTGAACGAAGTGAAACCGGACTTTTTCAAAAACGAAACTACAAAGAAAAAAAGCTAAGTGCGAGCTTACGCTGGCAATGGTTTTGTGAGAGACAATCATCGCCAGTGCGGCTCGCACCCCCACAGCGCACACCCCGAAAAGTGAATCCTTGCTAAGATAAATCATCGCAAGTGCCGCTGGCACCGCTATGCGTCCCCAGTACGGACACACACACACACCAGCCGCGCGTACCGCACCCCAACGGGAAGCGCGGCTTTAGCCTAAAGGCAAGCCTTACCCTTCCCTGCGGTACGCCTGTTACGAATCCACGATAGCTTTCTTTAAAGGCAAACCGCCCACCTCGGTATTGTGAAAGATAAATCATAAAGACGCTCTGCATCAAATAATAGATAATAATTCAAGAGTAATTAAAAAGATACAGTATAAGCAAATGACAAATGACCTACGCGATGGCATGGTGCTAAATATCGATAAACCCTATGGGTGGACATCGACAGATGTGGTGCGCAAATTGCAAAATGCCCTCAAGAGAGTGGGCTATCCCAAGCGCATTAAAATTGGGCATGCAGGCACGCTCGACCCTCTAGCCACAGGAGTGCTTCTCGTGTGCATAGGCAAGGCAACCAAACAAGTGCCCGAGCTTCAAAGCCAGGCTAAGGAATATGAATTTACCGTCACCCTAGGGGCAACAACCCCCTCGTTTGATTTGGAACACCCTGTGGATCACACCTACCCCCATGAGCATATCACCCTCGAGGCGATACAGGAGTATTTGGGTGGGATAGTGGGCTCTCAAGAGCAGGTTCCGCCGCTGTATAGCGCCAAGCGAATAGACGGCAAACGAGCCTATGAGTACGCTCGCGATGGAAAAGAGGTTGAGATGCGAGTGGCAAAGATTGAGATTTACTCCGCTCAGCTGCTCAGTTACGATGCACCTAATGCACTGGTGAGAGTTGAGTGTAGCAAGGGAACTTATGTGCGTTCCATTGCTCGCGATATGGGAGTTGAGCTAGGCAGTGGTGGTTACCTGAGCACCCTGCATCGCACCCGCAGTGGTGGTTATTGCACCGAGGATGGCATCAGTGTTGAGGCAGCACTAGAATATATCGCCCAGCATCCATGCTGTGCGTGCCCGCACGGGGCGGTGGATTTGGTTAGGGATAGTTCTAGTTAAATCATAGAAATGCTCTGCATCTTTGTGTGGAGATATTTGCGGAGACACTTGTAGAGGTATTAAGGCAGGGCGTATGCTTTCGCCCCGCGGAAGG
>CAYJLY010000062.1:1512-8372 GCA_964371385.1 uncultured Rikenellaceae bacterium
CGGAGACACTTGTAGAGGTATTAAGGCAGGGCGTATGCTTTCGCCCCGCGGAAGGTGTGAGCCGCACTTGCAATCTTGCTCTTCGTTTCACTACGAACCATTCATCCGTAAGCGTACACTCTGAAAGACAAGCATTAGACGGGCATACCATTGACGGACGAACCGCAGTCCGACCGTATCAGCAATGATTGATGAGAGGAAAGATCTTAGCAGGGCGTACGCTCCCCCTGCGGGAGCCCTGCTCTTTCAGAGGCAGTTCTTCCGCAGCGCACGCCACTGAAAGACAAGCAATAGACGGGCATACCATTGACGGACGAACCGCAGTCCGATCGTATCAGCAATGATTGATGAGACGAAAGATCTTAGCAGGGCGTACGCTCCCCCTGCGGAGCCCTGCTCTTTCAGAGACAGTTCTTCCGCAGCGCACGCTCTGAAAGGCAAGCATTAGACGGGCATACCATTGACGGACGAACCGCAGTCCGATCGTATCAGCAATGATTGATGAGACGAAAGATCTTAGCAGGGCGTACGCTCCCCCTGCGGAGCCCTGCTCTTTCAGAGACAGTTCTTCCGCAGCGCACGCTCTGAAAGGCAAGCATTAGACGGGCATACCATTGACGGACGAACCGCAGTCCGACCGTATCAGCAATGATTGATGAGAGGAAAGATCTTAGCAGGGCGTACGCTCCCCCTGCGGGAGCCCTGCTCTTTCAGAGGCAGTTCTTCCGCAGCGCACGCCACTGAAAGACAAGCAATAGACGGGCATACCATAGACGGGCGAACCGCCCCCCAGAGGGGCGACCGTCTTTACCTAAAGGTAAATTCGTCTGCGCCCCTTGCGGTTCGCCCGCTACGCACCCTTGCGCAGGCCACGGAACAGCAATCCTGCAAAGACACAGTTAGAGCTAAATAATTGCAAGTGCCGCTGGCACCGAGATAAATGATAAAGCCGCTATGCGTCCACCAAAAAATTGTTGTATATTTGCACCAACGAAAACCGATACAAAAAATAATACTATAAATAAAATGAACTTTATTGACGAACTCTCTTGGAGAGGTATGATTCAGGACTCGATGCCTGGTACACGCGAACAACTAGAAAAAGAAATGACATCGGCTTATGTGGGTATAGACCCAACAGCCGATTCGCTACACATAGGCCACTTGGTGGGGGTGATGATGCTTCGCCACTTCCAAAGAGCTGGTCATCGCCCTATTCTTCTTCTTGGGGGTGCAACAGGTATGATAGGCGACCCTTCGGGTAAATCGAATGAGCGTAACCTGTTGGATGAGGCGACCCTACGCCACAACCAAGAGGCGATTCGCAATCAACTCTCACGCCTTATCGACTTTGATTCAGATGCTCCAAATGCAGCTATTATGACCAATAACTTCGATTGGATGAGCCAATGGTCGTTCTTGGACTTTATCCGTGATATTGGAAAGCTAATCACCGTGAATTATATGATGGCGAAGGATTCGGTGAAACGTCGTTTCTCAGGTGAGGGCGATGGTATGTCTTTCACGGAGTTTACCTACCAGTTGGTTCAGGGCTTTGATTTTTTGCACCTCTACGAGAACTATAACTGCAAACTTCAGATGGGTGGTTCGGATCAGTGGGGCAATATCACCACGGGTACGGAACTAATCCGTCGTAAGATTGGCGGCGAGGGCTTTGGTTTGACCTGCCCGTTGATTCGCAAGGCAGATGGAACTAAGTTCGGTAAGACCGAACAAGGCAACATATGGTTGGATGCACGCTACACCACGCCTTACCGTTTCTACCAATTCTGGCTAGGCACCTCAGACGAGGATGCGCAGTCATATATCAAGATATTTACTTTCCTCGACCAACAAACCGTTACGGACTTGGTTGCTCGTCACAGCGAGGCTCCCCACCTAAGAGAGCTTCAAAAAACTCTTGCCAAGGAGATTACTATCGCCATCCACGGCGAGGCGGAGTACGAAAAAGCAGTTGCAGCAAGCGGCATCCTCTTTGGAGGTAATGCAGCTGAGGCTTTGGCTGGTGTAGACGAGGCTACGCTGCTTGATGTTTTTGATGGAGTACCTCAGTATGAGGTTGCTTTGAGCGATATCGAGGCGGGCGTGGACTTCGGTACTCTTTGCACAGAGAAGGCTGCGGTTTTTGCATCCAAAGGCGAACTTCGTCGCTTGATCCAAGGAGGCGGTATTTCGCTTTGCGGTGAGAAGGTGACGGATATGGCAATGAATGTTGAAGCCTCTAAGTTAATTAGCGGTAAATTCCTCTTGGTGCAAAAAGGTAAGAAAAACTACTACCTTATCAAGACTGTCTAATTAGTAGCCCCAAACCCCTTAAACCTTAAACCATGATTTTAAACCCCACGCAGGGGCTTGAAATTTAGTATAAACCAAGAGCTTGAAAAATCTCTCACATATATATACTCTGCTAGAGAGTCCTTTGATCGAGCTCGAGGAGATGCTCGCGGGGGCCCTCACCAGTGAGCATACTATGCTCCAGGACAGGATCTCGCCCCTGATTAATATGAAGGGAAAGAGAATGCGCCCGGTGCTGACTTTTTTGGTGGCTATGCTTCATGGTGAGGTGAACAGTGAACATATCGTCTCGGGGGCGATAATGGAGCTCACGCACAACGCCTCCTTGGTGCACGACGATGTGCTTGATGAGGCCTACACACGTCGAGAGGAGCTCACCACCATGGCGATGATGCGTTCAAGGGGTGCAGTGCTCGCAGGCGATTTTCTGCTTACCCAAGGGATTACTATGGGGATAGAGAACGGAAATTATCGTGGTGTTGACTATATGGCGCGAACTCTGCGATATTTGGTTGAGGGTGAGTTACGACAGATGCGCTCAGCCTCGCTGGGGGATGTGACCTTTGAGAGCTACTTTGAGGTGATACGCCTCAAGACTGCTCATCTGATGGGAGCTTGTGCGGCGCTAGGGGCGCCAGTGGAAAGCGAGCAGCGTTGGTATGACTTTGGGGTGCTTCTTGGCGAGGCGTTTCAGATAGTGGACGATGTGCTGGATTATGTAAGTGACCAGAGCGGCAAAATGCAGTATCAAGACCTACGCGAAGGGAAAATTACCCTCCCACTGCTCTACGCTCTAAAGGATAGTGGGGAGGATAAAAAAATGCGAAAACTCCTGCGACAAGGCCGCTGGGAGCCTGTGGCAGAGTTTGTTGCTCGCCGTGGTGGGGTGCAGCGTGCCCGTGAGGATATAGCCGACAAATGCCAAAAAGCTCGTGAACTATTGTTGGACTATCCCAATTCGCCTGCGCGAGAGGCTCTGATGGAGTTTGTGGATTTTCTGAGTTCACGTAATTTGTAGGTTTTCACCGTAATGGAAATCGTAGTGAGAAAGCTAGATGAAAAGCCCCCAGATTGCTTTTCATGCAGCCTTTGATGGGAGTTTGGGCTTACAGTGGCAAATAAAATTTGCACAAAATCATAAAAATGCGCCTTGCATATTTGGAATTATAAAAAATAGAACCTACCTTTGACTATACAAGAAGGTGGAATATGCACTACAGGCTAGTGGGAGAGATGAGGGCTGAGATGGGCTAATAGTTTGAAAACTAGAGTTTAAGCCCGTGTGTTGCACCTTGCAAATTAGCCTCACATGTGGCAATAATTGACTAAACCAACTGGATTTAAGTAACCAAAAACATAAAATTAACAAAAAACTCATTAACTAAAATGAAAAAATTCCTTACTATCCTTTCTGTGTTCGCAGTGATGGCAATTTTTACTCCTGCCGAACTATTCGCTCAAGCAGCTGAAACTGCTACTAACACTCCTCTAGCAGACGAGCCTATGCACCAAGTGCTAAAGCAAAAGTTTATGGAGGGTGGTGTAGGTTGGATGTCTCCACTTTTGTTGTGCCTTATCCTAGGTCTAGCGATCGTTATCGAGCGTGTAATCTATCTTAACCTTTCGACTGTTAATACTAAGAAACTTCTTGCGAAAGTTGAAACTGCAATGAATAACGGTGGTGTTGAGGCTGCAAAAACTGTATGTCGTAACACTCGTGGTCCAGTTGCTTCTATCTTCTACCAAGGTCTTCTTCGCTCTGACGAGGGTGTAGATATCGTAGAGAAAACAGTTGCTGCTTATGGTTCAGTTCAGTCTTCTCAACTAGAGAGCGGACTTTCTTGGGTGTCTCTATTTATCTCTGTTGCTCCTATGCTTGGTTTCATGGGTACTGTAGTTGGTATGATCGACGCATTCGACTCGATTCAAGCTTCAGGTGATATGAACCCTGCGTTGGTTGCGGGAGGTATCAAGGTTGCACTTTTGACTACTGTAGGTGGTCTTATCGTTGCGGTTATCCTTCAGTTCTTCTACAACTACCTAGTTTCAAAAATCGACTCTTTGGTTCTTAACATGGAAGATGCGTCTATCTCTATGATCGACATCCTTACCAAATTCTACAAGAAATAGTCTAGCCACCTTTTTTAGGTGTTGAACCTTGGCGAGAATGGCGGTGCGTGTACTTAAAGAGTAGTATCAGTGCTAGATCTTAAGAGGAGACATCGAAAAAGTATTAGACAGTTTTTCTAACAGTAGAAAAAGAATTTTTAACCAAAGATAAGACGAAAATAAAAATGAAATATCTATCAATAATCAAATACGTATTGCTACTGCTTTCAGTAGTAATCGCAGTTTGGGGTATCTCAAGCTATACCGAGAATGATCCCTCGACCGAAGGAGGTATCTCAGCTATGATCACCTTCGCAGGAATCATGCTAGGATTGACAGCAGCGCTTGTAGTGATTATGCCAGTTATCAGCATCGCTCAAAACCCAGCTTCTGCAAAGCGTTCGCTAATCGGTATCGCGCTAATGGGAGTTGTGTTCTTCGCGGCCTATGCAATGGCTGACATCGAGCCAATCACACTTGCTAACGGCGAGATCCTTGACAACCCAACAGAGCTTAAATTCTCTGACATTGCTCTTTACTCAACCTACATCACTTTTGGTGCGCTAGTTGTTGCGATGGTGGGTTCTGAGCTTTACAAAGCGATAAAATAAGTGAGCTGCCAATAAGGTTTGGAGTGTATGGAGCAGAGTGTGTTGTGAAGTGATATTTTCTCTTTGCGATCATCTCGAAAAATCACATCCAAAGTGGCATAATAACAGTCGGGTGCACTGCGTTAAATTATTAATAACGCAGTACACATTCCGACACCTAAACAAAGAAAACAAAATGGCAAAAAAAGTCCCAGAAGCAAACGCATCCTCAACGGCTGACATCGCTTTCCTTTTGCTGGTATTCTTTTTGATGACCACGACAATGAACGAGGACCAAGGTATTCGTCGTACCCTTCCTCCCATTGCCGATAACGAACAAGAAGATAAAGGTCTTGATGTTAAGGAACGTAACATTCTAATGGTGAACGTTAACTACCTTAACCAAGTCGCAGTAGGGGGTAAAGTTGTAACGATGGAAGAGCTCAAAGAGATGGCCAAGGAGTTTGTCGTTAATGATAAGAATGATCCAAACATGCCAGAGCGTGAGGCACCTCGTGAGCCTATCGCACTACTGCCAGAATGGCAAGTGAGCAAGGGTGTTATCTCTCTTCAAAACGACAACGGTTCGTCGTATGACGTATATCTACAAGTGCAGAACGAACTAACACGCGCCTATAATGAGGCTCGTAACGAGTTCTCTCAAAAGCGTTTCGGTCGTCCTTACATCGATCTTAGCGATGAGCAAGCAGAGGCTGTAAGAAAAGCGATCCCTAACAAAATTTCAGAGGCAGAACCTCGTAACCTAGCACGCTAACTTTTAATACTACGATCCAGATTATGAAACAGATGATTAAGAAAAAAGGAGGCAAGGATCTACCAGCGATCTCGACCTCTTCGCTACCAGACGTAGTATTTATGCTTTTATTCTTCTTTATGGTTTCTACCACTATGCGTGAAGTAGAAATGAAAGTTGAACTAGAGTTGCCATCGGCAACCGAGATTCAAAAGCTAGAAAAGAAGTCTCTTGCAAGTTACGTTTACATTGGCCCTCCAGTCGCAGCATACCAAGCAAAGCTAGGTAGCGCTCCAAAGATTCAGTTGAATGATGCTTTTGCAGAGATCAGACATATCGAGGAGTTTATCGCCGCGGAGCGTGATAAACTAAAAGAGGAAGAACGTCCCGAGATGACCACCGTACTCAAAATCGACAAGCCTACAAAAATGGGTATTGTAACAGAGCTAAAGCAAGCCCTACGTCGTGCACGTGCGCAGAATATTATCTATGCAGCCGACAACAAAGGTACATCTAACTAGTAGTTTAATTGTTGATAGATTTAACATAAAGAGTTATCACTATAAACTTTAGAGAGTAGCTTAACTATAAGAACAAGAGCGATAACAAAAGTTGTCGCTCTTGTTCTTTTTGTATATCTAAGTTTGTAAAGTCTAGCTAGTGGTTTTGCGAGGGCAATGATTTTCATAGACTTTTGCTTCTTTGTATCTACAAGTTTGTAAAGTGTAGCTAGTGGTTTAGCGAGGGCTATGATTTTCATGGGCTCTTGGTTTTTTGTATCTACAAGTTTGTAAAGTGTAGCTGGTGGGTTCTCTTAGGCATTGTTTTTTTGGGTTCTTGATCTATGACAGAAAATTATTGTTGCTACATTGCATTTAAGCGAACCTAGTGATTAATTCACTACATTAAACACCTCTAAGAGCTACGTACATTGGCGTTTTAGACTTACACTATAAATTTTAACTCCAATATAGAACTTTCCACCAGCGATGAGAGTGCAAATCTTCAGTGCAATCTTCAGTGCAATCTTCAGTGCAATCTTCAGTGCAAATCATCAGTGCAAATCATCAGTGCAAATCATCAGTGCAAGT
>CAYJLY010000063.1:0-7368 GCA_964371385.1 uncultured Rikenellaceae bacterium
TTTATTAAATTTTTCTTTTACTACTTCTAATCATATTGGTAGTTATACTTTCTATGCCATAGAAGCTGACGTTCCATTTTACTTTCATGGTAAAAAAAGAAAATATTATAATATTTCAGACCCTAATATAAAGCAGGGATTTTACGATGATAAAACATCTGTTATTGAACATTGGTTAGAAAAATTATTTTCTACATTTTCACAAAACATTACAGAAAAGCAACGTGCAGTGGTGGCAACTATACTTGGAGAAAAAGACACCCATACGTCACGTATGGAATTGAACAAAATTATTTGTTCTCATATAAAATAAATGGTTCTGTGAAATTTTAAAACATATCCCAGCTCAATGGAGTTCCCTTACTAATATCACAACCTGCAATTTTACCTAGCAGTGTATCCAAGTAGCGCGTATGTAATCCATACCCAGGACGAATAGAGCGTATATTTTCTAAGGTAAAAGTTTCACCGGCTTTTATGTCTTTCACAACGAAAAGAGAACGTCTAAAACATACACTACCCTGTTCTTTTTCCGTGCGTTCATAGTTTACACAACCAAGGGCTTTTTCCACCGTACGGATATCTTTAACCAGACTTTTAAATTCGTGTGGTTCCATACTAAAAGCGCCATCAGGGCCGCCATCAGCACGAGCAAGGGTGAAGTGCTTTTCGATAACTGTAGCGCCCAATGCCACCGCTGCCACAGCACAGGCTGACCCCATGGTATGGTCAGAAAGCCCTACTTTACAATTAAAAGCCTCGGCAAGATGTGGCATTGTGCGTAGATTTGCCTCTTCTACTGGTGCAGGATAGGAGGATGTGCATTTAAGCAAAGTTATGTCTGAAGTACCATTTTCACGCAAGGTGCGTACAGCTTCATCAATTTCTGCCAGTGTGCCCATGCCGGTGGACATGATGACAGGCTTTTTTGTTTGAGCAACTTTTTTGAGCAAAGGGATATCCACAAGCTCAAAGGAGGCTATCTTATATTTGCTCACCTCACATTCCTCTAAAAAATCCACAGCAGTAGCATCAAAAGGTGTGGAAAAAAGTTCTAAACCCAAGTTCTTGGCATAAGCCATCAAACGCGGCGTCCACTCCCATGGAGTATAAGCTTCTTGATACAGGTCGTGTAAAGTGCGTCCATCCCAAAGCGTTCCTTTAATTTTAAAATATTCATTATCACAGGGGATGGTCAGCGTATCCGCTGTATAGGTCTGTAACTTTATGGCATCGGCACCGGACTCTGCAGCAGCTTTTATGATAGCTTCCGCGCGTTCAATGGAGCCGTTATGATTGGCGGAAATTTCAGCGATTATGTAAGTATTATGCATATTATATATCACTTTTCGTTACATGAATAAGATTTTTAACTGATGTGTGCCATCCCTCTTTTTCTAACAAATGTAGCACAGATTTTTTTTGCTTTGAAAAGTGAAAGGATCCTTTCCCTACTTGTTTAGATGCCCGTATTTTTTGAAAAAAAATATCTTGCATATTACTTATAAATAGTTGCTCAACTGCACTTGAAAGCTTCATATAAGAGGTATGTAGGGTTTCGATGTTGTCTGTAAATAAAACTTGTTCTTGTAGTAAAATATCTCCGGTATCACACCCTTCATCAATTTTATGAATAGTAACCCCCTTAGGAGTATCTTCTACCCAAGACCATAGATTAGGATCGGCACCCTTATTCCATGGTAAGTAAGAAATATGTAAATTAACAAGCTTACCTCTAAACCAATCAATTTCCGGTTTCCGAATGATATGCTTATAGCGGTAGGATACGCCAAAATCAAAAGCTTGCTCTTCGAGAAATATTGTATCAAAAGCGGTCTCTATACGAACATTACTATGACCTGCTTTTTGTAAAGCTTGCTCTATGGAGCTACAAGGATGCCCTAGAAAAAGAATATGCATTTGTAAATATACCTAAAACACGTTTAAAATACGCTGCTGGCTTTTCCCATCTATATTCGAACGACCTAAATTTTGTATAGCATTCGCATATAAATGTGGAGAAAACATGGAATGAATTGTTTTATTCGTCAGGTAGCACGCAATATTTTTATTTTTTAATTCTTGCACAATCCTATATTGATTTTCTGCTACTTCCACTGTCAAAAAGGGTACTCTAAGGCAACACAGCTCCCAACAGGTGCTGCCACCGGCAGAGATACACAAGTCTGTATTCAAGAGCAAAGACGGCATATCACGGACATTGTGCAAGATTTCTATCTGAGCAGGACAATCTTTCAAGATGCTCTTAATAGACTCCTCTTGCATAGCGCCAGCTATGACACGTAAAGCTCGCCCATTCATTTCTGGTATGCTAAGATATGTAGCTATCCTTTGCAAGTACTGCGAAAAGTCACCACCGCCCAAGGTTAATAATATATTCCGAGGCGTTTCAGGATAAATTCGCTTTTCTGCTTGAACTCTAGCTTGTACAAACTCTTGACGCAAAAGCACATAGTCTAGCCCCAAACATTTTTGCCCAATATCACCCTTATACTCTATTCTCTCAGATCCGATATTCTGGTTTAGCAAAATATCACAGGAGTATTCCGGTAAATGCGCATAGTCATCTATCACCAACAGTTTATGCCCTGCGGCACGTACAGCTTTTTGACAGTCCAAAGTAAAATGATAACCATCTAACACTATCCAAGAGTTTTGCGGAGCCGTTTCTAAGCCTTGCAAAAGATCTAGCGGACTTTCCTCTTTGGGTATTTCTCCTAGAATAGGAAAGTGGTCTATACCCTCTTGCGCTAGCCTTTGCTCCACCCAAGGCACATGAAAACGCCCCATGAGTGTACAAGGAATACCCAACACCCGCGCCCATTGCGCCAGCGCCAGACAGCGCATGACATGCCCTGTGCCCATGGTGGGAGAAGCATCAGCGCGGATGATGAGTTTCATTATACTAAATCTCACACAAAGTGTTATTGTTTAAAATCTTCGCCTACGGTAAACTTAGGAATCCACTTACCTTGAACATTTTTTTCAAACAGTTTTTTATTCACCCATTTATCGACAATTTCCCAAAAGTATTCTTCAGAAATCCCTAAGTACTTACAGGTGTATTTAACAAACTTCTCATCACATAAACCGTCATATTTCTCGATTAAGCAAATGGCTTCATTACGAGACAAACGCCCTTCTCGCAAATCGGTGACAACATCATCATGCGCTCTACCAAAACCATTTTTATAATACTTAAGCATTTCATTGGGAATCATAAGATCATCATCTATGGATGAGAAAATGCGATACCTGCCAATTTCTTCTGGAGTATCGCGATATCGCCCTTTAAGTCCTCTTGCTACAGAAAAATCCGCATTATATACAGGGGAGTACTCGCGCGTATAGTATTGTAAATAAATAGCACGCAAATCTGCTTTATTTATGCTTTCCAAACTGGGAAAGGTATAAGGAGTTAATTTATGCGCTGGAATATCTCCCGTTTGCCAAAGATTAGGATCTAACATTCCAGCATTGGTATTATTGTTTAACACTTCTAAGTAATCAGACGTAGCCTTAGTATGCTTTGTACCCCAAACAAGAGCCGGATTTTCCCCCATAGCAACTAATGGAACATTTTGAGTTAAAGCTGTTCGCATAACGGAAGCAACAAGAGAATGCTCAAAAGGCATACAGATATGTCCGTACTTTTCAAAAGCATATAAAGCAAGTTTTTTTCCCACATTAGGGTCATAACTATACTTTATTAAGTCAAAACCATGGCTCTGTAATTGCTTTAAATTATGTGCACCTTCCGGTGTAATGTCATAGGGTTCGCAATTTACTAAGAGAATATTAACATCAAAATTTTCTTTTAAATAACAAGCAATAAAAGTACTGTCTTTACCTCCAGACACACCTACCACGCAATCATACATAGCACCGTTTGCTTGAGCTTTTTTCTTGGCATCTTCTATAATCTTAGCAAGTTCACTTTTTCTTGCGTCCCAGTCAATGGTTTCCATTTCATCATAATACCTACAACCGCCACAAATACCTTCGGCATCAAGCTCTAACCCATAACGAGTGTCCATGGACAGACATCTTTTACAATATTTCATGATCCCTCCACTGCATATACAATTTCTTTACTTACTTTTTACTAAACCATACAAGATAATGTCATTAAACTGATTATTTTTGTATTGAGCATCTTTCAAGCAGCCTTCGCGCTCAAACCCAAGCTTTACAGCAAGCTTTTGCATTGCAATATTTAAAGAACTTGTTCCCATATGAATTCTATGCAATTGTAAAGTTTCAAATGCTCTTTTAAGTAGTATTTGAGCCGCCGCAAATCCAATTCCTTTGTTCCAGTATTTCTTTTCACCAATGAGAAAGGCTATTTCAGCAGAACTGTTTTGCCTATTTATTTGCTGCAAAGCTATATTTCCCACATGAACATTATCTTCTTTATGATATATAGCATAAACCTCTTTGCTTACATCATTTTCAAGTGATGTAATAAAATCAATGGCCATTTCTATAGTATAGTCGCCATCATGAGAATTATATTTACATACTTCTCTATCATTAAGCCAATTTACATAGTTAGAAGATAATTCATCCATCGAAAGACGTTTTAAATATATAAATTCATCATTTAAGTTCATATCTATTTTCCCATACTTTATAAAAAGCTGTAATGACATCATCTAAATCTTTTTTTAGCATACCTGGACGCATATACTCATGCGCGACAAGTGTAGTGTAGTGCAAATCTTCGCACGTAGGACATATACCACTACTATAATCATACTGAATACTTGTACCACACCAGGGGAAACCTTTTGTCCCATAGGCTTGTTGTTTTTGAAACATAGGAGCCAAATATAACGGCTTCACATAGCCATAGCCAAGCTTAATTCCCTCTGTTTCTCGTAATTCCATAGGCATAAGTTCAGCTTTTACAGCATCAATAAACGTATTTCTATGCACTCCATCAGCTTCTTCCATAGCGTAGAGAAGAGGATGTATATAGTAATCATGAGTACAATTCTCACGAACCTTAGGCAAGCTTAAACACGTAATCGCAGTAAGGCGTTCCTCTAGGTATCGAATATTATTAAGACGAATATCCATTAAAGAAGGTAACTTTCGCAATTGGCCACGAGCTATGGCAGCATCAATTTCTGTCATACGATAGTTAAAGCCAATCATGTTTGTTAAATCAGTTTGTCCCTTTGCTTCTACCACAGCTTCAGCGTGATTTCTAATCAGTCGCAGTTTATTAGCAAGCTCATCATCATCGGTTACTAATATGCCTCCTTCGCCAGAGTGAATATGCTTATGGTAATTTAAAGAGTAAATACCAATATCACCCAAGGTTCCTGCAAAGGAGTTTTCATACTTTGCATAGGGTGCTTGAGCACAATCTTCTATTACGTACAAGCCATGTTTTTTGGCAAGCATATTTATCTGTTGATATACGTTTGTCCAAAAATATCTACCACAATAATAGCGCGTGTTCGTGCTGTTATTTTACTTTCAATTGACGCAATATCTAAGCAAAAATATTCAGGCTCAACATCGGCAAAAACAGGAATGGCATTGTATATCAAAGGAGCGGTGGCGCTAGCACTCATGGTGTAGGGCGAAACAATAATTTCCTCAAAGGGCTCTGTTCCCACAGCCCCTACAGCACAATACAAAGCAGATGTGGCAGAATTAACTGCAATGGCATGCTTCACATTAAAAAATTCCGCCCATTCTTTTTCCAATGCTTGCACTTGAGGGCCGCCAAAAAAATCATCATGCCAGCAACCTAAGAATCGAGAAAAAATATGACTATCAAATACGTCTCGTACATTATCAAATTCTTCCGCACCTATGGGGGTATAAGCAGGAAAATTGGTTGTACGAACTTTTGTGCCACCATGTATAGCTAATTTCGCCATGATTCGCCCTCTATAAATAGTATAATATCTTTTATAATATCTCTTTTAAGAAGCAATTTATATGAAAATATTTTGTTACCTGATAAAATAGTATCAAGTTCTTCATAAAAACATTTTTCAGTTGTAATTAATGATAAATCACCATTTTTTGTAAGTATAAAAGCATTCTCATCAAGACAATTTGGTTGATAACTAATACAAGGTTTATTTTGTAACATCGCTTCTATCAAAAACATGGATGACTGTGAAACTATGATATCCGACTGCGCTATTAACTCAGCCGTAGGAATATTTTTATCAATAATAATGTTATTATTTTCATAATTCTTGTATTTACTTATGCACTCACGAGGATGTAATCTAATTACAAATTTCATATCTTCATTATTTATATAATTACATATAGACTGCACAATATCTATTTCGTATCCCTTACCATAGTCTTATATGAGAGGCTCTGATGCAAAAGTTATATGTGTTTTATCGCTATTTTTTCTATCATAGTTAGGCTGTGCAGTTTTCATAATTTTTTCAAAGTGAGGATTACCAAGTGGTAAAATTATATCAGGTGGCACACCGTCAGCAACCATTTCTTCTTTAGCAAAATCATCCATAACAATGATATAACTAGGTAAAAAATCACATTGTTTTGTAAATTTATCTCTATCTACAGTGGCCCATTTTGAAAACAGCACACCATAATTTACCCAATGATCTAAAATGGCAATAGATTTTATATGCATCTTTTGACTTAGCTGCCATAAATATCTTTCTGTAAAATCACTGCCACTTGTACCTGTTATCAATAAATCAGGTTGTATTGAAAATAAAAGTTTTTCTAAATACTTTGGTATTGTTTTTGAAAAACTCTCCATATAAGGAGAAAGAATCTGAACATTTGGAAGAATTTTTAATGCAGCGCCCTTGCCATACACGAAGACGGTATGCTTACTTTCTAATGCAGGAATAAGCGGAGCAATAGCATTTGCACCACCAGGATCATTGGCAAAAAATAAAATTTTCATTGAAAATCTCGCATAGGTGAAAGTAGCGTAGCCTTATCTTCTAAAAAATCAACTATATTTTGCACTGCTACTTTCAAGGCAAAATTACCTTGAGTAGCGTAAGTCGTATTTAAAGAAAAGTTATTATATCCTGCATATAAGGAATTTTCCTGTATTGTATACTCTTCTATTTGCATGCCACCGTTTAAAATTCGAATACGACAATTTTCAAAGATTAAATCAAGCTCAAAGAGCGTTGCAATACGGCAATGGACCCCTTGCATATAAAAGCTCCCTTGCTCAAAAGTAAGACAAACATCTTGCGTCGGATCGTGCTCATAAAAATCAGCCACCTTAGCAAAATGTTGCGTGGAAACTATTCTACCGAGCAAAAATTCTAAAAGGTCACGCAAATGTGATCCATTATGCAAATAGCCCATCCCAAA
>CAYJLY010000063.1:7378-7737 GCA_964371385.1 uncultured Rikenellaceae bacterium
CATTACTTTGTATACGGCGTGCCAATTTTTGAATTTCAGGAACAAAACGTCGCGAATAATTGACCTGAATTGGAGTGCGTTGTGAAATTTGCAAAATGGAATCAATCTCATTTTTATTTGTTCCTGCCGGTTTTTCAAGAAAAATTAATTTGGGTTTTAATACGAGCGCATCATGAATAGAGGAATAGTGGCATTTATCAGGAGTGCATATACTTACAATATCAACACTCTGCAGTTCATCCAAAGATTTAAAAGCATTAACACGCCATTTTTTTGCCATATTTTGCGCAACATCAAATTGTATTTAATAAAAACGTAAAGCATAATTCCAGGATTTTTCATTTTAGGATTGGGCTTCG
>CAYJLY010000064.1:0-7596 GCA_964371385.1 uncultured Rikenellaceae bacterium
CCGTGATAGAGAGCTTGAAAACGAATACGTGTTGAGCACCTGCGAAACCGCTCGTTTTCAAGTGCTATAATACAAACGAAAAGCTAGAACAATCATAGGGCAAGGCAAACCCACCACCCGTGCGGCTCGCATCTGCAAGGCTCTCTACAAAGAGCAAATGCAAATAGCCGCGCGTACCGCCCCCCAACGGGGAGCGCGGCTGCCCAAGGGCAAGCCTTACACTCCCCTGCGGTACGCACCGTAGCAATGGCGAATGCTAACACAAATAGACATGCGCACCGCCCCCACCGGGCCGAGCGTCTTTATCTAAAGATAGATTCGTTCCATAGCCCCCTGCGGCACGCCCTGAAAATATGCGTTCGAGTTAAATCATAAAGACACTGTGTGCCCACTTAGGCTTTGATTGCCGCTGCCATAACGGCATAGAGCGCTGCGGTTTCGGTGCGCAGGCGAGTGGTGCCCAAAGAGACGCTCTGAAAGCCAGCTCCGTGTGCCAAAGCAACCTCGTCGGGCGAGAAATCTCCCTCAGGGCCTATCAAAATCAACGATTCATCGCAACTGTTTAGCTTATCTTTCAGTTCTACCTTCGATCTTTCATCCTCACAATGGGCGATATACAATTTCTTGCCTTGCGCCTTAGCCTCAAGGGCTACACGAACAATAAAATCCTTGAATCCCAACAGCTCGTCCACCTGCGGTAGGTAGGCTTTTAGGGATTGCTTGGCAGCTCCAACCACTATTTTTTCACCCCTTTCGTGTTTTAGCACCCTTCTAATGGAGCGTTCACACAGTAGCGGAGTGATGCGATCTATGCCCACCTCGGTGGCTTTTTCCAAGAACCACTCATAGCGATCTATATTCTTCGTGGGCGCAAGAGCAATCCACACACTATAACCACGTTTTTGATAGTCATTTTCAGTGGTCTCAACGCTCAGAACCACCTCTTTTGGCGATGCGCTCTGAATCTGCGCCCACGCCATAGTGCCTTGCCCGTCGCTCACCATCACCCTCTCGCCCTGCTTCATACGCAGGACCGAAACGGCATGACGAGACTCCTCGGGCGACAAAATTATGGTGTCGGATATTTCATGGGTGAAAAATAGTGTCATTTAGCAAAAAATTTTGTATCTTTGTGGAAATGGCTTCTTTTTAAGGTATGATAGGCTTTCATCGTCCCAAAAGAGCTAAGGCAAAGGTACAAAATTTCTAATCAAACATAAGTAAACATGAAAAAATTCCTAGCAATGGCACTAACTGCTGCCTCGCTCAGTCTCACGAGCTGTGGCGAAAAACCCGCGCAGAGCGAAAATCCGTTCTTCACGGAGTGGACAACTCCTTACGGTATTCCTCCGTTCGATCAAATCAAAAACGAACACTTCATGCCTGCCTACACCGAGGCTATGGCTCAAGAGAACAAAGAAATCGACGCTATCGTAGCCAACACCGAGGCTCCATCGTTCGAGAACACCATCCTTGCTTACTCAAACTCAGGCGAACTGCTTGGCAAGATCTCTCTAGTATTTGGTGGTATCACTGGTACGGATATGACTCCTGAGCTAGAAAAACTACAAGGCGAGATCAGCGGTATGTTGACCTCTCACAGAAGTAACATCTCTTTGAACGAGGGGCTATTCAAGCGCATCAAAACCGTATATGACAATCGCAACGAAATGGGACTTGACGCTCAACAACTTCGCTTGACAGAGAAAATCTACAAAGGTTTCCAGCGCAACGGTGCAGAGCTTGAGGGCAAGGATAAAGAGACCCTTCGCAATATCGACAGCAAGCTATCGGCTCTAACTATCCAGTTTGGTCGCAACCTTCGCAACGACAATGGTGCGTTCACTCTTGTAATCGACAACAAAGACGACCTAGCGGGTCTACCTGAATCGGTTATTGCTGCTGCGGCGGCTGAGGCTGATTCACGTGGTGAGGCTGGCAAGTGGGTTTTCACTCTTGACAAACCATCGCTTATTCCTTTCATTCAGTATGCTAACAAGCGTGAACTTCGTGAGAAGCTTTACAAAGGCTACCTAGAGCGTGGTAACAACAACAACGAGAACGACAACAAATCAACTATCGATTCTATCGCTAACCTTCGCCTTGAGCGTGCCAAACTTCTTGGCTATGCTAACCACGCAGATTTTGTTCTGGAGGTGAATATGGCGAAAGAGCCAGAGGCTGTTTACGCACTACTAGATCAACTTTGGGAGCCTGCGCTTGAGCGTGCGAAAGAGGAGCTAAAGGAGATGAAAGCAATCAAAGGCGACAACGAATTCGAGAGCTGGGATTGGTGGTACTACGCAGAAAAACTGCGCGAAGCGAAATACAACCTAAACGAAGAGGAGCTACGTCCTTACTTTGCACTTGACAACGTGATGGATGGTATGTTGGATTTGACCACCAAACTATTTGGTATCACCTACAAGGAGGTTACTGCCGAGGTGCCTCTTTACAACAAAGAGAACCGTGTGTATGAGGTAACTGACAAAGATGGCGAGCACCTAGGTATCGTATTCTTCGACTTCCACCCACGCTCTGGTAAGAGAGTTGGTGCTTGGTGTACTTCTTTCCGCCCTCAGAAATACGACAAAGACGGCAAGAATGTGCCACCTCTAGTGTCTATCGTGTGTAACTTCACAAAGCCTGTTGGCGATGCACCTGCACTATTGAGCCTTGACGAGGTTGAGACTCTATTCCACGAGTATGGCCACGGTCTTCACGGTCTGTTCCGTGATGTTAAATACTCTGGTCTTGGTGGCGTTGAGCGTGACTTCGTTGAGCTTCCTTCGCAGATTATGGAGAACTGGGCGTTCGAGCCATCAGTGCTTAAAACCTACGCTAAACACTACCAAACTGGCGAGGTGATCCCACAAGAGCTAATCGAGAAAATCCAAAACTCAGCACTATTCAACCAAGGTTTTGCAACTGTTGAGTACCTTGCTGCTTCGCTTTTGGATATGGAATACCACACAATGGTCGAGAATGGCGCTATTAATGTTATGGACTTCGAAAATGCAGTCCTTGCGAAATACAAAGCTATGGACGAGATTGCTCCTCGCTATCGTTCGCCTTACTTCCAGCACATCTTTAGCGGTGGATACTCGTCGGGCTACTACAGCTACATCTGGGCTGAGGTACTAGATACAGATGCTTACAACGCATTTGTTGAGAGCGGTGACTTGTACAACAAGGAGATTGCTCAGAAGTTCCGTGACGAGATTCTATCTCAAGGTGGCCAAGCGGACGGTGATGTTCTTTACCGCAACTTCCGTGGCGCAGATCCTTCGATTGAGCCATTGATGAAAAAGCGCGGCTTGAAGTAGTCAATAAATTTAGATAAAAATTAGGGAAGTTTTGCTTCCCTAATTTTTTTTGCTCGAAAAAAACATATACTTTTGGGTGTGGTATGAAGGCTTAGTCTTTCGTGCCACACCTTTTTTAATACTATCACTATGAAACGTAACGCTATCTTCCCTGGGTCGTTCGACCCCTTTACCCGTGGGCACTGGGACATCGCACGACGTGCCTTGAGTATGTTCGACAAACTCTACATTGCCGTTGGCTACAACATACACAAACAAGGCCTACTTCCTCACGACAAAAGAGTAGCTCTGATAGCCGAAACCTTTGCGGGCGAACCCAGAGTCGAGGCAATAAGCTACGATACGCTCACGGTTGATTTATGCGAGAGGCTAGGGGTAGACATCCTAGTTCATGGGGTGAGAAGCTTTTCGGATTTTGAATACGAACGCCAAATAGCCGAGGTGAACTGCCAGTTGCGCCCCCAGTGCGAGAACGTGTTTTTGCTAGCCTCTCCAGGTTTTGCGAGCGTGAGTTCGTCGGCTGTGCGCGAACTTATCCACCACAAAGCGGATCTTAGCTCACTGCTGCCACCCCAAATTGACATCAATAAATTCCTCTAAATCTCGCACTGAATTAAAATACAACGTAACATTTCGGAAGAAAACAATTGTTCAGAGTATTTTATCTCGCCTACTGAATCGCCTAAAATACAGATTAACTTACTGACTATAGTGGCACTTTATGTTGGGATCTACATGAGAGTAAAGCAGCGTTCTATACTGAGAATAGGGCTATAAAAGTTCAGAAAACATACCTTCACAAAAACGCCTTGTACATTTATTATGTACAAGGCGTTTTTTGTATGGGTACATACAAGAATGGGTGCAAACAAAAAAAAGAGGTGACAGCCTATTGAAGACTGCCACCCCTTAGAGAGTGTATTAACTAGCGATTAGTTGTTCATTGGGAAACGTGCGTAATCCCACCAAACTTGACCGCTTGTGTTATTCATGATTCCACCATAACCAGGCTCTGCTTCTAGAGTAGTTCTGATTGCAGTGTAATTCTCGTTGTTAACTGAAGATTGATCTGGAAGTTGGTTACGACGAGGTACCAATAGTTTAGTTGCAACATCAGAGTCTGCATAAGGCTGAACTAGGTAACCCGAAGTTTGAGCCATAGCATCTGCTGGAGTGTTGATGTCAACCATCTGAGGCAGACCAGTAACTTTGTACCACTGATAGATGTACTCAGGACACTGATAAGCAGCGATCCAAGATTGAGTCATAACAGCGTTTGCGTTAAATGGCTGAGCAGCAGCATAAGCTGCGATGGCTGCGTCATCATAAGTGTAAGTTCCATCAGGATTTACACCTGCAAAGCGTGGGTAAGAGCTATTAACCGCGATTTGAACTGCATAACGACTTGCATCATCTTTTAGTTGGCTCATAGCAGCTACAATACCTTCACGGTACCACTCTTCGCCAGTCTTACCACCGATAGTGATGTTCAAGTTTGCAAACAAGAAACACTGACGAGCGTAAGAGTAAAGCTCACGACGAAGTAGAAGACCATCAGTAACACCACCCTGTCCATCATAGTAAAGTTCATTTACAGTTGAACTAATGTTGGCAGTGTAGTTTTGACCATCTTTACCACCCGCTTTGATGTAGTAACGACCTTGAACTGGAGAAACAACTTGAAGTGTTGCTGAGAACTCAGCATCAACAGCAGTGTAAGTCTCTGTTGTTCCATCAGGCTTAGTGATAACATAGTCATAAGGAAGAGTTGCACCAGCTGGAACATTCAACTTGAAGGTTTTCAGCTGCGCACCAATTAGACCAGGATTCGCCGCTGTCTCAAAACCAGCTGGGAACGCCATTTGGTCTTGGAACTTAGGGTTTGGAGTCTGACCTACGTAGATATTACCATCAGCCAAGAAAGGATACTTCGCAAGTGAATCTGGGAAGTACTGCTGCATTAGACGGTAAGTAGTACTGTTTTGGCTAGAAAGACCGTTAGGACGTACCAAGAAAGGTAGACGTGGATCCTCAAGAGTCTTTAGAGTGTTCACAAAGTTAGAAGAAGCACCATAGCTAACAGTGATTGCATTCACGTCATCTGGATTGTTGTCATAGTCTGATGGATAGTTGTAGTAGAAACCATCTGCGTTGCTAGTCATAACACCGCTTGCGTTAGCTACAGCTGTAACTTCAGCAAGAACAGTTGAGAAGTGAGCTGCATCATAGGCTTGAAGTTTCCAAGCCATCTCCAGACGGTATGCGTTAGCAAGCTTCATCCAGCGAGCACGCTGAGTTTCGTAGTTACCCAAGGTTGAAGCAACCGAACCACCATTGTCAGATGGAGTGTTGATATAACCATAGAAGTAGTCATTTGCTCCAAGTTCTACAGTTCCTTCAACAGCTGGCTGTGAAAGTACTTCGATAGCCTCCTTAAGAGTCTGGTCGATTGACTTATAGATATCCTTACCAAGTTGGTACTTAGGGAAACGGATACCCTCTGTGATCGCTTTGAAAGCCTCTTCATACACCATCGCACCATATTGCTCTGCAACACGCCATTGGTCGTATGCCATAACAATCTTAACGATAGCCTCTACGTCATTGTACTGAGCGCGGATAGTTGGATCCTGCTCATAGCTGATGTTATTGAGGATAGTTTGAAGCTTGTTACCAAAGTTCGAGAAATACTGACTGTATGTATTTGCATACATGCTAACTGCAGTACCGCCATCTTCAAGAGGATTATTGTAAGGATTACTTGTATTGTAGGTAGCTGCAATCTGCATGATCTGCATACCCTGATAGTTTGAAATCGCTTGATCACGAGAAGTATAACCGAAGTTAGAGGTTGCACCCGTGAACAAATAGGGCATAGTTGTCGATGACACAGTGTTTGGATTGGTATTCAGCTCGATCATGCGGTCCTTACAACCCACGAGCGAACTAGCTACCAAACCTGCTGCTAAAAATTTATTTATTGTTTTCATATGCTTATTTATTTTCTAAGTAGGTTTGTGATTGATTAGAAACGTACGTTTAGAGTAATAGCAAAGTTGCGAACGAAAGGTACACCACTATAGTCGAAAGGAGTAAGTGGGTTGTTAGATGTTAGCGACTCTGGGTTGGTTCCACCCGATAGGTTGTTGTATAGGTAAGCCAAGTTACGAGCTGAGAACTGAAGACGTGCAGACTGCATACCGATCTTAGAAACCCAACGCTCTGGGAAGTTATAACCTACAGACACCTCGCGAAGTGCGATATACGACATTTCCTGTGCTTGATACTCAGCTGGACAAGACCAGTTGTAGTTGTAAGGATAGAAAATGTTAGCATTAACTGCTTGTACGTGACCTGCGTCGATAGCCTCTTGGTGAGACATACCCTCTAGGTTTACAGTAGAACCATCTTTAAGAGATACTACTTCTTCGTCACCGAATACACCATCAAGGATGATACCGTTATAAACAGTCTCGCCTTTGTAGTTCAAACGTGCAACACCACCGTGCTCAGCCGAACGACCAGCAAGAGATGCCTCTGTAGTACCCATACCCATTGCGTAACGGAAACCAGGGTTAATAACCATACCACCTACACGACCGTCAACCTGAACATATAGATCCCAGTTTTTGTAAGTAAGGTTAGTGTTGATACCAAATAGGAAGTCAGGCTCAACGTTACCTAGTACATCATAGATGTATCCATTTTCGTCACCAGGATATTTGTCAGTGTTGTCATAGTAACCTGCGATGTTGTTAGCAGTTTGGTAGCGCATTGCGACCTCAGAGTTAGGAGAACCATAAGCACCTAGGTAGTTGATAATTGGCGAACCGTAGTGAGCTTTCGATGGATCGTTTTGGTAAGCGATAGAAATACCACCCCAACCGTTACCAGCGATTACCTGACCAAATGCAGTACCTTCCATTGCATAGATTGAAGGAGAGTAACCCACAGAACCCATTAGCTGGTAGTTATTCACGTCTTCGTGAAGCTCTTTAACTAGAGAGCGGTTGCGAGTGTAGTTAGCAGAGATATTCCATCTCCAGTCGCGGTTCTGAATAGGAGTGAAGTCCATTTGAACCTCCCAACCTTGGTTTTGGATGTTACCAGCATTGATAAGCTGAGAACCTACACCCGACTCAGGAGCTGCACTAACAGAAAGGATTTGGTTGAAAGTGTTGGTTTTGTAGTAAGCTACGTCAACACCGATCTTGTCGTCCAAGAAACGAAGGTCAGCACCAAACTCGATAGATTGTTGGATCTCTGGTTT
>CAYJLY010000065.1:0-7554 GCA_964371385.1 uncultured Rikenellaceae bacterium
ACATTGTAGCCATAGATAATTACAGTGAGTATCGAAAGTGCATGCCCGATGTAGGCTCTGGGTTGTTTAGAATTTGTCATCTGCTCTTTATTACAACAAAATTACAAATGCTATGCCAGTGTTTTAGGGGGCTGATTATTTTGCGCTTTATCGTTTACAAAAATCTCTAGCCCTAAACCATAGGTAGTTTAGAGTTAGAGATATTGAACAATTAATTAGCTTAGAGTTCTATTTCAGATTCTTGTCGATTATTTTATTTTGATTTTAAAAGTGCAAATCCTTCGTACGCTACTCCGATTTGAGGAATTTGGTTGGGTTGGCATTTGCTGCTCGCCAAGTTTGCAGAGTCACTAACGAGAATACTATCACAGAGACAATCACAACCCCTGCTGCGAATACCCACCAATACATAGGCACTTGGTGCGCAAAACTTTCCAGCCAACGACTAACCACATACCACGCTAGAGGCAAACCAATTAGGGTGCTAATGATCAAAATCCAAAGAATACCTCGATTAAAACGTCCAAGAATAGAGCTAACCGAAGCTCCAAAGACCTTACGCACTGAAACCTCCTTGCGACGATGTTGCAGATCGAATATAACCGTCCCCATTACCCCAAGTAGCGAGATAAGGATGGTGATAAACGAGAAAATTGTAATTACACCCGCAAGTCTCTCTTCTTTTTGATAAACCTCCTCTAACGATTCGTCGAAGTGGGTTAGTTCTAGTTCGTTAGGCTCCATCATAGGGTCGGCGGTTTTAATCGCTTCGCGAATAAAAGTTAGGGTTTTTTCTAGATCGGCACTAGGCGAGATTCTAATATCAGCAACAGAATAATAGCGCATTCGAGAGTGCCCGATTTCAAGAGCCAATGGCGGAATTTCGTTATATAGCGAACCATATTGAAAATCTTTAGCTATTCCCACGACTTCGATCTTGCCCATGCCTTCAAGCATATCACCCACTTTAAGACCAAACTTTTTTGCTGCCGTCTCATTGAAAATCGCCGAACCCGTCTCTTTTGTTTGATCTTCTTCTGAGAAGTAACGACCATCCACAAGCTCTATTCCCATCATTTGGGGGTAGTTCCAACTAACGGCAATCTCAGAATATTTTATTTCTTCTCCATTGTGATAAGCAAACCAGTTCAGATCGATAGCCTTGTCTACAATATTGCCATTTATGTAGCTGAAATCTGTGATGTCGGGATTCTTTTTGAGTTCATTACTCAGAGCACCCTGCTTTTGAATTCCGCCAAGTCCATCGCTTAGGCTTAGTCTGTAAAGCCTTTCGCGAGAGTAACCATAGTCAAACTCACGCATAAAGCTATTTTGCAACATGATAAACAGTGCAACTATAACTAAAACTATAGAGCTGGTGAATTGGAAAATCGAGAGCACAGAGCGCAATGCGCGCCCACGGCGTGAGCGACCAAACGAACCTGAGAGCACCATAGAGGGTGAAAATTTGGTGATATACCACGCAGGGAACAGCCCCGAAATTGCGCCCAAAACAATAGCAAATACTCCTGTCGCCACCAATACTTCGATGTTATTGTCAAAAACAAATGGTTCGCCAGCAAAGCGTATCATCTCTATATCGGCAGCCACACCTACCCACAAAAGCGAAAACCCAAAGGCTAGAGCCATTATACCTATGCCCTCAAAGATAATATTCGCCCTGAGTGCCCCTGCGCTCGCTCCAAAGACTTTAGCGATATTCACCGCTTTGATCCTCACGGGTACAAGCGACATAAAAAAGTTAATATAGTTCACCACCGCAATCAGTAGTATCACAAGAGCAACCGAGATTAAAACAAGTGAGAGTTGTCTGTTGCCCAAATCCAACTCAGCGCCAGAATTTATTTTCTTGCTAAAGTATAGTTCGCTCAAAGGTATAAGCTCCACAGTGGTAGGTTCCTCGTCACTATCTCGATCTTGAGCTATTGTTTGCTCTGCTATAGCTTTTATTTTCTCATTTGTGTGTTCGCTAGGCTTGAATTTCATCAAATAATTGAAACTGAAAAGCCAATTTGCATCGATATATTCATTTCCTAAATTTGCATAGATCAGATTGCCGTAGGTGGTGTTGGAGGGTAGTTCTTCGTATACCCCGACTATGGTTTGCTCCACAGGAGGTTTTTGTCTACCTGTCATGATGTTTCTGGCACTAAGTAGCTCACCGATGGGCGATTGGCTCCCGAAGTATTGGCGTGCCATCGATTGAGGGATGATAATCGCACCTGGTTCAGAGAATCGTGTAGAATCACCCTCTAGAATCTTAATACCTAGTAGATCAATGAGCGATGGGGTGATTTGATAGGCTTTAATTTCTGTTTCTTTTGAATTACCAAATTCTGTATAGTAAAACCCAGAATTTAACAGAGCTCCATAGTTTTCAATCTCAGGTGCACTTTCTGCAATTTGAGCACCCAACGGGCGTGATATGTGTGTATAATATCCCTCTCCGTCGCCATCGTTATAAGTGAATAGGTGCAACTGCTCGCTTTGGGGAATGCTATCATTATAGGTGTATTGCCACCACAGCTGTGAGAGCACAATAATAAAAATGGTGAAAGCCACGCTCAAGCCCAGTAGATTGAGCATTGAGGCGGTCTTAAACCTGTTGAGTGTGACCGAGAAATTGTAAAAAATATTTTTCATAAGGTATTTGGATTTACTGCTCTGATTTTTAAAGACCAAAGCATAGAGTAGAGCAGTGGGGAGGAGTGTTTATTCGCCCCCCCCTGCTCTGGTTTGTAGAGAAATGATGAGCGATGCCTACATCTTGTCGGTCAAATCATCCACGATATGGCCGTCAAATAGGTTCACAACTCTGTGAGCATACTTGCTGTCGCGCTGAGAGTGAGTCACCATCAAAATAGTTGCACCTTCGGAATTTAGCTCTTTCAACAAACTCATAACCTCCAATCCATTCTTCGAATCTAGGTTACCTGTGGGCTCATCCGCAAGAATGATTTTAGGATTAGCCACCAGCGCACGAGCAATTGCCACACGTTGTTGTTGACCGCCCGAAAGCTGCTGAGGGAAGTGACCCGAACGATGAGAGATAGCAACTCTTTTTAGCATCTTATCGACCAAAACTTTGCGCTCTTTGGGTGGTACGCGTTGATAGATCAATGGTAATTCGACATTCTCAAATACACTGAGCTCCTCGATTAGATTGAAACTCTGGAAGATAAATCCGATATTACCCTTGCGAGACTTACTACGCCCCGCCTCGGTTAGTTTGCCCATCTCAGTGCCGTCCAATTGATACGACCCGTCGGTTGGGTTGTCTAGTAGTCCAAGGATGTTCAAAAGGGTTGATTTGCCGCAACCCGAAGGGCCCATAATGGCAACAAATTCGCCTTTTTCGACCTCAAGCGATACTTTGTCGAGTGCTACTGTTTCGATTTCTTCTGTGCGAAAGATTTTTTCTAGGTCAGTGACCTTAATCATTGTGTTCATAGTTTTTGTTTTTTTAGGTGATAAATTTATTTATGTAAGTTATTTAGATTTGAGATGTTCCATTGGTGAGGCATACTGCTGAAAATAATCATCACAAAATTCGAGTGTTAGCCGCACTTGATCATCGATATTATATTTCGAGGATGCCCAGCCAGTGCCAAGCCTTACGACAATTACACCGGTTTGGTCGTCTATAAATAGGAGTTGATCGCAAATGCCTTGGGCGAAGTACTCACCCGTTTTATAGTAATGAAAGGCATACCAACCCTTGCTTTCATTCTTTCTGATTTGGGCGTATTGCATAGGAATTTCAAGTTCTGATAGATGCTCTACAAGTGCTGTTGAATCGGCAAAATAACGTGTCGAGCCTGTGCTGTCCACAATAAGTTTGCGCCCCATCCACCAGCTGTTATTTTGTGAGGGAGAGGTGCTGTCGGATGTTTTAGAGCGCTCTATCCACTCTCGGCTCACAATCTGCTGTCCGTTCCACTCTCCACCATGGAGGTAAAGGCGACCAATTTTCGCAAGGTCGAGAGCATTTGTGGTCAGCCCAGCAAACATCTTCGCACTACTATGTTTCTCGCTGTCAAGAGCAAGGTAACTCTCACGCTCCATGCCCAGTGGCTCCCACACATACTCCTGTGCAAAGTCAGCAATAGACCCTCCGATGGCTCGCTCCAAGACTATGCCCAAAACCGTTGTGGCGATACTCAAATACTCAAACTTTGCACCTGGCTCAGCATAAAAGCCAGTCTTTTTGAGCATCCCTAACTGATTGGGACCATAAAATAGCTTCGCCATACGAGTAAAGGGATTCGCACTGTATTTCTCACGCAGATCTAAACCCGAGCGCATTTGAAGCAGGTGGTCAATGGTGAGCTTGCTCCACATCGTATCCAAGGGCGCTAGTTCGGGGATGTAGCGGGTCACTGGGTCATCAACGCTGCCAATCAAACCCTTGTCAATGGCAATGCCCGTGAGTAGCGAAGCGATGGATTTGGTTACAGAATATGCCAAATATGGCTCATAGGCATCAGTACCCGGCGAAGTCAGCATGTATTTTACAGTGTCGTTCTGAATAATCAAAAATGTGCCACCCGCCTTGTTCTTGCTACGCTTGTACACCTTTTCGCCCCTTTTTTTGATTTCAACTCGGTAATCGTTGAGGAAATAGTGGCGATAGGTTTCCCGCGCAGAAACTCTCACTGTGTCATTGTGTTTGTTGGTGAAGCGGAAGTAAGAATTAGCTATAAATTTGCTGAAATTCGCCTCGCCCGACGTGTCAATAGCGAAATGAAATGGAGTGGTACTCGGGCGAAGAGTATCATTGTAGAAAGCAGTATAATCCTTACCGTCAGGTGCGCCATTGGTAACAAAACGCCCCATTGTGCAGCCCGTAACGAGCAGTAACAAAAAGGTAAGAAGAAATATGTTTTTCATAGTTATGTGTTTTTTTATTTTATTAAGTGCCAGTGGCACGAGGTGCGAGCCGCACGGGCAGTTAGGTTTGGGAATACACAATGCGTAAGTCGGTTTGGAAAGACACAGTTAGAGCTAAATCATTGCCCCGTGCGGGCACGCACCTATTCGGATTTGAGGAATTTGGTTGGGTTGGCATTTGCGGTGCGCCAAGTTTGTAGGATCACTAGCGAGAATACTATGACCGCTACTATCACCACCCCCGCTGCAAATACCCACCAATGCATGGGCACACGGCGCGTGAAATTCTCCAGCCAAGTACTAATGATATACCACGCTATAGGCAAGCCAATTAGCGTGCTGATGATCAAAATCCAAAGTACCCCACGATTAAATCGCCCAAGGATAGACCCTACCGTTGCCCCAAATACCTTGCGCACTGAAACCTCTTTGCGGCGGTGTTGTAGGTCGAAAATCACTGTACCCATCACCCCAAGTAGCGAGATGAGGATAGAGATAAACGAGAATGCCATAATAATGGTAGAGAGCATCTGTTCTTTCTTGTACAACTGATCTATGCTTTGATTGAAGTCCACGAGCCTTACTTGTTCAGGGTTTATACTGGGATCTACCTTACATAATGTGGTGCGAATGAATGTTAGTGTTTTTTCAATATCCGCGGTGCTGCTAATGCGAATATCTGCATTATAAAAGCCGCGATCATTCTTCGGCATTAGCGTTAGGCAGATGGGTGGTATGGAGTTGTGTAGGGAGCCATACTGAAAATCTTTGACGACACCTACCACTTGAGGAGAATGCACGTATTTTTTACTAAGGCGATCTCCGGCTTTAATGTTGAATTTCTTGGCTGCCGTTTCATTAAAGATCATTGTTGATCCTGTGCTACTTAGATCTTCTTCGCTAAAGTAACGCCCTTCGATAAGCTCGAATCCCATCATCTGAGGGTAGTTCCAATCTACGCTTAGTTGAGTGAAAGAATAGTCACCACCATCATCAAAACTCGTCCTCATGTTTGTTACAACTCTTTCAGCGGCTAGTGTTCCATTCATATAAGCGACCTCTAGTATGTCGGGATTTAAAAGTAACTCAGAAGCGAGACTTTTTTCAGTCCCATTAGGGTTGATTCCTAGTTTGTATAATCTATCACGCTTGTAGCCATAGTCGTAGTTACTCATAAAACTATTTTGTAGGATGATAAACAGCGAGACTACAACTAGTACAATGGAACTGGAGAATTGAAAAGTCGAGAGCACTGTGCGAAGTCCTCGTCCACGACGTGAGCGCCCAAACGAACCTGCGAGTATCATCGAAGGCGAAAATTTGGTGATATACCACGCGGGGAATAGTCCCGAAATTGCGCCTAAAACAATCGCAAAAAGTCCCACTGCCACCAGCACCAAGATATTATTCTTAAACAAGAAAGCCTCACCCGAGAAACGGATAAACTCCCAATCTGCCACAACCCCCACCAACAGCAACGAGAACCCAAAAGCGAGAGCCATTATACCTACACCCTCGAAAATAATATTCGCCTTGAGCGCCCTAGTGCTAGCCCCAAAGACCTTGGCGATATTCACCGCTTTGATTCTCACGGGCACAAGCGACATGAAAAAATTGATGTAGTTCACCACTGCAATTAGCAGAATGACTATTGCAACCGAAATAAGTGCCAACGTGAGTGTTAAATTACCAGTTCTCACCCCGTAGGTATTTTTTAGATAGGGGCTAAAGTAGATTTCGTCCATAGGGATTAGTTTAACAGAACGTTGCTCGCCTGCAATATGTGACGGGTTTAGCTCGTTGAATTTCTCTTGAATTTGTTTTTCGATGTTTTCACCACCTGAGAACTTATAGAAATATTCAAAAGCAAAATACCCTTTCTCGCCAATTAAAAAATCACCAACGTTAGTGTAAACGCCATTGCCAACCATAGAGTTAGAGGGCAAATCTTTGTAGATGGCAACAATATTATGGGTGGTTACAGGAGGGTTTACGCTGGTGTCGAACAGTGGTACAGATTCTATAATTGCTCCAATAGGCGATTTGTCACCAAAGTATTTTTGCGCCATTGAATGGGAGATAATCACTGCATTGGGCTCGTTGAAGCGACTAATATCTCCTTCGACTATCTCTATTCCCATCATTTCAATAAAGGATGGCGAGATTTTAAATGATCTTTCAGTTACATTTTTTGCATCCCCAATCTCTTTGTAGATGTTGTACCTCTCGCTTCTAATCGCATAGGATTCTATCCCTGCAATGGATTGAGCAATCTGATCGCCATAGGGACGTGAAGTGTGAATTGCATACCCCTCTCCTTTATTATATTCGGAAGCGAACAAATGTATCTTTTCACTCTGGGGTATACTGTCATTATAGGTGTACTGCCACCACAGCTGCGAGAGCACAATAATAAAGATGGTGAAAGCCACGCTTAGCCCCAGTAGGTTGAGGACAGATGCAGTCTTAAATCTTTTGAGTGTGACCGTAAAATTGTAGAGAATGTTTTTCATAGTTATTTCGAGTGTTGTTTATGTTTCTTGACTTTCTTAACTATGCCAAACTTGTGCCAAAAATGTTAATTTGCTGAATGTTAGTTCTTTGTAGTTTTTGCAATTTCTTTGTCTGTCAAAAAATTAGACA
>CAYJLY010000066.1:0-7160 GCA_964371385.1 uncultured Rikenellaceae bacterium
GACATCACTGCAAAAAGTGATGTCCTTTTAAGTTGTTATTTCAAAAGATATTTTAAAAAACTATCTCAAATTAAGTATTTAGTTTGTTAGATAATTAATCTAAGTGAAACAATTAGAATTATGCGAAGTGCTAGTACTTCAAACAGTGTTAGCCTTGATATTATTTAACTCTAGGTAAGGTGAACATAAAAGTTGAGCCTTTACCAACTTCGCTTTGAGCTGTAATTGTGCCACCGTGTGCCTCAACTATATATTTGCAAATATATAGTCCGAGTCCATTTCCAG
The DNA here is from genome assembly GCA_964371385.1 of uncultured Rikenellaceae bacterium. GTDB lineage: Bacteria > Bacteroidota > Bacteroidia > Bacteroidales > Rikenellaceae > Mucinivorans. The sequence goes on from CAYJLY010000066.1 coordinate 286, forward strand.
TATCATTTTGAGAAGTTTTTAAACTGCTATGATATCTTTCAAATATAAAAGGGAGTTGCTCAGGAGAAATTCCATTACCAGTATCTGAAACTAAAACAGCAATCATATCTCCCTTATTTTCTAAAGAAATAGTGATAGTGCCGTATTTTGTGTGGTGTGACGCATTGCTTATTAAATTAACCAAAACTTGGATAATACGCATAGAATCACAATTTACTATCGGCATTGATGAGTTTGGGATAAATCGAAGTTTGTTATAGTTTTTTGAGAAAACAGGGTAGTATGTATTCATAGTTGTTTGAATCATTTCAGTTATTGATTCCGGTTTTAAATCGATTGTCATTCGGCCTTCATCAATTCTTCCAATATCAAGAAGCTGTTTCACCATAAGAGCCATACGCTCAGTTTCTCCGCTGATTAAATCCATACTTCGCTCAATTTCTCCAATAGTAGCGCCAGTAACAAGATTTTTTTTGCTCATTTGCATATGGCTTAAAATAACATTTAATGGAGTTTTTAATTCGTGGGAAACATTAGCTAAAAACTCAGTTTTCATCTCGTTAACCTTTGTTAGCATTTCTTTTTCTTCCTCGGAGCGAATTAAAAGCTCTTCTTGTTCACGCTGGCGTTTATCAACTGGCTCGCTAACATTAGTGCTTAGTTTTTTTGCAAGATATAGAATGATTAATAGTAATAAAATTATTACTATTCCAAGAAAAATTATCCCTAAAAATAGTATGTTATCAATACTTTCTTTAGAAATATCTAATTGCATTGAGATAAGGCTATCCATAATTTCAGTAGCAGTTGTAGTTTTTGTTGAAGTAGTGAAAATTCCAATCTGTGTATTATCAGAAATTGTGTGCCAAGTTAGCATAAAATGATTGCTAGTACTACTTGAAGGGAAAACATTGCATTCAGGAATTGTTAAAAAAGTTTCATTTAAAGAGCTCATATTTGAATTTGCAACAAATAAATCTTGCATATTAGGAAGGATAACAGCTTCAATTTCATTAGTTAAATCTTGTGCAGTTATTCCAGTTATATCATTTACAAATTGAATTTCTCCATCTTTTGCTATAAAGAATATATGTCCATTAAGGTAAAACATTTCATTGCTATTCTCCTCAACTTGCTTTATAGCATTATCTAAAGAAGATTGATTATTTATTTCGCTTGGAAGTTCGTTTTCAATAAGCATAAGAAGCATTTGATGCTCATACACTTCGTTTTGAGCAAATCCTTGATATGTAAATTCGCTTAAATCATTAAATATAGCATTATTATTTTCTTCATTTTGTTTTATAAGCTGTGAAATTATAAATAAGCCAGAAATAACGAAAATTATAATAGGTATAATAGCGAGTATAAGCATAACTTTATAAAGTTGCTTTTTTAGTGGTTTTGTTTCGTTCATTTATATTAAAAATTCCTTTCTAGTGGCTATGTTTTGTAGATTGATTAGCTATATAAACTAAATTTATATAGCACTTTGGAGGCGCAAAAACGCATAACCACCAGAGCCAGTTGTCATAATTTCAAAATATCCATCATCTTGAAAACGCATTTTCGAACGAATTCTTGAAACAGTAACGCGAACAGTGGACCCCATTGTTTCGGGATTTTCTTGCCAAACAGCTTTAAATATTGCCGACTGGGAAAACTCTTGACCGTTTCTTTCAGCTAAAAAGCATAATGTTTGAAATTCTTTTGGGGTAAGTGGTATATCTTTTTCACAAAGGGTAACTTGCCCTGTGTCTTTATTTAGTATAAGTGGTGGCAGAAAAAACTGACCATTACTTTGCCTAGTTCGTCTTAATTGAGCTGCAATTCTAGCTGAAAGAATATCAATGTTATATGGCTTTATAACATAGTCTTCAGCTCCATTTAATAATCCTTGTAATGTACTTTCTTTATCATCAAGACAGGTTAAAAATATAATTGGTGCAGTGTTGGTTTTTCGAAATTCTGTGCAAAAATCAAGCCCAGAGCCATCAGGAAGCATAATATCTAAAAGAAGTAAATCAGGCGGAAATTCCCAAATAATACGGCGCGCTTGCTCGATTGTGGTGGCAGTGAAAACTTCATATCCTAAAGATTTTAAATGCTTTGCGTTAATATCCAAAACATCAGTTTCATCTTCAACTAAAAGTAGTCTGCCAAGATTTTGTGTATCCATAGTTTAAACCCTCCAATTTACAATTTTTTTAATAATATTAATTATACTTTATCAATTAAATTTCTTCAAGTGTAGAAGGGTGTAAATTGCTGTTAAATTTTTGAAACAATTGCCCAAAAATAAATTATTTTATGTTAAAGTTAAGATAGGAAAAAACTATGCACATAAAATTATTAATCTATTTTACCTGAACAGTATTAAGTGTACTTAGATTATCTGGGTAAAATTAAAAACGAAAACAAACTATAAAACTGGAGGAGATTTCATGGAATTTAAAACGAAGATGCGAAAAATTTTAAGCACAATTCTGGCATTTGCTATTATTGTAGGAATGATGCCAACAACTGTATTTGCCACTGAAGGGGCTACTGTTGGATATAGAAGTGTAAGTTCATATGGTATGACTGGATCAGTGGAATTAATTTTGCCCACTGGGGTTACAACAAAAGCTCTTATATTGGATGATTTATTAGGGATAACCTTTAAAACAGCAAGTGGAGAAAATATTGCAACTAGTGCATCTGCTATACCTGCTTCATCTACTATTTTTATAAGTTTTGATTTATCTAAATTTACTGATGATACTTATACAGCAACTATCCCAGGCGAGTTATTAACCAGCGATACTGACGTATCAGCAACATTATTAGAGAATGATAAAAATTCTTTTATTGCAGAACGAAATCTTAATATAGATAAGAATTCAATAGTTGATTATCTTGAAACGTATTATGAATATGATGAAAGTAGTGGCACAGGAAAATTACCATCAACATTTAATTATGATGCTTTTTTAATCGAACTTGAAAATATTGCTACGAATGGGGCTGATGTATACGATGGTCAACTTATATACACTCCTTCCACAGAAAGTGCTATGGGTAGTTTAACAGGGGGATTGGGAATATGTGCTACAGGTGCTGGGGGTAAATATACAGAATTAAGGATCCATTTTAATTTCACCATAGATAAACTCGATTCCACACAAGTGGACACATATTCTGTAAACTATGATAGTTTTACAAACGGAACAGTAGAAGCTGGTAAAACAACTGGAATACAAGAAAATGAAGAAATAACATTAACTGTAACGCCAGACACAGGCTATCAGCTAAAAGCAGGAAGCCTTGCTTACTATACAACTGATGTAAACACAAAAACACCAATAACAGATAATAAATTCAATATGCCAGCAGAAGATGTTACCGTTGTGGCAGAGTTTGAAGAAGTGGCAGTGGGGAGTGTCGTATATAACGGAATAAATCGAGTTAATATAACGGGAACAGTGAAATTTACTTTACCTACTGGGGTTACAACAAAAGCTAATATAAAAGATTTATCAGGGATAACCTTTAAAACAGAAAGCGGAGAAAATATTGCAACTACTGTATCTGCGAATGCTAATTCATCTACTATTTTTATAGTTTTTGACTTATCTAAATTTGATAACGATATTTATACAGCAACTATTCCAGCTGAACTACTAACTAGTGATATTGCTGTATCGGCAACATTATCGGATGCTAGTAAAATAGAATTTATTAGTGGGAAATATGCTATTGAAGATATTGCTTCAATAGTTGAGTATTTAACAACAAATTATAGATACAATGCTAATAGTGGCACAGGGACATTACCATCAACATTTGATTACGATGATTTTTTAACCGAGCTTAAAAGCAATTCTAAACATGGGTCGAACTTTATGTATTCTTTAAATGTACAATATATCGAACCGACAACAACATCTGATGGTAGGTTGTCAGGTAATTTAGATATGGACGGTGCGGTTTTTGAAAATTCATCGACTTATTTCGTTTATATAATTAAACTTGACTTCACAATAGATAAACTTGATTCCACACAAGTGGACACATATTCAGTAAACTATGATAGTTTTACAAACGGCTCAGTTACAGCTAGTAAAATAACTGAAATAAAAGAAAATGACGAAATAACATTAACTGTAACTCCAGACACAGGCTATCAGCTAAAAGCAGGAAGCCTTGCTTACTATACAACTGATGTAAACACAAAAACACCAATAACAGATAATAAATTCAATATGCCAGCAGGCGATGTTACCGTTGTGGCAGAGTTTGAAGAAGTGCCAGTAGGCACTTTATCTGGAACAGCTACAATCACAGGCGAAGTTAAGTTCGATGAAACTTTGAGTGCCGATACAAGTGGGATTACTAACAATACAGGAGCATTTTCATATCAATGGAAACGTGGCACAACTAATATCGGCACAAATAGTTCTACATATACTCTTGTAGAAGCTGACATTGGCGAAATTATAACAGTTGAAATTACATCAAGTGTACAATCAGGAACAATAACAAGTTCTGCAACATTGACAGTTGAAAAAGCAGACGGACCAGCAGCGCCTATGCCCCCTTCAATGCTTGGTATACCTACAACTAATAGTATTACGATGATAGTAGTAAGCGGTCAAGAGTATTCAATAGATAATGGTGTTTCTTGGCAAGAAACCGATACATTTACAGGTCTTGATTCAGGCACATATTATAGAATCACCACACGTATAAAAGAAACAGCTACGCATAAAGCTTCTGCAAATTCACCTAGTTTACATACTCCAACTTTAAAAGAAGCTTTAACAGGTTCACTCGTTATATTAAATGCTGACGATGGCGTAACAGTTGGTGAACAATTAACAGCATCTTATACTGGCACTGGCACTGGCACTTATTCTTATCAATGGAGGCTTGATGAAGCTGATATAGACGGGGCAACAAATTCCACTTATATTCCAACTGAAGATGATGTAGGAAAAGTAATTGCAGTTTTATTTACAACAAGTGGTACTTCAGGATCTATTCTAAGTGAAAAATATACAGTTGAAAAAATAGATGGAGCCTTGGCGCCTGATGCACCTACAGTAAGTTCAAAAACTTATAATTCAATCACTGTAGTAGCAGTAGCAGGGCAAGAGTATAGAATAGGCACAGGAGTTTGGCAAGATAGTGGAATATTCGGCTCTCTTTCTGAAAACACAAACTATAACATATATACTCGAATTAAAGAAACAGCCACAACCAAGGCGTCTTCAGTTTCATTAGCACTAAGTGTGACTACAAATGAAAAACCAACGAATTCATTAGAGGGAACAGCTACAATAACAGGTGATGTAAAGTTCGATGAAACTTTGAGTGCCGAGCTAAAAGGTGGTAATTCCACTAACCTAACTTATGTATGGAAAGCAGATGGGACTGTTATTAATGGAGCGACAAACAGTAGCTATAAACTTACAGAAAATGAAATTGGTGATAAAATTACCGTTGAAATCTCTGCAACTGATATGCTGGGAACAATAACAAGTTCTGAAACATTACAAGTTGAAAAAGCAGATGCAACTACAAAGCCAAACGGGTTAAATAGTGTTGCACCAACAATCAGTTTAAACGATGGTAAAATCACAGGCGTAACAACTGATATGGAATATGCTGATAACAATTTATTTACTAATGTAAAAACTATAACTGGCACTGAAATAACAGGGCTTACAGCAGGAACTTACTATGTAAGATTTAAAGAAACTGCAACTCATAATGCAAGTGATTATACTGAAGTTGTAGTGTCATCATTCAATTATGTAGATGTAACTGGTATCACACTTGCAACAAATTCTGTAACAGTTAATTCGGATTTAACCTTAACAGGAACTATTGCTCCAAGTACTGCTACATATAAAGATATTACTTGGACTGTTAAAGATGCAAATGGAACAGGTGCGAATATTAATAACAACACATTTACAGCAACAATTGCGGGAACTGCAACAATAACAGCAACAGTTGTAAACGGAGATACAAATGGAACAGCTGATTACACACAAGATTTTACTATCACAGTAATTGAAAATAATGAAGGCTCAGGTACAGGCACAGGCTCAACAACAACTGCTACTGATACAACAACTACAAACACAAACACAACATACAGCGTAGCGGTAACTTATGGTAGTGGCGATGGCTCTTACAAAGCTGGTGACTGGGTAACAATTTCAGCCGAAAATCGCTCTGGATTCGTATTTAGTCATTGGTCTTCAGGTGACGTTAGTTTTGAAAATGCAAACTCTACAACTACAAGATTTATAATGAATAGTAAAAACGTTGTTGTTACAGCGATTTACTCAGCTGTAGTTGGAACAGGAACAACTGTGCAAACAGACGAAATCGAAGATATAGAAGTGCCACAAGCAGCACAGCCAGAAGTTTCAACTGAAGAAATATCTCCAGTAGAACCACCATTAGCTGCAGAAAATACAGAAGCATCAACAAACAGTGGAAATTCAATACTTCCGATTTTAGGATTAGGAGCAGTATTAGCAATTGTAGCAGGTTTTATTATTATAAAAAGGCGTGAAGTAGAATAAATGAAATATTTTTAAAAGATTTATTGACGGTGAACTAGTCAATGTTAAAATGGAGTTTGCCTTTGTAAAATGAATTAATAAAATAGAAAAAATTATCAATTAGATGAGTGAATTAATTTTCGCTCATCTTTTTGTTTGTATAAAATAAGTTGATGATAAATCTAAATAAAAGTTATAAAACTAAAAAAAATATTAATTCAGTCACTTGTCTACTAAGTAAGCAGGTGACTTTTTTATTACAAAAAAATTGAAAGGGGTGATGAAAAGTAAATAAAAATTTAAATTGATTAACTA
>CAYJLY010000067.1:0-4257 GCA_964371385.1 uncultured Rikenellaceae bacterium
CCCCCACGGGAGCCCTGCTCTCTTTCAGAGACCAGTTCACCCGCAGCGTACGCCCTGAAAAAAAGCTAACCGCAGAGGATAGAGGGCGTGCCTGCATCCTCTCCACAAAAAGGCAATACAAATAGCCGTGCGCACCGCCCCCACTCGGGGTGATCGTCTTTAACTAAAGTAAAACTCGCTCCTGAGCCCCGCGGAGTGCACTATTGATGCAAACCCCACGAAGATAAATTATCGCCAGTGCGGCTCGCACCGCTATGCATCCGCAGTAAACAAAAAAAATCGCAAGCACTTTGAAAGATACTTGCGATTAAATCATTGCTTCTCCAACTCGGAGCACAGGTAAACCATAAGCGGTCGCAGCACACCTAGTCGTCTAGCGATTCGGTTTCACGTGAACGGCGAGGGTGGTCGTACTGAGTGTCGAGATTTGCATTACGGCGGTACCACGCAGGGGTGTTTTCTATCTCCTCAGGAGACATCTCGAATATCCTGCGGCGGGCTTGTGTGCCTGCTGCACCAGCGCCTGCCTCAGAGCTCACGCCTGTTGTTGCCGTCTCAACGCCAGAGTCAGCACCAGCTGTATCGTTTGCCTTCGAGGGCGCTTGCTCTGAGCTATCCTCGCCTGCGGGAGGACTATAACTAGAGGCTCCATAGCTCATACTTCCGTAGGCTGGAGCACCATACACCGAGGTATCTACTGATGCTTCGCGCTGCGAGTTACCATAACCCTCGTACGCTGCACCGTCTACCACCTCGAACTCCGAGGCGCCAGTTGTGGTATAGGCATTGGGTTTGGTCTTGGTGGGTTGCTCTTCGAGGTCCACATAAACGGCACCTGTGGGACGCATCTCTGCCGCAGCCTCACTCTGGGCTGCTGGGCTAGTAAAACTGTCTTTATAGTACTGCTTGAGCGACGGGAGCGCCTCGTGGTCGAAACCCGTAGCCACCACAGTAGCACGAATATGGCCAGCCTCAAGGCTATCATCGAAGCCAAAGCCCCAGATCAGGTTGGTATTATTGTTTGTGTTGGATTTTTCTTGAACGTAGGTAGCTATCAAGTTGGTCTCGGACATGGTAATCTCGCCCTCACCCTTACAACTAGAGATGCTCACCAACACTTGGTCGGCTCCATCAATGGAACGGTGGTGCAACAGTGGCGAAGACATAGCCTCTTCGAGTGCTCTCACCGCACGTCCTTCTCCACTAGCCTCGGCAGCTCCCATGATGGCTATACCACTATTTTCCATCACACGCTTCACGTCTGCAAAGTCGACATTCACTACGTGCTCATTAACGATAATATCCGAGATACCCTTGGCAGCAATCGCCAGTGTATCGTCACTCTTAGCAAAGGCCTGCGAGATAGGCAGATCGCCATAAATCTCGACTATATGAGCATTGTTGATCACAATTAGCGAATCCACATGTTTGCGAATCTCGGCTATACCCTCCATCGCTTGCTCTATGCGTGGACGACCTTCGCTCTCGAAGGGTATGGTCACTATCGCCACAGTCAAAATACCCATCTCCTTGGCAACAGATGCTATCACGGGAGCGGCACCCGTGCCAGTTCCTCCGCCCATACCTGCGGTCACAAAGACCATGTGGGTATTATTGATCTTGAACATTTCTTTGATCTGCTCAACGCTTTTTTGGGCTGCTATCTTGCCTCGTTCGGGGTTATTGCCTGCGCCTAGACCCTCGCCCATTTGGATTTTATTGGGCACGGGGCTCTTAGCCAAAGCCTGCGCATCGGTGTTACAAACAAGGTATGAGACTTCGGTTTGACCTTGGCGATACATGTGGCTCACGGCATTTCCGCCGCCACCGCCCACGCCAACAACCATTATTATCGAGGAAGTTACGGGTGTAATATCAAATTCCATATTCTTTAGTGTCGCTTAAAATTATGTGTGTGTGTGGAAATTTCTTTTTGTATTCTCTAAGACTCCATTAGCATTGAAGACTAATAGTCCTGATCGTCGATTTCATCGTCAGATGTCATCTTCTTAAACCAGCCTCCTATGCGCTTACTAAATGATTTCTTGGGTCGCTCTTGTAGCTCAGGACCTGGTTCATAGTCCTCTTGTTGGTCATATTCCTCCCTTTCATAGTTCTGCTCAGGAGCGTAACCTTGGTCTGAATTATCATCATAGTAGCCTTGTTGCTCACTGCCATGGCCCCCTGATTGTGGTTCTTGGGCTGGAGTGTTTTGCTGAGGGTTAGCATACTGCTCGTCTTGATAAATAGGATCCAGCAATGAAGTCTGCTGTGGTTGACCATAAGAAGAACTTGAGTAGTCCTGCTCTTGGCTGTATTCATCCACCGCCATAGGCTCCACGTAGGTATTCACCCCACGCATAAGCGCATCTACCAAGATACCCGAAAGGGTAGAATACTTGGGTGATGCCATCATTTCGGCACTCTCGGGGGTTAGGTGTGCACTTGGTGAGGCAACCCTCACCTGCATCCCTAGTTGATTGCGGAACAACTGATCGAGGTTCTTGAGGTTTGCACCACCTCCTGTGAGCACAATACCAGCACCTAGTTTTACGCCCGAAGTACCTTTTTCGATCTCAAATTTCACGTATTCAATAATATCATACATACGCTCTTGGATAATGGTCGCAAGAATGCGTAGAGGGATCTCCTTTGGGGGCTGTCCGCTCACCGAGGGGAGTTTGATATATTTCTCAGCAGGGGTTTTCTCGGCGATAGCCTCTCCGAAGGTTGTTTTAAGTTTCTCGATGTGTTTGTTGAGCACACCAATAGATTTGATGTCCTTATTGACAATATTACCACCGATTGGAATCACAGCAATATGGCGGATAATCTTATCGTAGTAGATACAAAGATCGGTCGTTCCGCCCCCTATATCCACAACCGCAACACCAAGCTCTTTCTCGTCGTCCGATAGCACCGCCTCGGCCGATGCCAAAGGTTGAAGCACTGGCGGCAACATCACAAGACCTGCACGCTCAAAACAACGACGCACGCGCTCGATGGCGGTCTCATCGCCAATGACGATATTAAACTTCGCCTCCAAACGCTTACCCTCCATGCCCACAGGCTGGAGTATATCGCCCTCCTCGTCTACTTTGTAGATCTGGGGCAGCACGTTGATGATGGTCTTACCCACCTCTATCGACTTGCGGTGCATCAGGCTGGTGAGGTTTTCTACATCCTCGGCTGTTACCTCCGAAAAACCCTGATTCGAGGTCTGAACAAAGACATTACCCGTGTCGTTAATAGATTTAATATGCTGACCAGAGATACCCACCAACACTTCTTTGATCTTTATCTTGAGCTCCGCTTCGACCTTGGCTTTCACCTCACGAACGGCAGCTGCCGCTTGCTCTAGGTTCTTTAGGTCGCCTTTGATAACCCCCTCAGAGATGGTTTCTTTCAGAGAGAGCACTTCGACTTTTCCTCCTTCTACTTTGCGTGCAACCGCAATTGCCACTTTTGTTGTCCCAAGGTCAACCGCTGCGATGTAATTATTCAGTTCGGACATAGTAATAATGTATATTTATTCTGTTATCGTGTGCGCGCCCTCACAGGGGACGCAGAACGTCTTTTATGACTTATTTTTTCAAGTTTGCCTTTTGGGGCTGCACCCGCACCTCCCGCGGGGGACGCAAAGCGTCTTATGCAATTTATCTCTCACTAAGGCCGTGCTCCCGCGAGGAGAGCTTACGCCCCGCTAGTATGTCTTCGCAAGTGTCTTATATGACTTAACTTCGTGAGTTTGTCTTTCAGAGGTGTACGCTGCGGATGACCTGTTCTGAAAGAGCAGGGCTCCCGCGGGGGGAGCGTACGCCCTGCTGTTCTAGCCCGCACTGGGTAGTAATTAATGACTGCTACTACGGCTCGTAGTTGCCAGTGCGGCTCGCACCTTACGCGGGCGATGATTTTTCTTGGCAAAGTTATTTTTTAGGTGGATTCTTTTGAGTGACCACCACTTGGTTTTTGTAGCGTAGGTCTAAATCACCTATGGCAGTCCACCAGCTCTGAGGAAAACCCTTTTGGCACATAAATTTCAGCTTTGCTAGTGCATCACGCCCTCTTTGATTTATCCCATCTATATCCACACCCTCCAAAATCGCCTCCAATTCCCCTGCCTCCATCTTTATTCTACTTACCACCACACTATTCATCCCCTCGCTAGCTATCCCCGCACTACTCACCTCCACGCTATCCACCACCTCGCTACCAAGATCCTCGCTAGTCACTCCCACACCATGTACACTCTCGCTA
>CAYJLY010000067.1:4357-7055 GCA_964371385.1 uncultured Rikenellaceae bacterium
ACCTCGGTTAGAGTAGCCTCGCTGGAGCCAAGATAGGCACCCTCGGTGAGATCGCCCACCAAAATGCGAACACCACTCACTCGTGGCGTAAGGATGATTTCTCGCTTGTGATTCAGGTAGATCTGAGTGATAAAATCCCTCAAAAATGAGTCACTTTGCAGAACATTTACAAAGTTAAGGAGAATTTTGATAATAGCAATATCTTGGGGGCTGTTTTTTGCCAATGGGCTGAAAAAATTTTCCGCTGGCAACGAAAAGCTCCAATCACCTGTGATAGTGGGAGTAGAGAAATAATGATTCACAGGCGGAGGAAGAATATTCAATGCCTCATCCACATAGAAATCATAGCCCGTGGAGGTGAGAAAACGCAAGGCGGGCTCGTGTTGAGCAATATCCACCACACACGCCCCGTCCATCGTCCTATAAATCTCGACATTTTGAGCATAAGGAGTCGCGCGTAGGTTCTGCTCTATGGCGTACAAATCAAGCCCCGACCCTGAGGATATAAGCTCCTCGACCTGTGCGCCGATACCGTCTGCCGTAAGATAAGCATCTGAGGCGGTTTGCACTACGTTAACTCTCACAGTGTCAAGGCCTCTGTCTTGATTGGCGGAAAGATAAAGCGCACCACCTCCCACCAAAAATGCAAGGCAAATCAGTGAGGCTGCAATATTTAAAATCGTCTGTCGTTTCATCTGTTTAACCTAAAAAAATCAAGTCCAACGCTCCTCGAGGGTTCTGGAAATCTCGCCCACAAAGCGGTCGATATCACCAGCTCCAGCCGTGAGCATAACCTGCAAATCGTCCATCTGCGCGACAATCGAGGGCAGATCCTCTCGCTCAATGAGATGTTTTTCACAGGTAATCAAATCGTAGATCATCTGCGAGCTAACCCCCTCTATGGGTTCTTCGCGCGCAGGGTAAATGGGCAGCAGTATCACCCTGTCTGCCAAGGAAAGAGCCTCAGCGAAGCCTTCGTAGAAGTCCTGAGTGCGAGAAAAGAGGTGGGGCTGGAAAGCAACTGTGATATGTTCCAAGGGGTAGAGAGCACGCACCGAGGTGAGCATCGCTGTGAGCTCGTGGGGGTGGTGGGCGTAGTCGTCCATGTACAAATGGGCATCACCCCTGTGGTGAATATCAAAACGGCGCTCTATGCCTCGAAAATCTCGTATCGCCTCCTTTAGCACACTATCATCCAGAGGGCGCGCATCAATGAGCGCCACAGCGGCTATAGTATTTTCAAGATTCACCAACCCCGGCAACCCTAGGTGGCAATCGGTGATGGTGCGCGTGGGAGTTACAATGTCAAAATGATAGTCACCATGCTCGTCGAGCCTTATATTTTCGGCCCTATAATCGCTCTGAGGATCGTCCAAAGAGTAGGTCAAATGGTCTATAGAGGAATTTTTTACCCTCAACTCCAAACCCTGCTTTATGACCACACGCCCCGAGGGTTTGATTTGAGTTATGAACTTCTCGAAAGTCTTTTTAAACTCCTCGGGCGTGCCGTAAATATCGAGGTGATCGGGGTCGGCAGCGGTAATAACTGCCGAATCGGGGTAGAGCTGCAAAAACGAGCGGTCAAATTCGTCTGCCTCAACCACTAGTTTATCGCCCGTGCCCATCACCATATTAGTGCCAAAATTCTTGGAAATAGCCCCCAAAATAGCGCTCTGATCGCCCGAGGCGCGGTTATACCATGCCGCCATAGTCGAGGTAGAACTCTTGCCGTGGGTACCGGCAACCGCCTCAAGGTATTTATCCTTCGCCAGCTCCCCAAGAGCCTGCGAGCGTTTGATTACCCTATTGTCATTACTCTGAAAATAGACCAACTGAGGGTGCACAGAGGGCACAGCAGGGGTGTAAATCACAAGCGTATCGCTCGATGTAAATCCATCCGCAATCGCCTGCTCGCTCTCATCGAAAGTAATGGGAATGCCCCCTTCTTGCAATTTATCGGTCAGAGGACTAGGGGTTTTATCATAGCCCGCCACACTCCAGCCTTGGTGCTGGAAAAATCTCGCCAAGGCGCTCATGCCTATGCCGCCTATGCCTATAAAGTAAACTTTTTTATTCATCGTCTCGCTCTAGTTTATTTTGTCATACACCACAAAAGCATAGCCCGCATGGCTCTCACGGCTACTTTCCACCCATTTTTCGGGGCTCATCTCGGGGAATGTCGTATCGCCCTCAACCTCCATATCGATCTCAGTGATATAGAGTCTATCCACCAAATCCATCGCTTGGCGGTAGATCTCTCCGCCGCCTATGATAAATATATTCTTATCATCACCTTGTTCTCTAGCTTTCACTAGAGCCTCCTCCAGCGAACCGACCACTATTGCCCCTTCGGCCTTATAATCAGCGTTTCGGGTGATAATAATATTGGCTCTCCCAGGCAAAAGCCCTTCGAAACTCTCGAAAGTCTTGCGCCCCATCACCACACTAGCGCCCATGGTCGTACGTCTAAAATATTTCAGATCCTCGCTCAGATGCCATGGCATACGCCCCTTGCACCCAATAACGCCACCCTTGGCTGTTGCTACTATTATTGCTATCATTTTATCTTTGATTCTTAGTGTTTTTTATTGTTTGGTTTTTAGGGCGAACCGGACGCATAGCGGTGCCAGCGGCACAGGCAATGATTTATCTCTCACAAACCATTGCTGCTCCAGTTTGAAGGGCGAACCGCAAGGGG
>CAYJLY010000068.1:0-6839 GCA_964371385.1 uncultured Rikenellaceae bacterium
AGTACACCGAAGATCCAACAGTTAATTTTTCGTGGGGGATAATCCAAGCAGCTGCACCAGCAACACTCACCCTTGGCAGCCCTAGCCCAGCTATTGGACCCGAGGGCATACCAACCCAAGGGGGAACCTATACTTTCCCTGTAACCACCAATGGTCTTGAGATTTATGTGCCGGGTATAACCAACTGCGAAGTGATATCACAAAGTACAACGAAGATAGAAATCAGAGTTCCCGCAAATACAACTACTGCCCCTAGGACTGTAGCCATAGATGTGTTTACCAAAGGTAGTAATCCTCAAGCACATGTAAATTGGAGCAGCACCCAGTTACCAACTCCTCAAATCACTCTTATGGCTCCATCTGACATGCCATCTGTAATACCAACAAAGGGAGGCATTTATACTTTTGACGTAAGCTCCAATGTAGAATGGGATGTGCTACCAAGTGATAATTTCACAGTGGAGGGAAAAAGTGAGAAGCACTTTACGGTTAATATCAAGCCAAATACCTCGACTAAGGAAAGAACCTTTAGCATAAGCGTGCAAACCATACAAGGCGATCCCGCGGCTACAAATACCCTAACCTTCACGCAAGCTCTCACGGCAACCGAGGGCTTCGAAGGAGGAACAATTCTATAAGCGCCAACGACACTGACAAGAAAACAAAAGAAATAAAAATAATACGACATAAAAAAGATGAAAAAATCAATTTTCAGATTATTTAACCTAGCCCAACGCACTAAGAATATGCGCACAGCGGGCTTGCTTATAGCAACGGGAGCATTAGCTCTGGTGGGCTGTAAGAAAAGTGATTTCCAACAAGAACTGTACAACCCCGAAAAAGGCTTCACTGTGAGTGTGAGGGTTCCGCTGGAGGAAAGTAGCACCAAGCTCGCATTAGAGGACCAGGGTGGGCGCTGGAGTGCCAGCTGGCATTTGGACGATAGCCTTGGGGGATGGAGCCCAGCCTATGGTACATCGGTGCAACCAGTTAATATCGAGAAATTCACTGTCGTAGAACAAGGAGCTAATTACGATAAATCAGCATTGTTCGAGGGTATTGGCTTTGGCGACGAACTGCGCTTGATGTATCCATTCAAACCTACTATTGGAAGTGTATCGAACAACAGTTATCCTGTGGACTTAGGTCTTCAGAACGTGGTGGTCAACGATAGACTTGGTTCGCTAGGGAGCACCGTGCCTATGATAAGCTCTGAGAGTTTCTCTATCTCGCCACTTGAAGGCGAGATAACGGCATCACCAATGCAACAAGTGGGGGCAATTGCCGACCTACATATCACCTTCAACGAGATAGGAGGTTTCCCCGAACAGTTTAATTTAACAAAAGTGTCTGTTCGTGGATTTCAGAGTGCAGCTAACCTCGACCTTACAAAAAGTGTGGAGGATGAATTATTCTACAACATGAATAGCTCAAACAATTTTATTGATGTAAGTGTCAGTGGTGGTAAAGGATTGATAGGCGAGGGGTACACTGCAAAGATTCCTGTGTCTATCCTGCCAACTACATTGAAAGCAGGCAGCAACATTGAATTGATCTTGTATTTCTTCAAGAAAGAGAGTGACGGTTCACTATTGTATTATTCTTTATTTACGAAAAAAACCATAGACAATGACGTAACTTTAGAGCGTGCTTCGCTTAACACCATTAACTTTGAGGTTTATATGGCGAACGCAGTGCTTGCTCCGCTCCTGAACATAGGTTCGGGCACCAAAGAGGATCCCTATCTAATTGCATCCAAAGAGGATTTGGAGAGTCACAGGGATAGAATCAATAGCACTGGGGACAACGAAATAAAATACTACCAACTAGTCGACAACATAGATCTCGAGGGCAGTGATGATAACCAGTGGACGCCCATAGGCGCAGGCGAGCACCCTTTCACGGGGCATTTCAATGGCGATGGCTACACCATCAGCGGCTTGCGTATAAATGCAGCTGAACCTGACCCTGGTTATGATTTTCCAGATTACGCTTTGTTTGGCTCAGCCAAGGGGGCAACTATCATAAACCTAGGTGTGCAGGGTAGCGTAAGTGCCTCCTTTGCAGGCTCAACAAGCGCAGGTTTGGTGGCAAATGACAAGGGTTCGAGCATTACCAACTGTTGGAGTGATGTAACGATCAACTCTCAAGATGGATTGGCAGCAGGGCTTATTGGCAATGCCCTTAATTCCAAAATACTCAACTGCTACACCCTTGGCGATGTTAATGGCAACATCGCAAGTGGTATTGCGGGAATAGCCACGAAGACCACTATTGACAATAGCTATAGCGCAGGGAACATTACAGGTCCACTCGATTTTCCTAGCTCTGGAGGTATAATAGGGACTGTGCGATTCGGTGAAACATATGAACCAACTAATTGTTACTCTCTCGAAAACCCCAAGTTGATAGGAGGCTACAATGGCGAGCAGTTGAGCGAAGAGGATATGAAAAATAATTTCTCAGTGCTGATTTCTAACGCTAGATGGGCAAATGCCAATAATCCCAGCACTAAGTATAGCTCTTGGACTACTACTACGGATGGATTCCCTCGCCACGACTATGGCGCTGTTCCACAGAGGGTGGATCTTAGCGAGTATTTCAAAGGCTCGGGACTAGAAGAAGACCCATATTTGATTGAAGATTTTCACGACCTTGAGGCACTACGCGTTGTTGTTAAGGAACACAAAGATCTAAGGGGTGTACACTTCATGATGACAAAAGACATTTCATTTGAAGGCTCTACAAGTGAACACATTTGGGAACCGATAGGAGATACTGGCGCCCCATTCAATGGTATCTTCGATGGTAACCTTAAAGAAATCATAGAAATTCAGAACACCCAGGGAGGTATGGATTACTTGGGAGTTTTTGGAGTAATCGAAAATGCTACAGTGCGTAATCTTACGGTTTCGGGAACCCTCAAGGGCGTAGATTATATTGGCGGCATTGCAGGAGAAGCTATAAATAGTACTATTTCCAACTGCCATAACAAAGTTAGTATAACAATCAGTCATTATTTCGCAGGTGGTATTGTTGGTGGGGCGAAAAATAGTACCATTATCAATTGCGAGAATGATGGTACAGTTGATATTTCATCTCAAACACCTAGCAGTGGTCTCGGTTCAATAATAGGTGGGATAGTTGGCCATACTGATAATACCATCGTTGCCAACTGCGTCAACCATGGTTCTATTAGAGGCGTTAACTTCATTGGTGGTATAGTTGGTAGTAATAGTTCTGACGGCAAAATAAACAACTGTATCAACTACACAAGTGGAGCTTCAATCACAGGTGATTCTGATTTTGGGCAAATAATTGGCGAGAATACTGGTCTGTTTTTTAATTGCTACTCTCTGACGGGTGGCGCAGCTGCTAATGGACTCGGCACTAACGGCACAGAAATGAGTGCAGCGGAGATGGCATCAAAGGATTTTGAGCAAAAGCTCAACGATGGCGCCTCGCTCTACAACGCCACCAGCCTCAAGGGTGAACAAGCATTTGAGTGGATTTTGAACTCAGGCGAAGAGCACCCTACATTTAATACCAACGGCACCCCCGCCAAACCTCTTGGTAGCTTTAAGGGTAGCGGCACGGAGCTTAACCCCTATCAAATCACAAACAAAGATGATCTAGCCCTACTCGCTACTCTAAATAACGCTGGAGTAGACTACACCGACACTTATTTTGAACTCACGGGACCTATTGACCTTGGCGGCGAGGCAAGCCCTTGGACGCCTATTGGAACAGAGAAAAGTAGGTTTGCAGGTAATTTTAATGGTAAGACCTACGATATCACGGGGCTTTATATCAATAATCTTGAGGATGAAGATCAAGGTCTCTTTGGCTACATTAGTAATGAGTCTAACATCTGGAATCTATCGGTGAGTGGTTCTGTTAAAGCCTTTAATTATGTTGGAGGGCTTGTTGCTTATAATTATGGAACCATCACCAACTGTTCGAGCACGGTCGAGGTCGAAGGTACTGATTATATCGGAGTGCTAGTTGGAGCGAATATTGGCACTATTGCAAACTGCTTTAGTGGCGGCGACGGTGCATTAGGCACTATGTTTATTGGCGGTTTGGCGGGCTCTAATAACAGTGGCGTCATAAGCGCTAGCTACTCTATCTCGCCTGTGAAGGGTGATTCACATTATGGCGCTGTGGCTGGCATTAGCAACACCTACGGGGGCATAATCCTAAATAGCTACTCTCTAGTAACATTACAAAACGATGCCAGAGGTCGCAAGGGTCACACAAAAACCCTAGAAGAAATGCAAGACATAAGCTTTGCCGAGACTCTTACCACCGCTGCCCGCGCTCACAACACCATGTACGCTGATGCCAAGGTAAAAGCAGCGCAGTGGACAAGTACAGGTAGTGACTATCCAACGCTAGATTTCGGAAATCCAGCTCCCGTTATCACATTCGAGGGCGAGGGTACGCAGGATAATCCCTATCGTATCAACAACAAAGAAGACCTTATGGGTCTAGCGACTCTTACAAATGCTGGGAGTCAAGATGCCAACATCTATTTCTCTCTAATGGACAACATAGACCTTCGCGGCTCTGATTCAAATCAGTGGATACCTATTGGATTTGACGCTTCATTCTCCGGTCATTTCAATGGTAACGGTAAGGAGATTACGGGGCTTTATATCAATAATCCCGAGAGCAACTATCAGGGTCTTTTCTATAATATCAGTAGCGAGGCATCTATTTCGAATCTCTCGGTAGATGGCTATGTTAAGGGTCTCGATATTGTTGGAGGACTTGTTGGCGTTAGTGATGGAACTATCACTAACTGTTCGAGCACGGTCGAGGTCGAAGGTGATGAAAATATCGGTGTGCTAGTTGGACAGAACAATGGCACTATTGCAAACTGCTTTAGTGGCGGCGTGGGTGCATCAGGCACTATGTTTATGGGCGGCTTGGCGGGCAGCAACGAAGGTAGCATACGCTCTAGCTACTCGACCTCGTCTGTGAGCGGTAGTAATGATTATGGCGCTGTGGCGGGGGCAAACACAGGCAATATCATAGATTGTTATTCTCTCTCGACAATAAAACTCAATGGCTATGGCGTAAGCGGCACACAAATGAGCGAGACGTATATGAAAACCTCAAGCTTTGCCTCTACTCTTACCGCCGCTGCCCGCGTCTACAACACCGACTATCCCGACGCTGGTGTGAAGGCACTGTCTTGGGTTTCTACCTCGAACGCCTACCCGACGTATGATTTTGAGGCTCCCATTCCTCCCACAATCGGTTTCTCTGAGGGCGATGGTACGGTGGATAATCCCTATCTTATCAAAACAAGAGATGAGCTTGAGAGTTTGGCTATTCTTACCAACTCAGACCAAGAATACAGCGCAAATAAATACTTCAAACTCAATGATAATATAAGCCTAGGGGGGGCAGCTCACCCTTGGACGCCTATTGGAACGGAGAACAATCCGTTTGCAGGTAATTTCGATGGTAATGGCAAAACTATCACGGGGCTTTATATCAATAATTCTATGGCTGATAATCAAGGGCTCTTTGGTTTCACTAGCGAGGCATCTAACATCTGGAATCTATCAGTGGATGGCTCTGTTGCAGGCGCACAACATGTTGGAGGACTTGTTGGTGCTAATCTAGGCACCATCACCAACTGTTCAAGCACGGTTCAGGTCGAAGGTACGGAAACTATCGGAGTGCTGATTGGAGCGAATATTGGCACTATTGCAAACTGCTTTAGTGGCGGCGAGGGTGCAAGTGGCGATAAACTTATTGGCGGCTTGGCGGGTTATAACGATGGCACCATAAGCGCTAGCTACTCGACTGCGACCGTGAATGGCGAGTCTTCTTATGGCGGTGTGACTGGCCGAAACTTTGGTAGTATTGAAAATAGCTACTCTCTATCGTCAATAACGTTCAATGGCGAGGGCGAAAGCGGCACGCAAATGAGCGAGGCGGAGATGAAATCCGCAGGTTTTGCCTCTACTCTTACCACTGCTGCCCGCAGTTATAACACCAAATACACCGATGCCAAGGTGAAAGCAGTGCAGTGGACAAGTACAGGTAGTGACTATCCAACGCTAGATTTCGATAACCCAGCCCCCGTAATCACATTCGAGGGCGAGGGTACGCAGGATAATCCCTATCGTATCAACAACAAAGAAGACCTTATGGGTCTAGCGGCTCTTACAAATAGTGGGAATAACTATGAAAACGCCTATTTCTCTCTAATGGACAACATATACCTTGGCGGAGAGGCTCATCCTTGGACGCCTATTGGAGCGATGGAAAATGAGTTTGCAGGTAATTTTAATGGTAAGGGCTACGCTATCACGGGGCTTTATATCGATAATTCTAACGATTTCCAGGGCCTCTTTGGCATTACTAGTGGTGCATCTAGCATCTGGAATCTATCGGTGGACGGCTCTGTTACAGGCGGGAATATCGTTGGAGGACTTGTTAGTGGTAATCAAGGCACCATCACCAACTGTTCGAGCACGGTCAAGGTCGAAGGTTCTAATTATATCGGAGTGCTAGTTGGACAGAATATTGGCACTATTGCAAACTGCTTTACCAGCGGCGAGGGTGCAAGCGGTATTGGCGGTACTGGCGGCTTGGCGGGCGTGAACAACGGCACCATACGCGCTAGCTACTCGACTGCGACCGTGAGTGGAGATTCAGATTATGGCGGTGTGACTGGCTATAACGAAGGCAATATCATAGATTGTTATTCTCTATCGACAATAGAACTCAATGGCAATGGCGTAAGCGGCACCACAAAAACCTTGGCGGAGATGCAAACTCCGGCATTTGCCGAGACTCTCACCTCGAATGCTATCCTC
>CAYJLY010000069.1:0-2923 GCA_964371385.1 uncultured Rikenellaceae bacterium
AGCGTCTTTTGTGACTCTTCTCTCACAAATCACCGCCGTTCCAGCTTGTGGGGCGTGCGCTTGCGGTAAGAACTAGCTCTCTTTAGAGAGCAGGGCTTCCGCGGGGGGAAGCTTTCGCCCTGCTAGTGCGTGCCCGCACTGGGCGATGATTTATCTCTCACAAAATCACTACCAGCGCGGCTCGGACTCCGGCTCGCACCTGCGCACCTCTAGACCGCTATGGGAGCCTTGATCGAAGGGTGAGGATCATAGCCCATGAGCTCAAAATCCTCGAAAGTAAACTCGAAAATATCCTTCACACTAGGGTTAATCTTCATCACTGGTAGCTCTCTAAACTCACGCGAGAGCTGCTCTTGCACCTGATCGAAGTGGTTTGAATAGATATGAACATCCCCTAGGGTATGCACAAATTCGCCCGCTTTAAGTCCACACACCTGCGCCACCATCATAGTCAGCAGGGCATAGCTCGCAATATTGAAAGGCACCCCAAGGAATAAATCCGCCGAACGTTGGTAGAGTTGGCAACTCAGCTTCCCGTCCGCCACATAAAACTGGAACATCGTGTGGCAGGGGGGCAGCGCCATAGACTCAATATCCGCCACATTCCATGCACTAACTATATGGCGACGTGAATCGGGGTTATTCTTCAGCCCCTCAATCAGAGCCGAGATTTGATCTATGCTCTCGCCCGAGGGAGTGGGCCAACTGCGCCACTGGTAGCCGTAGACATGCCCCAAATCGCCATTCTCGTCTGCCCATTCATCCCAAATGCTCACTCCATTGTCACGAAGATACTGAATATTTGTATCCCCCTTGAGGAACCACAACAGTTCGTGGATGATGGATCTCAGGTGCAGGCGCTTGGTAGTTAAGCAAGGGAAGCCCTCGTTCAAATCAAAACGCATCTGATGACCAAAGAGCGAGCGTGTGCCAGTGCCCGTTCGGTCTGACTTATCTGCGCCCTCGCTCATTACTTTTTTTAGTAGGTCGTGATATTGTTTCATTTCTTTATTTTTTTTGGGACGCATAGCAGTGCCAGCGGCACAAGCAATGGTTCCGTTTAACTCTCAAATAATTACTGCCAATGCGGCTCACGCCGGTGCGTTGTCTAAGGGGGAACAAAGCTATTCTCCTTAGGGCGTGCGCTGCGGGGTTTCTGCTCTTTCCTAAGAGCAGGGCTCCCGCGGGGGGGGAGCGTACGCCTTGCTAACTGTTTCGCTCGGATTTTAGTTTGCTTGTGGCTTTTTTCTTTATGCTTGCCTCTCACAAACCACCGCTGCTCCAGCTTGGGCGTGCCGCAGGGGAGTGCAATGGGCTTGCCTTTAGGCGAGCCGTGCTCCCCGTTGGGGTGCGGTGCGCACGTCTAAGACACACAGTGTCTTTATGATTTATCTCTCACAGAGCCTTCTACCAGCGCGACTAAATCTCTATCTCAAGTTCTTTTATCTTACGATAGAGCGTGCGCTCGGACATAAACAGCTCGGCGGCACTCTCTTTTCGACGACCGCCATTGCGCTCCAACACCTCCACTATCCTCATGCGCTCTGCCTCCGCCTTGGTTTTGGGGGCTTCAGCTACGGGAGGCAATAGCTCCACCTCGCTTTGGTCATTGAGCACTTCGGGCTCTATGTATTCATTGGGGTTGAAGTGTGGCGCACCCACTCTTTGTGGTTCTTGCGCCTGCGCTCCAACAGTACCCACACCGCTCATTCCACCAACGCTATTCACACCACTCACACTCGCAGCCTTTGCCCCCGTGCCCTGCATTATCATCATCTTCAGATCGTTCACCTCGCCCCGCAGGTCGAAAAGCAACTTATACAAAATATCCCTCTCCGTTGCACTCGCAGCGGCCGCGCCACCTCCAACGCTGGGATGGAGCATGGGCATAGCCGTAGGGTTAAACTCGGGTAGGTAGCCCTTGAGTATGGTCACATCTATCTGGCGACCCTGTTCAATGGCAGACATCTGCTCGGCAACATTCTTTAGCTGGCGCACATTTCCTGGCCAATCGTAGTTCTCCAACAGATGTTTCGCATCAGGGGTAAGGGTTATAGCTGGCAACATATACTGAGTACTCACATCGCTCACAAACTTTCTAAAGAGCAAGAAAATATCTTCCTTGCGCTCCCTTAGAGCTGGCACAACGATGGGCACAGTGTTCAGACGGTAGTACAGATCCTCACGAAAACGACCATTCTCGATAGCCGTATGTAGGTTTACGTTAGTGGCGGCCACCACCCTCACATCCGTCTTTTGAGCTCTCGACGATCCCACTCTGATAAACTCACCACTCTGCAACACCCTAAGCAATCTCACTTGGGTGGTCAGAGGCAGTTCGGCCACTTCGTCCAAAAAGATAGTGCCACCGTTCGCCTCCTCAAAATATCCTTTTCGAGAGTCGTTAGCCCCCGTAAAAGCACCTTTCTCGTGGCCGAAAAGTTCGCTATCTATCGTTCCCTCGGGTATAGCACCACAGTTCACCGCAATATAGGGTGCGTGCTTTCGCGAGGAATGAGAATGGATTACCTGAGGAAAAAACTCTTTTCCCGAACCACTCTCGCCCGTGATAAGCACACTCAAATCGGTGGGTGCAACCCTCAAAGCCACCTCTAGCGTGCGATTGAGCGCAGGCGAGGTGCCTATGATTCCAAATTTGTTTTTTATGCTTTGTAGTTCCATTTGTGTGGACGCACAGCGTCTTTAATTATTGGGTCAAAGACCCTTTTAGTTTTTTGTTTAGCTCTTTTAGTTTGTTTAAGGCGTGCGTGCCGCAGGGGAGTGCGATGGGCTTGCCTTTAGGCGAGCCGTGCTCCCCGTTGGGAGATTGCCAGCGTCCGCTCGCACCGATTCGCCCGTCTATTTGTCTTAGCTCTCACAAAGGCACAGTTCGAGCTAAATCATTGCTGCTCCAGCTTGGAGT
>CAYJLY010000069.1:3023-5871 GCA_964371385.1 uncultured Rikenellaceae bacterium
TTAGCTCTCACAAAGGCACAGTTCGAGCTAAATCATTGCTGCTCCAGCTTGGAGTTATTTTACTATGACCTCATCGAGGAAGACCCAAGCTGGATCACCTCCACGGGGGTGCATAATATCTTTAGGTAGAGTGCCCATATTTTCGGCCTTCACTCTCAGGTAGCGCACTTTCGAAGGCTCCCAACTCACGCTAACTGGCTTCACAAAAGCATCGAACACTTTGCTCTCGCCCTCAACATCCGCCTTAGAAAGCAACTCAAAATTCTCTCCATCAACAGAACCCTCAACGCTCACCGACAAAGGCAACATCACCGAAGTAGAGCCTATGTGTTGGAAGAAAGTAGTCTCAAAGGTCTTGGTTTCCATTTCAGAGCCTAGGTCGATCACAAACTCCACGTCGGAGCTTTGGAAACCTTGCCATGATTTATCATCACCACGCTTAACGGCATATTTTCCATCGGTTAGGGCTGCGTCGCCACCGCCATTGTACTGCTCGTTGAAAGGCGAGGTATAGCTTACGGTTTTGCCCGTAGCTAGGTTGCCCATATCTTTAAGGGTCAGTGGGTAGCCCACTTTTTCACCCGAGGGGTTGAACGCTTGCGCTTTGATGGTGGTTAGACCCTCCACTAGAATCACGCTGTCATACACAGCCGAAGAGGCTGTCGGTTCAGAACCATCAACAGTGTAGTGAATTGTAGATGGTAGCTCGGTAAAAATTTTCACTTTCGCTCCTTTGCCCTCTAGCTTCACAGATTCCACTCGTGGGGTGTAAGCACTCTCGGCATAGTTCCAACCACGAGCCTTGTAGCGCGCAAGTAGGGTCTGCATATCGCCTGCGAAACGCTCCCAGTCTTTGTTATCCACTCCACACCATAGAGCTTCGCTCAGAGCCGCAAGGCGAGGCAGGAGCATGTATTGAGCATGTTCCCAAGTGGAAATATTCTCTGTCCAAAGGTTGGCCTGACCGCCCATGATGTTCTTGTGGAACTCGGTCTCTAGTTCATCGGGTATCACTGCGAAATCATACACACGCTTCAGGTCATTCAATCCTCCCCAAGCCTGTTTTTCGAAATTGTTATAGCCTTGGTAGTGGTCGAAATACACATAATCTAGCGGACACATTACCACTTGATTACCCTTGCGAGCCGACGCTACGCCATTGTGGTAGCCCGTCCAGCTCATCACCACAGCACCGCCAGCCAAACCACCCTCGGTGATTTCGTCCCAGCCAATAAGAGTCTCGCCCTTAGAGCGCACATAGTCATTAACCTTGCCAATGAAGTAGCTCTGCAATTCGTGCTCGTCTTTTAGTCCCTCACGCTTTTTCACGCCCTGACACACTGGACACGCAGCCCATTGTCCCTTGCCTACTTCATCGCCACCGATGTGGATATACTTACTAGGGAAAAGCTCCATCACCGCATCTAGGATGCCAAACAAGAACTCGTAGGTGTCCTCATCGCCCGCACAGTACACGCCACTTCCTGCCTTAGCACCCTCGCACACATGCTCTGGGTAGCAGAACGTAGCCGCCTCGCTATGGCCTGGCATCTCGATCTCGGGGATAACCTCTATGTTTAACTTTGTAGCGTAGTCTATCACCTCTTTAATGTCCTCTTTGGTGTAGTATCCACCATAGGTGTTTTCAGCACCCTGCTCGCTCAGTTGAAGCCCCACCCATGGAGCATCTGCCGCTTTGACCTTGCGCCATGCACCACGCTTAGTAAGTTCGGGGTATTTCTCTATCTCTATACGCCAGCCTATGCCGTCAGTGAGGTGCCAGTGAAACTTGTTGATCTTGTGATAGGCAAGAATATCAAGTAGCTCTATGATGCGCTCCTTTGGTTGGAAATGGCGAGACACATCGAACATAAATCCACGCCATGCAAATCTCGGAGAGTCTGTAATCTTACCCACAGGTACCATACCCTGCTCGTCCTTGAGCTGCTCAAGGGTCGTAAGACCATACTGTACACCTGCGCCCGAGCCACCCTTTAGAGTTGGGGTTCCGTTGGTAATATCCAAAACATAACCTTCGGCAGGGAGCGTACTATCGATAGAGATGGTGACCTCATCGCTTGCTTTAACCCATTTTTGGGTAAGTTCCATTTGGTTTGGGGTAGGAATAACGACAGCCTTTTGGTCGCTAGTTTTGCCGCTGCAGCCCGCAAGAGAGGCCATGGCGAGAGTTAGAAAGAGGGATTTCATAGTGTTTTGGTTTATTGTTTTGTTATTAGTTTTTTGTTTGTGCGTGCCCGCACTGGGCGATGATTTATCTCTCACAAACCACTGCTGCTCCAGCTTGGAGGGCGTGCGCTGCGGGTGTTCTGCTCTGAATAAGAGCAAGACTGCCAGTGCGGCTCGCACCTCCCGTGGGGGGGAGTGTCGCCCTGCTATGGTTTATCTGCCCCTTATGATTGCTTTAGCTTTTCTTTTTATGGTTAAACCCCTTAAAACAGCGGAAATCTTCTTTTTCAGTCTGTTTCAGGCTCTTTAACCAAGGAGGGTTTTTCTTTTTTTATTTGCCTTCTCAGGGCGACACTGGGTGTCCTGCTCCCATGCTAGAAAAAGGAGCAGGGCTCCCCGGGGGAGTGTCGCCCTACTAGGACGCATAGCGTCTTTTACGACTCGTCTCTCACTAGATCTTCGCCTGTGCGGCTCGGACGCAAAGCGTTTTTATCATTTGGCTCTCACTGTGGCTCTTCAGAGGCGTACGCTGCGGGTGTCCTGCTCTGAATAAGAGCAAGACTGCCAGTGCGGCTCGCACCTCCCGTGGGGGGAGCGTACGCCCTGCTATTTGTATTAGCTCTGCATGAAGAGGATGCATTCGTACCCTATAGCCATCATT
>CAYJLY010000070.1:0-5759 GCA_964371385.1 uncultured Rikenellaceae bacterium
GCGCGCAGGATTTCATTTATCCTGAACAGCTTAAGGCCGCCGTGGAGCTTTTCTCTAAGCATAATGTGGCTGTGGACTTCCCCATGGAGCAAAGCTGCTGTGGTCTTCCTTTAGAAATGATGGGACAAAGAAAAACCTCCATTTCGGTGGCCAAGCAAAATATTATGGCCTTTGATTCCAATCAATACGATGCCATTGTAACCCTGTGCGCATCTTGTGCATCGCATCTAAAGCATACCTATGCAGACCTTATAGGCGCTGACAGCAATGCAGATGCCGCCACCAAAACCCGTTGTGCGGCTTTTGTGGAAAAAGTCACAGACTTTAGCTCTTTTGTGCATAACAAATTGGGCCTTGCTGGCGAAGACTTTATCAAAAGCTCTGAAAAAGTTACCTATCATGCTTCTTGCCACCTTTGCCGCGGCCTTGGCGTTACCCAAGAGCCACGCGCACTCATAGACAGTGCCGCAGAATATGTGGCCAGTAAGGAAGAAGATGTCTGTTGCGGCTTTGGGGGATCGTATTCCATGAAATTCCCCGGTATTTCCAAAAACCTTTTGGAAATGAAGCTAAATAATGCCAAAGAGTCTGGCGCCACACGTCTTGTGGTGGATTGCCCCGGCTGCGTTATGCAAATTCGCGGCGGAGCAGAAAAAGAACAACAAGGCCTTAAAGTCACGCATATTGCTGAACTTCTCGCTGAAAATTTGCGTAAATAAGGTTTGTTTATACTGGTCGCCCTAAGATGGATGCTTAGGGCGACTTTGTAAAATTTTATATTTTACATGGATGAAAAAAGGTTGGTGTTTGCATCTTTATAGATGCCTGTAATAACTTTTTTTGCGTAGCGGAAAACGCCGCTACACGTTGAGGAGTTTCTATGTCTGTATCTCTCTTAGCTCTGATGGCAATTTTGCCTATTGTAGCTGCGCTCGTACTCATGGTGGGTATGCGCTGGCCTGCCACACGCGCCATGCCCGTTGCATGGCTTATTGCTGTGGTGGCGGGTATGTTTGCTTGGAACCTTGACCCCATGTACCTTGCGGCTTTGTCCTTGCAAGGTGTGGTAGTGGCCATTGGCGTGCTTATCATTGTATTTGGTGCCATCCTTATCATGTTCACTTTGCAAGAAAGTGGCGGTATGGAAACCATTCAATACGGTATGCAAAATATCAGCCCTGACCGCCGTGTGCAAACCATCATCATCGGTTATATGTTTGCTTCCTTCATTGAAGGCGCCGCTGGTTTTGGTACACCTGCAGCTTTGGCAGCTCCTCTGCTCCTTTCCTTGGGTTTCCCCCCCTTGGCTGCGGCTGTTATCTGCTTAGTATTTAACAGTTTCCCCGTAACCTTTGGTGCTGTGGGCACGCCTATTCTTGTAGGTCTTACCCCGCTCAAAGGCCTCATTGCCGAAGCCTCTGCTAGCAACTTCAACAGCTTTGAAACCTTTGCTAAAGTTATTGGTGAATGGGCAACCACCATGCACGGCCCCATGGCTATTATTCTGCCCATCTTCCTCTTAGGCTTCATGACCCGTTATTACGGCCCCAACAAGTCTTGGTTCCTCGGACCAGAATTCCCCTCCCTCATTGGTGGTCTTGTGGGTCTTGGCGCCCTTGTGGCCGGTACCAAGAAAGGTTTCTGCGTACCTAAGGACGTATGGACTTTTGGTCCTCAAGACAGCTGGGATCCTGAATGGACCGGTACTGTTAAAACCAGTGGCAAAACAGAATTTACTGCTCACATGAGCCAATTTAAAGCATGGTTGCCCTATGCCCTCATTGGTCTCATCTTGGTAGTTACCCGTATTTCTCAATTGCCCTTCAAGTCCTGGCTTGCATCCAAGTCCATTCCTTTCAGCGATATCTTAGGCTATGAAAATGTGGACGCTGCCATTCAGTACTTGTACTTGCCTGGCACCATTCCTTTCATTCTTGTATCCATTTTAACCATTGCCATTCACGGTATGAGCGGTGACGCTGTTAAGCGCGCTTGGGGCGAATCCATTAGCAAAATGAAATCCCCCACCATTGCCCTTATCTTTGCTGTGGCCTTGGTATCCATCTTCCGCGGTTCCGGTGTTAACCCAGAAGGCTTACCTTCCATGCCTCTTGCCATGGCCCAAACCGTAGCCTCTGTGGCCGGCGGCACTTGGCCCATGTTGGCATCCTTTGTGGGTGGCCTTGGTGCCTTTATTACCGGTTCTAATACTGTATCTGACTTGCTCTTTGCTGAGTTCCAATGGAACACTGCAGCCTTGTTACAAATCCCCCGTCAAATCATTGTAGCAGCGCAAGCTGTAGGTGGTGGTATGGGTAACATGGTATGTGTACACAACATCGTAGCTGTGTGTGCTGTGGTAGGTCTTGCTGGTCGTGAAGGTCTTGTTCTTAAGAAAACCTTCTGGCCCTTCGTATTCTACGGCGTTGTGGTAGGTATCATTGCCACTGTGCTCATTCAACTCTACCCTGGTCTTTACTAGGTAACTTCATGGGCGCCGCCTTGGCGGCGCCTTTACAACTAATTGACACATTTATCTAATAAAAGGCGCTACTTGGAAACATGTAGCGCCTTTTTTTAATACTGTTTTACGCAAATATTCCTCAGCACTGAAAAAAGTATGCAGGTAGTAGAAAATTAACACTTCAAACGTAAAAAATACATGGTGCCACATAGTTACCTTTACTTCACTAAGGGTAGTGTAAGTAATAACTTTACACCCAGTGAAAAATACACAAATTATACGTAAATGTAGAAAGACTTCTCGCTGCGAAAGCACACCAAAACCCTACGATTAATTTAATTTTTTCTTCAAAACTTCTTGACACAGTAACCACTCACTGTTACTGTCCCCCATGCGTAACAGCTTGTGAGTACTTTTGTAAAAAATACTCCCCCACTTATGCACGTCATAGCTATTTTATATGACGTGCAGGGCTACCAAATCCCCTCATATTTTGGCGGCCTGAGGCTATCTGCCTCGTCGTACGGCACAGGATCGTACGCCATATATACCCCCATTTTTATAAGACGCACCATGTGGTGGCGTCTTTTTTGCGTGATTTTGGCATGCCTTCTGATGCTATGTGCATACTGCCTCTGTGAACACATTTAAAAAAGGAAAAGATCATGGCCGACATTTTATTACAAAAGCCAACTGCAGGAACCAACACCACCCTTACTCCTCAAGCTGAAGACCGCTTGGTTTTTGAATTTGATTCCGGTGACGCTACACTCACTCGTGAAGATAATACCCTAGTTATGTCTTTTGAGGACGGCTCCTCTGTTCATCTGGCCGGCTTTTATGACTCTTATTCCTCAGAAAATATGCCCACCTTTCTCATTGGTGGACAAGAAGTGGCCGGCGAAGATTTCTTTGCTGCCCTTGGTGAAGAGCTCATGCCTGCTGCGGGTCCTGCTTCTGCGGCCCCTCAAGGTAGCGGTAATAGCGTAGATACCATTGCCGGAACTTTATTAAATGGTATTGATCGCCTTAGCGGCCTTGACCAAGAATACCCTGATGGCGTTACCGAAGACAATGCACAAGAAATTTTGTTTAACAACGAGCCTGTAGGCATTGATTTTACAGGTTTTGCCATTGAAGCTGGTGTGGGCTTTGATCCTGACCGCCCCAACGCAGAATACGCCGGACAATCTGTACTTACAGGCCAGTTAACAGCTTCTGACCCAGAAGCCCAAAACCTTACTTTTACCTTAGTGGGCTCCCCCAATGGCACCTATGGCTCCATTACCGTAAATTCCAATGGTTCCTTCTCTTATATCCTTAATAATAGCGATGACGACACACAGCGCCTTGGCCTTGGTGACACCGGCGTGGAAGGCTTTCAAGTGCAAATTAGCGATGGCGCCAATACCATTACCGTGACCATTGCCATTAACGTATTTGGTAGCAATGATCGCCCTGATTTATTCATGATGGGTGAAGAAGGTTATAAAGAATATCTTGCCGCTGTTGAGGCCTTTGAAAGCGGTGATTCTCCCTATAACAGCTTAGAAGAGATTTTGCAGGAATTAGGCGCCACACCAGCTTTAAATGTCACTGAAGATGATTTAGCCTTTGACAGCAATAAGAGCGGCTCCATTGATAATGGTGAAACTATTACCGTAAGCGGTAAGGCTTTTGCCTCCGACATAGATAGCGATAACTACGGAAACGTAGCTGGGGATTTGCCTGCAGATAATGCCGCAGGAGCAACAGCTCTAGGCTTTTTTGTAGGCACTGCAAACTCCATGGCTTACTTTGAAAAGGGCGCCGGTGCTGATGATGATATTAAGCTGGATACCGTTGAAGGCATAGCCTTAGGCGATGAAAAAGTAGGCTCCTCTGTTGAAGGCACCTACGGAAAGCTGGAAATCGCCGCCGACGGCACCTACACCTACACCTTAGATAATACTAAGGCTCAAGAATTAGGTGTTACCCGTGAGGGCACTCTTGAAACCGTTGATGAAAACTTCACCATATATGTCCAAGACGAACACGGTTCTTGGCGAGCTCAAGGTATAACTGTGACGGTGACGGGTACCAATGATGTGCCAGAGTTAAGCGTGGAAAATTCCCAACACAAAATCACCACCGATGATTCCCATCTTGGCACCGAAAAAGCCAAAAAAACAGATAGTATTGAATTCACCTCTGCCGAAACCATGGAGGGTGGCAAAATTGAAATCGGTTCAACAGTTTTTGACATTACAGCTGTCAAAGATGCCGACGGTAACATTACTGGCTATACTGTTACTGAGCAATCAGCTAATACAAATTATGGTGAAGTAGTTATAACAGGTTTAACAGAAAGCAACGGAACCTTCACTTTAAGTTATTCTTATGAACAAATCACAGCTTTTACCGAGCATAAAGACGATGATAAGCATAATGAAAAGGAAAAAAATGCTGATAACTTTATCGTTAAAATTTATGACGGCAAAGAAGCTGCTCAAGGTGGACAAAGCCTTGATGTGGAAGTTCGCGTAGACATTAAGGACGATGGGCCTAATGCAAAAAATGATAAAGATGTTGTAAGAGAAGAAGGCGTTGCCACAGGCAATGTACTTGATAATGATGAGGAAGGCGCTGATGGCTGGAATGATCAAGACACTGCAGACAGTAAAACTGACGGTCTTGAAAAAGTGAAATTACCTGAAGGCTGGTCTGCTGACGGCGCTACTGAAGGGGATTGGATTTCTATTCCTGAGACTGGGCTTACCTTCACTACAGATGACGGCAATACTATAGTATTCAATCGTGACGGGTCCTACACTTTTACTCCTGCTGACGATGTCTATAAAGGAAAGGATGAATTTACCTTTGAATATCAAGTAAAAGACAGTGAAGGCGACACAGATACCGCTAAACTTACTGTGACAGTAAAAGACGAAGTGAAAGGTGAGCGTGATGAGGCGACAGTGAGTCTTTTTGCAACAGTAGACGTAGCTGAAGGTGAAACAAATGGCCTTGCCAATCAAATTGTTTACACTGTAGAAATTACCCATGCTCCTACATCTGACTTAACCGTAGAAGTGGAAGCATATGATGGCTCCAAGCACAATGTAACTATTCTTGCTGGTACTACAGTAGGCTCCACAACTGTTTCTGTGAATGCCCCTGGTGATGATGTATACATAGATACTGAAAATGTGGCTGGTAAGTTAACCAATGAAAACACAGTTGGTGGTTCTGAGTTTGAAAACTTAGTCATTGATACTACTCCGGCCTCAACTAGCGTTACCGACACCATAGACAC
>CAYJLY010000071.1:0-5702 GCA_964371385.1 uncultured Rikenellaceae bacterium
TCGGACGCATAGCGGTGCCAGCGGCACGGGCGATGATTTATCTCTCACAAACCACCGCTGCTCCAGCTTGGAGGGCGTGCGCTGCGGGTGTTCTGCTCTGAATAAGAGCAAGACTGCCAGTGCGGCTCGCACCTCCCGTGGGGGAGTGTCGCCCTGCTAGTGCGCGCCCACACTGGACAATCATTCATCTCCCACCATTGCTGGTCTGGCTCTTTGATGATATATCTCTCACTAAATCATCGCTCGGCGAACCGCAAGGGGCATAGACGAATTTACCTTTAGGTAAAGACGGCCGCCCCTATGGGGTGCGGTTCGTCCGTCTAGGGGACGCAAAGCGGTGCCAGCGGCACGGGCAATGATTTATCTCTCACAAGTCATCGCTGCTACAGCTTGGAAGGCGTGCGCTGCGGGTGTTCTGCTCTGAATAAGAGCAAGACTGCCAGCGTGAGCTCGCACCTTCCGTGTGGGGAGCGCACGCCCTGCTGTGCGTGAGAGCTCTGGGCAATTATTTAGCTCTTGCCAAACCACGCTCGCTCCAATTTCTCGCGCTCCGCTTCGCCACCACTGCTGATAAACTCCACCTTAATCTCGCCCTCTATATCACTCTTTTGTGATGGGGTCGCATCCTCAAGGTACACCCTCACAAGTTGGCGTGCTACTGCTCCTGCGGGGTTAATAATAGTCACTCCATCGCCCAAAATTTTGTGCAGAATGTTTTGCAAAAATGGATAATGCGTACATCCCAACACCAGTGTATCACCTCCAGCGACAATAAAATCCGCCAATTTCTCGCGCAATAGCTCCTCGCACTCACGACTCTGCACCATCCCGCTCTCTACCATCTCAACCAGCCCTGAGCCCTCAATCTCAACCACCATCTGCCCCTTACCACGGAACATTTCTCTCACGCGGTGGTAGCCCTTGCTTTCCAAGGTCGCACGCGTTGCCATCACCCCCACAACCCCCGAGCGTGTAGACTCTAGCGCAGGTTTAACCGCAGGGACCATGCCCACAAATCTCACCCTGCTCTCATACTGCTTTCGCAAAGGTGCAATAGCCGCTCCCGTCATGGTATTACACGCCAAAACCACCACTGTGGCACCCCTGCTGGCAAGCTCCTCGACCGCCTTTTGGGTAAGGCTCAGAATCTCGCTTTGGGAACGTCCACCGTAGGGGCAATTCGCTGTATCACCGTAGTAAACCACGGGCGTTGTAATAGGCAAAAGGCGCACTATCTCTTTCAATACAGATAGTCCGCCTAGGCCTGAGTCAAGTACTCCAACCATTTTAATTAGTTATCAGTGGGTGCGTGCCCGCACTGGGCATTTATAGTGCTGAGAAGTGAGTTAGTTTTGGCGCATCGTGCAGGCAATTAAAGCGGAGTTTACCTAGGGTAAATGAGCATTTAAGTGCCAAGGGATGTGTCAAAAATGACTTACTTATCGGCGCTATAGGCCTAGTTCTTTTTCTACTTGAGTGGTGATGTCGGTCACTAGCGATGGGTTCACGTAAAGTTGAGTGTCGCCATCAAAGATCATTGCATAACCACCTGCTGCACCTACTTTAGCTGCTGCCTCACGTAGTTTAGTTACGATAGGATTGATTAGCTCTTGTTGTTTTTGTTGTTGGCTTTGTTGCATAGTTACGTTGAACTGCTCGATGTTTTGAGCTAGCTGAGTAAGTTCTTTTTCTTTCTGTGCACGAACTACCTCGCTCATACCCGCCTCAGCATTTTGAAACTCACTCAAACGCTTGTTAAACTCAGTCTGCATGGCTTGCGCCTCTTGGGTTAGTTCGGTTGCGTGAGCCTCGAATTTCATTTGAACACTATCCTTAACCATCATTTTCTCCATCACAGCGTTGCTTTTGATGGTAGCTAGTTTTTGTGCCATAACGGTGCTCGAAGTTGCAGCCAACAGAAGGGCAAGGGCTAGAAATTTGATTGTTTTCATTGTCTTGAAAGTTTTTAGGTTTTGTTTTAATATTTTTTTAATGTTTGTTTTAAATCTAGCAAGAGTGCAAAAGCCCTGCCAAGAGCTCCTCATCTTACATTACATCTGCATACCCATGGTGAAGTGGAACTGCGAACCGCTGCGCTCACTCTCGTTGGGCGATGCAGGGTCAAATCCATAACCCCAGTCTATACCCAACAGACCTAGGATAGGAAGGTAGATACGCATACCGATACCAGCTGATTTCTTGAGCTCAAAGGGCTTGTAGTCTTTGGTATTGGTGAAAGCGTTACCCGCCTCGGCAAAAGCCAACAGGTAGACCATGGTCGATCCTTGGCGTATCACTGGGTAGCGAATCTCGGCTGTGAACTTGCTGTAGATATTGGCATAAAGCCCGTAGTCGCTATAAGGGGTAAGAGAACCATTTGAGTAACCGCGAAGACCCACAGTCTGTACTCCATAGACATTGTAACCCGTGGTTAGACCATCACCACCCACATTGAAGCCCTCGAAAGGCGAGATATTGTCGGGGTCATAGCTCCCTAGGTAGCCAAACTGCGCGCGTGCCATCAACACTAGCTTGCGGTCGGGCGAAAGAGGCATAAACCACTGCGAGTTGAAGTTCCATTTGTGGTATTCGATCCAGCGATAGCGTGTTTGCTCATCGAGTGTTTGATCGCTGTAATCTATGTCGTTGAAAGCCGAGAACGGAGGCGTTAGCGACACACCCAGCGAGATATTTGAACCCGTTGTAGGATAGCCCTGAAGGTCGTCCACCGAGTTACGTCCGAAAGTCAGATTGAGCGATAGGGTGTTTGCTGTTCCGTTTGACATCAAGAAACCTGTCCAATCGTCCATCATATATGCCTGATACTGCAAACCCACTTGGAAGGTAAAGAAGGGGTCTGGCCAGCGAAGACGCTTACCTATCGATGCTCCAACACCTATGGTTCCGAAGTATTGAGTTGGATTTACATCCCATGTGTAGGCATTAGTCTCGCGCGAGTAGTAGGTGTTAAGGCTAAAGGTTGTGGGGCGTTTACCGCCAAGCCATGGCTCAACAAAGCTCAGCGAGTATGCCTGATAGTAGCTACCATTGGTTTGAACTCTTACACCCAAAGTTTGGTTATCACCCGCGGGATAGGGGCGCCAAGCTGTTTTATCGAAGAATTTACGCATAGACACATTGGTAAAGTTCACACCCACCGAGGCGATAAACATACCACCACCCCAGCCCAGCGATAGCTCCAACTGGTCGTTCGAGATCTCTGTAAGCGAGTATTTAATGTCTACGGTCTGGTTCTGAGGATTAGGAATAACCTGAGGGGTAGAGAACGACTGTTGGTCGAATTGTCCCATGCTCGCCAGACGTTGATAGGTGCGAATCAGCAGCGACTGAGAGTAAAGATCCCCAGGGAGGGTTTCTAGTTCACGGCGAATAACGTGGTCGTTGGTGCGAGTATTACCATCGAAGTCTACTTGGTTGATACGGAACTGCTTGCCCTCTATCATACGCACCTCAACATCCACCGAATCTTTACCCACAACAGTCTCGAAAGGCTCAATATTGAACACCAAATAACCATTATCTTGATACATGCTCGCAACCGAAATATCGCCCATCTCACCCTTACCAGGTAGTCCTAGGCGAGCTCCCATAGCCTCCGAGTCATAGGTGTCGCCCTTGTGAAGGCCCAACACATAATTGGCTAGGTGGTCGGTGGTGTACACCGAGTTACCCACCCACGTGATATCACGGTAGTAGTACTTGATGCCCTCTTTAACTTTCATCCACACGCCTATATTTTTTTCATCTATCTGATACAGTGAATCCGCCAAAACCTCACCATCACGATAGCCCTGCGAGCGCATGTAGTTCTCGATCAACACTAGGTCGTCGTCAAACATATCATCCTTGAATTTGTTGTCGGCTAGGAAGTTAAGCGATTTTTTCTTTGTATTGTCCATCGCTTTTGCCATCTTCTTGGTATTGAGATTATCGGCTCCTTCGATGGTGATTTCTTTAATACGTTGTTTTTTGCCAGGGTCTATATCAAAGACCACTACAACGCCATTTTTGACCACCGAGTCGCTCTCTATGCGATAGTCCACCGTGGCATTTCTAAATCCTTTCTCGCGGTAGTACTCCTTAATGAGAGCATACGAGGTGCCCATCAAATAGTCCGAGAGCTCAGACCCACGGCGCAGGTTAAGTTTTTCTAGCAGGTCTTTGGTTTGACTTTTCTTGATGCCGTCAAACTGCCAGTCGTAGACCCTCGCGCGTTCTTTGACAATAAAAGTGATAGCCACGCTATCGCCTTGAAGGTCTGTTTTCACGTCTATGTCCGCAAAAGCACGCTGGTCCCACAGACCCTTAGCCACCAAAGATAGGTGCTCAGAGGGGATTAAAATGCTATCGCCAACCATCAAACCCGTGGTACTGATAAGTAGTTTTTCGTCTAGTGTGCGGAGTCCTTCTACCTTAATATCACTAATTACATACTCCTTGGGACTAGACTCGTAGTCTATACGCGGAATGTCCTCGGTGGGAGTAGTATTGGAGCTTTGTGCAAAAGCTGGAATGCTAAGAAAAAGAGCTAGGGAGAGTGTTAGAAAATGTTTTACTGACTTCATGTATGATGATTGAGTGTTGTTTTTAGCTAAACATTGAGCGGTGGCTTATGCCACCTCAACTTGAGGGTTCTTATCCGTTTTTTAATGGGTAAAGGTATGGCTTTTTTTTTTAATAACCAATTTCCCTGCATTTTTACCCTCTGTGCTACATATCACAAGGGTGTTATAGCGCTCCATAACGGCGATGACGAGAGGCGTAATGCTCCAGAGCTAGTTCCATTTGTTTATGGTCAAAATCAGGCCACGCCACATCCGTGAAATACAACTCCGAGTAGGACAGTTGCCACAACATAAAATTGCTCAGGCGCAGCTCGCCACTGGTGCGTATCATCAAATCGGGGTCGGGCACCTCGGGCAACTGCATGTGCTCGGAGAGGGTCTGTGGGCTAATATCCTCGGCTGTGAGTTCTCCGTTTTCGACCTTTTGGGCAATTTTTCGCGCCGCGCCCGCTATTTCCTCTCGCGAGCCATAGTTCATAGCCACTACCAAATTCAGGGTGATTTTCTCGGGCACGCAATCTTGAGTTTCTGCTATCAGAGATTGCAGAGCCTCGGGTAGGGCAGTGGTGTCGCCCAAGAAATGCAGTTTTACGCCCTGCGCTGTAAGCTCCTCTATTTCAGAGGATAGCGAAAACACAAAGAGCTGCATCAGCGCCTCAACCTCTGCCTTTGGACGGTTCCAATTCTCGGAAGAAAAAGCATAGACCGTGAGATACTCCACGGGGGTTTGTGCAGTGTAGCGTACAACTTTTTTCAGGGCACCGACGCCCGATTTATGTCCCTCGACACGCTCGTGTCCTTGGTTTTTTGCCCAGCGGCCATTGCCGTCCATAATGATGGCAACCGAACGGGGATAGTGTGTTTGTGTATCTTTCATAGGTGCGTGGTGCCAGCAGCGGCACTTGCGATTTTTGGTTTAGCGCGAGCTTATGCTGGCGTTTTTGGTTTTTATTGAATTTGCAAATATAGTAATTTTCTTACCATACGCCAGAGCAGTGCGAGGCGCACTCCGAGCTGGAGCAGCAATTATTTTTCTTTGCAAGTTTACTTTCCTCGAGCGTACCGCAGGGGAGGGTAAGGCTAGCCTTTAGGCTAAAGCCGCGCTCCCCGTTGGGG
>CAYJLY010000072.1:0-5612 GCA_964371385.1 uncultured Rikenellaceae bacterium
ACTGCAAGCTCTTAAAATGTGAGGTCGATGGCGGATTCGAACCGCCGTACGAGGTTTTGCAGACCTCTGCCTAGCCACTCGGCCAACCGACCCTGATTTTTCTGAATGCAAAGATAGTAGTTTTTTTTGCTTCTGCAAAATCAAATAAGATATTTTTCTACAAAAACTAGCAAATATTACACTCCTATTCACCTTGAGCAGATATTCGCATTCGGTTCGTGCGTTGAGTTATTCTATGGGGCAATGATAATAAAGTTCGTGATTTTCAATGTTTTGAGGATGGAGAATAGCCACTAAATCCATCAAAACAATATCGGGGCGCACTACTCCATTTTCCCAAAAATCGCTTCCGCCAGCATCAGTGCGACGAGCCACATTAGAATAAATCGGGATAGAAATCTCACGCAGGTGGGGTGTTTCGCGCATGAGTTGATCGCGGGTATAGATTTTATTCGAAGGATTGAGCCACACATCTGCCCCCAAAAGTAGCTCGTAGGCCTTTTCGTAGCTCACTGCTCGAGCCTCGCTTCCCTCAAGATAATCCGCCACATACTCACCTCCAGCATCCTCTATCAGCTGTATCATATAACTCTCACCACCAGGGAGATACCACGTATCTTTGTAGGGAGAGTTAAGCATTACTCGCGGTCGTTTGTCGATATTCTTCAAGCTCTCACAGACTTTATTATATCTTTGGGCTATGCCCTCAAAAATCTCTATCGCCTCTGTCTGTTTGCCAATCAATGCTCCCATCACCACTATCCATTCGGCTTTTGCCAAGGGGTGGGTTTCGAGATAATCAGCAATATAAACGAGCTCTAGGTGCATTTGTTCGAGTTTTTTCATCGATGCTGAACTCTCGCCCGCAATCTCATAGACACTCATCACATCGGGTTTGAGCGACACGATAGTCTCGAACGCAAAATTCTGGTCATAGCCCACCTCTTGCTTTTCGCGCATAGTGGGGCTGTGCAAAAATTTACCACCCGACACCCCAACAATTTTATCATCTCCCCCTAGAGCCTCAATAAAGGCAGTGTGCGAACTCGAAAGACACACAACGCGTTCTTTGGGATCAACAAATGAGTATTCACGAGACTTAGAACCCTTGAAAGATGGATTTGTCACTATGATAGTAGTGTCACCCGAGAAGCGAATTTCGAAAAGTTTGGCATATTTAGGCTTATAGGCTAGCTCGCTATGGTTTTTATCAGACACTTTGGGCGAACACCCAAGCACAAGTTGGAGACAAAGAAGAAGGTAAAATATTTTTTTCATGACTACAAAGATAAATAAATTGGCAAGATATTTGAAGTTTTTTTTATTATCTTTGTCAAACACAAACCAAACAAATAACTACTATGACACATCAACACAAAGCATTACCATATGCACCCAATGCGCTAGAGCCTCATCTAAGCGCAGAATCATTCGAATATCATTGGGGCAAACACCTTGCAGCCTATGTCACTAACCTGAATAATCTTGCTCCTGGTACTCAGTGGGAGGGCAGCTCATTGAGCGAGATTATCAAAGGAGCGGAGGGTCCAATTTTCAACAACGCAGCCCAAATTTTCAACCACGAACTCTTCTTCGATGGTCTATCACCAGAACCTCAAACCACCCCAGAGGGAGGACTAGAAGCTGCCATTGAGCGAGATTTTGGATCATTTGAGGCTTTCAAAGAGCAGTTTAACAAGACGGCCACTACCCTATTTGGTTCGGGCTGGTGTTTCTTGGGGTGCGACCCTAGCGGCAAGCTATACATTGTGGCAACCCACAATGCCGACAACCCACTGCGCGAAGGGCTAACTCCCCTTATGACCCTAGATGTATGGGAACATGCATATTATATCGACTATCGCAATGCGAGACCAAAATTCATCGAAAACTTCTGGAACACTTTTTCGTGGGCTAACGCTCAGAAACTTTATGCGCCATTTCTCTAAAGAACCCTCATAGAGAGCTGCAAGTGGGTTCGTGTTATCTTTCGATCAGAGCCCCTATGTGAGCATTTATAACTATAATTATCAGTCGCAATTTTTCAGGAAATTATGCGGCTGATTTTTTATTCGACATATACTTATATATATTTGCAGTCAATAAAAATCAAAAACACAGATGAGTAGAGCGAAAATCAAAACAGTGGTAATAAACCCGAAATTTCAACACCTCGAGGATTTTATATCTAAACTCCCTGAGATTTTTGCGCTCGCCGACCAAGGCGAGGTGATCTACCAAGGGCGTAATATGTTAAAGGTATTCACTAAGGGCGATTTGCTTCTCAACGTAAAACGCTACCGCGTGCCTAATGTGGTTAATCGCTATGTATATATGGGCCTGAGAAAGCCAAAGGGTGAGAGGGCATATAGATATGCACTGCGATTGGGCGAGCTAGGTATTAACACCCCTACGCCCATCGCTTTTATGCGAGAATCTAGGGCCTGCTCTTTGGGTTATAGTTATTTTGTGAGTATGCAGATGCCTCATTCACGCCGATTTTATGAATTTGCCGACCACGACACTATCACTTCCGAGCAAGAGATTATACTCGATAAATTTGGTAAATTCACTGCCCACCTCCACAAAAACGGGGTCTACCACAAGGACTACTCTCCCGGGAATATTCTCTTTGAGAATCGTGATGGAGAGGTAGATTTTTGTATCATTGACATAAATCGCATGCGATTTGGGAAGATAACTTTCAAGCAGGGTTGCGCTAATTTTGCTCGCATTTGGGGCCCGCCATTAGCATTTGAGATTATCGCAAATTCCTATGCCAGAGAAATGGGTTATGACCCCAAGCAGGTATACGAAGAAATCTATAAAGCTCGCGGCACAACTATCCCGAGAGTATAACAAAAAAGGCGACCTCTAGCGCAGAGATCGCCTTTTTCTTTGCTATAAAACTAGGATATTAATTGTCTCCGTATTGGAAAATCTTGACCGAGAACAACGGCGCCACCGCAAAGAAATGGTCGAAAATATCACTCTGCACAGATTCATATTCTTTCCACGCCTTGGTCTTAGTGAAGCAATAAATCTCAACGGGCACTCCATTTGGAGTGGGTTGCAATTGGCGAACCATGGCTGTCATTTGATGATTAAGCGCAGGGTTTGCATCAACCCAAGAGGATAGGTATTTTCTAAGTAACCAAAGATTAGTCTTACATCCATCTGGGGATTCATGGGCATTCTCCTCGAGCAACTGAGAGGTCAGTTTACCTATGGTGGGGAGTTTTTTAAGAGCCTCAAGTTCCGAGGACTCCAAAAATCTTATAGAGGTAAAATCAATCAGCACACTGCGCTTAATGCGCCTACCGCCCGATTCTTGCATTCCTCGCCAATTTACAAAAGGCTGTGAAGCAAGCTGGTAGGTCGGAATAGTTGTGATAGTCTTATCCCAGTTTTGCACCTTCACCGTATAGAGGTTAATCTCAAGCACCTCGCCATTGGCATCGCCATTTTTGAGTTCTATCCAATCGCCAATGGCTAGCATATTGTTAGAGGCCAGCTGTATGCCCGATATGAACCCAAGAATAGTGTCCTTGAATATCAACATCAAAACGGCAGTAAACGCACCCAGACCATAGAGCAAATGCACGGGGTTTTGATGGATAATAATGCTAGCTATAACAATGGCAACAATGATATACACACATATCTTTAGCACTTGAACAAAGGATGTGATGGGACGATTTTTTGACATCTCATAGCGGCTATAAATCTGGCTAAATCCATTTAGAAATGCCATCACAGCCATGGTAAACACAACAACAATCCCAATATCCACCGCACTATCCATATAGACCCTCCCCTGCCAAACTATCTCTGAGCTCCATATATCTAGCAAAAACAGTGGTATCACTCTAAGAATCTTGGTAAAGAACTTAACATCCACCAACACATCTATCCATTCATTGGAATAGCGACGGAAAATTCGTTTTATAATTTGGCGTATCAGCGTATTAATAACCACTAGCACAATATACGCCAAGAGCAAAGCGAGAGACACTTTCAGAAAAATTGCAACAGAGCTGTTTTCGTTGGTCAGCCCGAAGAGATTCATCATAAAATCGAAAATATGCGTCATAAGATTAGTATTATAATTTGATTTTGCGCTAACAAAGGTAGTAAAAAATTAATCCCTTTGAATCGTGGATAAATAAAAACTTTTCTATCAACCTCTTTCGATGGCATCTCCCACAAATTCATCCACAAAAAACGAGGTTGCTTTTCTTTAGAAAAGCAACCTCGCTAGTAGTATCACTCAAATTAGTGGGTTCTAATTAGTCCACAGGATTTAGAGTTTGGTCGATTTGTTTAGCCATAGCCTTGTAGTGTCCGCTAACCACTGGTTCAGAAGAAGAAGCTCCAGAAAGACGAGTCTTCAACCACTCCATTTGGTAGGTCACCATCGCTAGTGCATCAACATTTAGTGTGCGTGAATTATCTTTTATTGTGCTGTAATTACGGCAAAGATTCTCCACGTAGGCTGTTTGCATAGCACGTTTGTTGTTGTCCGACGAACCAAAGTTCCACACCTTCGAGTTAAGGTCTGTGAAAAGGTTTTTAAGAGTATAGGTTTTAGTTCCAAGCGCATTTTCAGCCTCTGCCAAATTGTTTAGCACACGAGGAGAAAGCACACGAGAGAACATATTACTATATATCATCTTAAACACCTCACGGCTGTCAAGAGTTGTGAGTGCGTCCACTGCTGGTTGGTACAACCACATAGGGGCTTTCAGCACATTTTCTTCCAACCAACGCATAGCCTCTTGTTGCTTTTCTTTCTCAACCACTGTGTACACATTACCCTCTTGCTCGATAGTGCGGGGATCTTCGTAGATTCCCCCTATCCATTTGGCAACGTGTCCAACATAGCGATTGAATTGAGTCAACACTTCTTGATACATCTCAGCATAAGACGAGTAATTCTCGTTTGGCATTTTAGTCCACTCAGGTAGGCCTTTCAATACTCGCTTAAGATTCTTGATACCAAGCGTGTTAGCCTCCATTTGGTTAGCACCAAGGTCTTCGGTCTGAGAACGTGGATCGTCTGGATTCATCTCGTGACCAAACCACAGGCGTGGATCCTTTTGCTTCTCGATTACCCATTGATTAAGGAAAGGAATCTCGTCTTTAGCAGTCTCAAACTGAGGCAGATAGCGGTAGCCATACTCAATCGCCCAAAGGTCATAGTCGTTGATTTTTGGGAACAACAACTCAGGTTTGATATTATCCTCGGGTTGCGCTGCATAGTTGTAGCGAGAGTAGTCCATGATAGATGGAGCGTGTCCATACTTCTCAAGGTAGGTAGCCGAGCGGAGTGAATCCACGGGCGTTGCGTAGGTCGAACCCATATTGTGGCGTAGACCAAGCGAGTGACCTAGTTCGTGAGACGACACAAAGCGAATCAAACGTCCCATAAGTGAATCAGGCAATACCATCTGCTGAGCACGAGGGTCATTTGGTCCAACTTGTATCATGTACCAGTTGCGAAGAAGTTTTTGAACATTGTGATACCAGTTTACGTGAAGTTCGATAGTCTCACCACTACGAGGGTCAGAGATATGTGGACCGCTAGCGTTTGGAATATCCGATGGTTTGTA
>CAYJLY010000073.1:0-5363 GCA_964371385.1 uncultured Rikenellaceae bacterium
TCAACTGAATAGAGCATCTGACTACGGATCAGAAGGTTTCAGGTTTGAATCCTGATAGTGTCACACGAAAAAAGAGGATTACAACTAGTTGTAATCCTCTTTTTTTATTTTGCCGACTTACTTAATTCTTATCGCTTAATTCTCTGTGTTCGGTGATACCAACGATAGCATCGTACGTGTCTACTGGCTTTGTTGCTGTAAGACTATGCGATGTTCCTTGAGGGTAGATAAATGAGCCTGTAAAAGTCTGGTTGTTAGTGAAAATTAATAGATTCTCCAGTTGACCAGAGTGATTTCTTTCCATTGTAATGAAGCCTAAGAGATGTGAAGGCTCGCCCGTTGCATTAACTTGTTGCGAATTATAGAAATTAGATATTTGCTGCTCTCCCCATCCACCATCCATTCGTATAATTGCATACGTTTCAGGTAGTGTTATTGGCAGGCTAATTGAGGTTGCACCACCAGTTTGCTGCGGTGTTGGAGGTGTTGTTGGTTTGGTGAAAGGACCCCCGCCTTGTGCTAATAT
Organism: uncultured Rikenellaceae bacterium; assembly: GCA_964371385.1. Taxonomy (GTDB): domain Bacteria; phylum Bacteroidota; class Bacteroidia; order Bacteroidales; family Rikenellaceae; genus Mucinivorans. Next base: position 527 of record CAYJLY010000073.1, read on the forward strand.
GTTTTGACGCCCCTCTTCAAACATTTCGCCTAGTTGTTTGTAGCTCATCAATCCATTAGAGCTTTCTATCTGTTGGGCATAAATTGATGGAGCATTGTCTCTTACTGCTTGGTATCCTGCAAGAGTCGCACCACATTTTAGTGCCATCTCCTCGGAGATGTCTAACACAACGTTGTTATCGCGAACATACAGGAAAAGTAGAAGGAATAAGTCGGACTCAGGAACATCCTCCATATTAAAACTGTACTCCCCTTTGTGGTCAGCCTTGCTTAGTGCTGCAGCACTAAGTTCTTTTAACTCTTTACGATAGTCTTCGATAAGCTGTTTGTTTCCCTCGTTATTGATTTGAGTGAGTTGATCGTTGAGGTTGTTGTAACTAGAGAGCTTTGCTCCAGCATACTGAGCCGTGTTTTTGTCAATGTCAAGCATTAGCTTCCCGTCCTTGACAGTAACAAAGTTTAGTAGGAATTTATCTTGAGGTCCCTCTAGTGAAATCCTGTCTGTGAATTTCTGATGCGAAGGGGCTTTGCTACATGCAGATTGCATGACAACTATCACTAGAAGTGATAGAATTGCGTAAATCTTTCTCACTTTGCTTTAGTTTTTAGAGGTTGATAAATAGATTACAAAGGCGAAGTTACAAGACTTTATTTTAATAACCAAATATTATTAAGATGATAATCAAATAAATAATTTTGATAAATTTGTCAATTTATTTAAAAATCTATTTCTTTGATTTACTGCGAGATAAGTATATGTGGTTGTAGTGTTGAGTTTTTCATAACAAAAACAAGGCAAACGCACTTCACTGTGTGTTCGCCTTGTTGTATTGCTGTTATGTTGGATTTTACCCAATAAACTCTCTTAATGCTTCGAGGGTTTTTTCGCTTTTTTCGATAAAACTCATGTGTCCCGTGCCTTCAATTAGTACGCTTTGTGCGGTGGGAAAGTCGGCCTTCATTTTTTCCATCGCCTCCAAAGGTATATAATTATCATCATCACCAAATATCATAAGGCGGGGGCGGTCCATGGTCTTGAAAAACTCTGTATTATCCTCTCTTTTCATCATTCCGCGCAGGGTGGCAACTATCGCCTCGTCCTCGCTCATCATCACCTGATCGTAGAGACCCTCGATAATTTCATCAAACTTCTTTACGTTCGCCTTGGCAAAGCCACGCGCAGGATTCACCTTGGCGAGCATTTCTTTCTTGCCTGCCAAAATTAGATCTATCTCGCGCTGGCGATTCTCACGCTTTAGCTCGGTGTCGCCATAGGGCGAGGAGTGGAGTAGTACGAGCTTTTCGACCATATCCAAGTGTCCCTTGGCAAAAGCAAGAGCGGCATATCCTCCCATGGAGTGACCCACTATAGTTGCACTCTCGAAGCTCTCTTTTTTCATTACCTCGGCGAGAACATCGCCCATAAAACTCAGTTCTATCGCCTCGCGAGAGCCCCAATCCGAAAAACCGCTTCCCGGCAAATCCATGATCATCACACGATATTCCTTGCCCAATAGCCCCGAGAATTCCTCCCATATTTCCATAGACTCAAGGTAGCCGTGCAGCAAAACCACGCGTTTTTCGCCCATGCCGAACACCCCATAGCGAATAGCCACGCCTTGTGCCATTGTGAATTTTTCCATATTTCTTTGTGTTTTATAGCTAAAAGATCCCCGTCCTTATAGCTCGATTTCGCCCTCGAAAACCATCTGAGCTCCGCCAGTGAGATAAATATCTCGGTAGCCGCCACTCCAATGGTCAAACTCAATTTTCAGCGACGCCAGGCGAGTGTAAACGGTTGTTGCATTATTCTTTGCGCTTCCAATATTATGTAGTACGATGGCCGCCGCCACACACCCCGTGCCGCATGCCAGTGTCTCGCCCTCTACGCCACGCTCCCAAGTGCGAATTTTGCCGCTGCGTTCCTCTAAGAAGTTTACGTTAGCGTCATATCTCTCACGAAGGGTCGGAGCAATGGCGGCAATATCCACCATCTCAACGTCCTCCACCAGCTCCACATAGTGAGGCGAACCGCTGTCAATAAGCCATTTGTCGTGGTCAACCTCCAGAAGTTCTTCCACGTCTACCATTCTCAGGCGAATCACATCTGTATCCTCGAAGAAAGCCATATGCTCTCCATCTACGGCATTAAAACGCACCACGCCATCAGCGCCCAATCCTTGGCTCAGGGCAAAGTGGGCGATGCAACGACCGCCATTTCCACACATAGTTGACTCTCTGCCATCGCAATTCCAGTAGCGCATAAAGAAATCCGCTCCTTCGCTATCGTTCTCCAGGGTCATAAAGCCGTCTGCCCCGACCCCTAGGTGGCGATCGCATAGTTGTTTGATTTGTTCCTCGTGTAGATTGAGGTTTTCGATGTTGCGTGCGTCGACAATCACAAAGTCATTGCCTGCGCCTTGGTATTTAAAGAATTTTAGTTTCATTGATTTGATTTATTTTGACTGCATTTTCTCACAGTAGTTATGCATCTGCAAAAATAGTGTTTTTCCTTTTCTCTACCAAGACAGAAAAATAAATACATGTAAAATTTGTCTATCTAAAAAAAAATGTCGATATTTGCACCCTCTATTGCGCAATAGAGATAGATTATTAATTAATTTTAACCACTTTAAGTCAAAATGAAAGTTTGTCAAATTACGGGTAAAACCGCAATGGTGGGAAACAATGTTTCTCACTCAAACAAGAAGACTAAGCGTCGTTTTTCGACTAACCTAAAAACCAAGCGCATCTTCCTTGAGGAAGAAGGACGCTATGTAACTCTGAAAGTTACGGCTGCAGGTCTTCGCACAATCAACAAAATCGGAGCTAAAGAAGCTTTCAAAAAAGCTAAAGCACTTCCGAAAGTTTATTAATCAAATTTAAATCCATTCCAACCAAAGTAAAATGGCAAAAAAAGGAAATCGCGTTCAAGTAATTCTTGAGTGCACAGAACAAAGAGAGAGTGGAGTTCCAGGTATGTCTCGTTACATCACCACAAAGAACAAAAAGAACACTCCAGCGCGTCTTGAGCGTCGCAAGTACAACCCATTCATGAAAAAAGTAACTCTTCACAGAGAAATTAAGTAAACAAAATGGCAAAGAAAGTAGTAGCAACCCTGAAAACGGGTACTGGCAAGAACACAACTAAGTGTATCAAAATGGTAAAGTCTGACAAAACTGGGGCTTTCACATTCAAAACTGAGATTCTTCCTAACGAGGAGGTAAAAGATTTCTTCGCTAAGAAATAGTTTTACAACTTCATCCTTTCATCACTCTTTAAGTCACACGTTGACTCACAGGTGGTTTAGTATTGAAAAAGATACTAAAAAAGCGGCTCACTGATCAATTTCAGTCGAGCCGCTTTTTGTATAGGGTGATTTTTATTTAGAGCCTATCGGAGTTGAGTTATTTGATATTCTGTGATAAGAACTCTAGGAGTGCTTCTCCTCGCAGGTCTTTCGCTACAATTACTCCTTCGGGGTTAATAAGCACATTTGCAGGAATAGATGTTACCCCGTAGGCTTTCGATGGAGCTGACTGCCAAAATTCTAGGTCAGAGAGGTTTGTCCATGGGAGTTTATCCTTTTCGATTGCATCGAGCCAATCTTTTTTGTCGCGATCAAGCGAGTAACCCACCACGGTAAATCCTTTACCATTGTACTTATTGTACGCCTCCACTACGTGTGGATTCTCCGCGCGACAAGGACCACACCATGCTGCCCAAAAGTCGAGTAGTACCCACTGTCCTTTGCCAGCAATAGAGCTAAGGGCTACCATCTCACCCTTGGTATTGGGTGCGCTAAAATCAGTAAATGGCATGCCTACTGCGGATTTTTTTAGTGTTTCAATCTTTTCTTTAATTATCTTAACATATATAGAGTTGTTTAGAGCTGGGTCGAACTTATCAGCTATTTCTATCAACTTTTCGAGCCCGATATATGGTGCAAGTTGGCGATAGAGTATGTATGCTCCAGCCACATTATTTGTATTGCGAAGTACTGCTTGCTCAATTTTTGCAACATATTCCTCCACTGTTTTCACGCCCTTTAGTGCGACTCCAACAGAATCGTAAATCGCCCCGAGAGTTCCCCCAGTGAGTTTTATGCTGTCCATAGCTGAGATCTTTCCCGTAAGCGTAAATTCGGTGTTTTCAATGAATATAGGTGCAATACGACGCCCACCTGCATCACTAATAGTTCCATAGACAGGCATCTCAACCATTCCTTCGAGTTCAAATGTCCCCCCAGAGGCTACCATAGTTGAGTCAAGTACAATGCTCTCTTTGCCATTAAAGTATTCTATGGTTACCATAGAATCAAGACCCTCGATTGCGCCCTGAACAGTAAAGCTGTTTTTGGGTGATTCCCCACAAGCCAACATTGTAGTAGTCGCTGCCAGTAAAAAGATTTTTTTCATTAGATTTAATATTTTTTGATTTCAACAAATATACGCATAAATACCGTTTTCAGCAAATATAGGTATTTGGTGTAACCAACGCAATATACTTAGTAAAAATCAGCTATACCCACGCTTTGCCATGCTCCGTGGTGAAATTCACATACAGATGTGATACCAACGGCTTTTAAGGCGCTCAGCGCCTCAGGGCGGCCTGAATTTATCAGGTGAGGACGGTGGGAATCTGAATTAACAACAACGCGCACTCCCATTTCTTTGAAAAGTTTAAACCACTGAATATCAGGAAAAAACACTCCCGATTTATCGAACGCCTTGGTGTTAACTTCGGCTATCAATTCACGCTCTTTGATAAACGCAAATAGATCTTTGCGTAGGCTTTGCCACCATCTTTCGCTCGAAATGCCGCTTTTGAGCTGCTC
>CAYJLY010000074.1:0-1736 GCA_964371385.1 uncultured Rikenellaceae bacterium
CATTTTTGTAGCGTATCGAAATCACCCTTTAATTTTACTCTTATCGGGTTGTTCCTTCAGTGTTACGAGGTGCAAAGATATGGTGAGTAAAATTAATATGCAAATTTTTCGGTGATTAATTTGCTTTTTTTTATGTTTTTTATTTCGCGTCTCGGGTTAATCAGCTGATATTGTGCTTTTTATAAAATTTTATACACCTGCATAATTCAGCACCCCTTTGACGAGATACACGGATTTTATGCTGTTTTTCTCTATGCTCATTGAGTCATAGGATGCACCATTGGCGGGAGTGAGCACCACTTTGCTTTGGTCGTTCACATCGAATCTCAGGTAGCGCAGAACAGAAAGCTCCTGTGTACTCACAAGATATATTTGGCCAGGAACAAGACCCTCTAGCGACATTTTCTTTAGCACCACCACGGCACCCGATTCAATCTGAGGTGCCATAGCACTGCCGATTACAGGTGCGGCAAAGTCACAATCCTCGAGCGAGGGGAGCAGCATATAATTCTGGGGCTCCATCTGGGTGTAATCCATCCGCACGAGCGAATCAGCATGCATGTTATAATATGGTATCGCGCCCTTGATCTTAGAGATACTCAACATCTGAGCATCGGCACTGCCTTCGCCATGAAGCATCTCGCCATGACCGGTGAGCAGCCACAGTTGGCTGATTTGCGGATAATGCTCTACTATCAATCGTGCTAGCTCCTTGGAGATGCCAAAGTTGCCGCGTTTGATTTGGTAGAGATTCTCAGAACGCTTTAGTCCAATTTGTAGGGCGAATTTATTGGTGGACATCCCACTCCACTTCACCACTTGTTCAAGTCTTTGCCAGTCGGTCATTTTGTATTCGGGTTTTAAAAGCTGCAAAATCCACACCTAGACTCACTAGGTGATCGTCTTTAGATTAAAATCAATATATTACTGTAATTCATATACTCATGCATTTTCTATAAATTATTGTAACATAATGCAATATAATGTAATTACACAGAAAGATCTATGTGACACAAAGATACAAAGTTTATGTAATTATAAGCACCGTTGTGTAATTTTTTTGTTTTTATTTCAATTCTTTCTACCTTTGTTATCTCCTTGAGAGGGGTTAATTTTCTTTCAAAAATCTGATAACAATTAAAATACCAAAAAATGAAAAAAGTAATAGCATCACCCAACGCTCCAGCAGCAGTAGGACCTTATTCACAAGCCATCCTAGCAGGTGACACCCTTTATGTATCGGGGCAACTTCCAATTGATCCCGCCACGGGCAAAGCCCCCCAGACCATAGCAGAACAAACTCTACAGTCACTCAAAAACACTGAAAGCATCCTTTCGGAGGCTGGTTTCACGCGCGAGGACGTTGTGAAATCGACAGTTCTACTAGATGATATCGCTGATTTTGCTGCCATGAACGAGGTTTACGGTCAGTTTTACAGTGAGCCTTTCCCAGCTAGAGTCGCCTATCAAGTGGCAAAACTCCCCTTGGGCGTAAAAGTCGAGATCGAGACCATAGCTGTGAAATAACTGCACCTCGAAACCACTGCACATAAACTTGTAGTACACTCAGCACTACAAACTCAATAGCAAAAAGAGATTTCCTTAACTTATCTAAGGGAATCTCTTTTTCATTAACGCAGTATGCTCAATATTATTGCATCCATGGCTTTGGACCTCACTCTGGGGGCGAGCTTACGCGGGCGATGGTTTGAGAGATAAATAATCGCTAGTGCAGG
>CAYJLY010000074.1:1836-5340 GCA_964371385.1 uncultured Rikenellaceae bacterium
TGGTTTTGTGAGAGGTGCCAGCGGCATGGGCTTTCATTTGCTCGTCATTGAGAAGGTGATACGCACAGCAGGGCGACACTCCCCCGGGGAGCGCGGCTCGCCTAAGGGCAAGCCCCTATCGCACTCCCCTGCGGTACGCCCGAGATGTAAACATGAAGAAGATAAATCATAAAGACACTATGTGTCCGAGCCGCACTGGTAATGGTTATGTTAGAAATAAATAATCACTCCTCCAGCTCGGAGTGCGTGGCGCAGCTAACCACCTATACGGTCGGTAAATTCTTTAAAACCCTCCCCTAGGGTCTCGTGGGCGTTGACCACAACCATAAAGGCGCGAGGGTCAATCTGTTTTATGGTGTCTTGAACTATGGCAAGCTCGCGGCGTGTTATCACTAGGAAAATCATCTCTTTGTCACCTCCAGTGTACATGCCCGATGATTTGATATAGGTGGCACTGCGGTCAAGATCTACGGTGACTAGTTGGCGAATTTCATCGTTCTTGGACGAGAGTATAAATAGGAGTTTATCATTGGTCGAGCCCTCGATAATAAAATCCATAACCTTGGTACACACAAAGATAAGAACGAGCGAGTAGAGCGGCAATTTCCAGTCACCTATGATCACTACACCGATGATAACCACAACCGAATCTACCGCCATTACAGAGCGGGCGAGGGGTATGCGAGCATACTTGGAGATTATCATCCCTATGATGTCTGTGCCTCCCGAGGTGGCGTGGGTCTTGAATATAAGCCCCATAGACAAACCCACCAACAATCCTCCGAAGATGGCACTAAGGAAAAGATCGTCTCCGAGCGCCATTCGCTCTATGGTGTAGGTCACAGGGTTTTGTTCGCCCCAAATCCACTTGGGAGCGTTCATAAACAGTGGTATAAGAAAGGCGGCGGCTATAGTTTTCATGCCCACCTTGCCCCCGAACACCAAAAACGATGTGATCAGCAGCGGGATATCCAAAAGCCACCCGAAGGTTCCCACCTGTATCTCGGGAAACAGATAATGCAGCGAGATGCCAAGTCCATAGACCCCGCCGGGGACCATATTGTGAGGACTGATAAATAGGGCAAAGCCAGCTGCCATAAGAAAGGCTCCCACCACTATATAGATCCAGTGGGTGAGCTGTTGCGAGGGGTTTAGTTTTAGTTTCATGGGGTGTTATTTTTAGCAGTTCTCAATATTGCAAAACAAGTATATGGCGCAAAATTTAGTAAGCAAAATTAGCTCTTTTCCGCAATATAACAAATTATCATACGTTTTTGTGAAACATTTTAAAGATTGCTGCGTATTAACATTATATATAAGGAGGTCTGAGTTCCTCCACAAATACACCATACAAATATGAAACTTTCAAACTACAAGTACCCCTTCAACCCCGAACAGCTAGCAAAATACCCAACCGATGAGCGTGATGAATCGCGCCTGATGGTCTATGACCGCAAGAGCGGCAAAGTAGAGCACAAACTCTTCAAGGATATTCTGAGCTATTTCAAGAATGGGGATGTGATGGTGTTCAACGACACAAAGGTGTTCCCCGCCCGCATGTATGGCAACAAGGAAAAGACGGGGGCACAGATAGAAATTTTCTTGCTTCGCGAGCTCAACCCCGAGCAAAGACTGTGGGATGTACTTGTGGACCCTGCGCGTAAGATACGCATTGGCAACAAACTCTACTTTGGCGACGATGACACTGTGGTTGCCGAGGTGATAGACAACACCACCAGCCGCGGACGTACCCTACGCTTTTTGTTTGACGGCACAGACGAGGAGTTCCGCGAGGCACTCTACAAACTGGGCGAAATGCCTCTGCCACGCTGGATACGCGACACTGTGGAGCCCATAGACGAGGAACGCTACCAGACTATTTTTGCCAAAAATGTGGGCGCCGTTGCTGCTCCGACTGCTGGATTGCACTTTGGCCGCCACCTTCTTAAAAGACTAGAAATCAAGGGCATAAAACAAACATTCCTTACTCTCCATGTGGGACTGGGCAACTTCCGTAAGGTGGATGTCGAGGACCTCACTAAGCATAAAATGGAGTCCGAGCAGGTACATATCCCCCAAGAGGTTGCCGATACGGTCAATCAAGCCAAGGCGGCGGGGCGCAAGGTCTGCTGCGTGGGTACAACCACTCTGAGGGCTACCGAGAGTTCTGTTTCTGCCGACAATGAACTCAAACCTTTGACGGGTTGGACAAACAAGTTTATCTTCCCTCCTCACGATTTTGCAGTTGCAAATTGTCTTGTAACCAACTTCCAGTTGCCCTATTCGACCCAACTGATGATGGTGTCAGCGTTTGTGGGTCACGAAAAATGCAAGGAACTATATAAAATAGCAATGGACGAGGGCTATCGCGTTGGTACTTACGGTGATGCAATGTTGATATTGTAATGATTCTAAAGTACGTTTTTTAAACCATTACACATTTAGAATCATTCTAAAGCCGCCAGTATTTGGCATATTTTCATGGCAACAGCTCTTTTTGATAAGATAATTTTCGGCCCCGTCAATTCTCGTCGACTGGGACGCTCACTAGGTGTAAACCTACTTGACCAAAGCGCCAAGATATGCAATTTCGATTGCGTGTACTGTGAATGTGGCTGGAACAAGGATGCTCGTGGTGGACACTTCAACGACCCGCAAGAGGTTATTAGCATCTTGCGGGAGACGTTAACCAAGATGAGCGCCGAGGGTGACAAAGCGAACTACATAACTTTTGCTGGCAATGGTGAGCCCACGCTACATCCCGAATTTCGAGGCATAATGCGCCGTGTGGTTGCCCTGCGCGATGAGCTTATGCCCTCGGCTCGCATAGGAGTGCTCACTAACGCCACGCGCATTGACAGGGAGGATGTTAGAGAGGCATTGGGCATGATAGATAGAAATATTCTCAAGTTCGATAGCGCTATTTATTCGAGTTACCTGCGTTTAAACAAACCCTCGACGGCTCGCACAATAGAAGATCAGATCACACTGCTGAAAAATTTTTCGGGCACGGGTGTGATTCAGACCATGATGGTGCGTGGAGAGATAGGTGGCAATCCGTTTGACAACACCACCCCCCAAGAGCTTACAGCATGGCTCGACGCCCTGCGAGAGATCGCTCCAGCAGAGGTTATGCTCTATTCCATCGACCGCGACACCCCACTGCAAACTCTCAAAAAAATCGAAAAAGACGAGCTAGAGCAAATAGCCCAGAAAGTTCGCGAGCTTGGCATCCCCACACAAGTATCCTAGGGTGCCAGCGTCCGCTCGCATCTAGCTTTTTTCTTTATGGTTTCGGGGATTTCTTCCTTGTTTAATTCTTGATTGTAAGTTCCGCCAGCACTTTGTTTGACTATTTTAGTTTTTGTGAGGCGTACGCTTGTGGGAGTACAGCTCGCAGTGAAACAAAGAGCAGGGCTTCCGCGGGGCGAAAGCGTGCGCCCTGCTAGAACGCAAAGCGTCTTTATCATTTGACTCTAACTGTGCCTTTTCAGGTCGACACTG
>CAYJLY010000075.1:0-4525 GCA_964371385.1 uncultured Rikenellaceae bacterium
GTTTCGATGGCTGCAGAAGACCACGTGTTGAGCAACTGCGAAACCGGACTTCGGCAATAACGAAACCATAAAGAAAAAGCCACAAGCAAACTAAAGTCCGAGCTAAACAATTAGCAGGGCGAAAGCTTCCCCACGCGGAAGCCCTGCTTTTCTTGCGAAGACCAGCTCATCCGCAAGCTTTCGCCTCTGGGAAGCTAAATCATAGAAGACGCTTTTGCGTCCACCATAACATAAACAAAACAATGAAAATAAACAGATTTCTAGCCACCACGGTTACAAACACACTACTACTACTGCTGGTGGGCGTGTCGCTCTACATCATAGAGGGAGGGCGGGAAAAAGTACGAGCGCTGGAGAGCGAGTTTGTGGTGTCTATCTACCTTAGCGATACCACAAGCACGGCAACCAAAGGCACCCTAGAGAAGTTTTTGGAAAACGATGAGCGTGTACTCTCTACAAGCTATATTTCACCCGAGCTGGCCTTAGAGGAATTTTCGAGCCAAGTGGACATCAAACTAGAAGATTTTTTCGAGAGTTCACCCCTGCCTTCATCCTTTAGGGTTAAGCTGAACCCTCGCAGCGTGGTTGAGGATATGGAAAAAGAACTTGCAACTATGGCAGGAGTCGAACAGGTGAGCTATCCCCACGAATTGCGTGAGGAGGTCAGAGAGGGCGTAAGGCAGATTAGCTACTATGTACTGGGCTTTGGCTTTGTGTTGGGACTTGTGTTGCTGGTAATCTATCATAACACTATCCGCATGGACGTGGCAGCCTCGAGTGACCGCATAGCAAAGGCTGTGGCAGGGCGCATCCCACTCAAAAGCATACGCCGACCCTTTCGCCGTAGAGCCTATGTACAGGGAGTGATGGCAGGTCTGGTTGCGGCGATTATTCTAGTTGTGATGGTTGAGGTCGTGACTCTGCCCATCGATAAACTGTCGGTTGATCGCATGAGCCTAGGGGTTATTATCTCGTGTATGATACTCACGGGAATGAGCCTCTCGCTGCTCTTTACCCTTAGAGCCGTGGAACGCATCCTTAAAAAAGTACGCCCCCGCAGAACTCGAAACTAAAAATAAATCATAAATACTCAAAAGAAAATATGTCAAACACACAAAACAACTCATCACAAAATCCAAACGGAACTGTGATGCCATTTTCAAAGAAAAACTATCTATTGATTTTAACTGGTATAGCTATCTTGATTCTAGGCTATGCTCTTATGTCGGGTGGTGCCTCTGAGAGCGCCAATGAGTTTAACTACGAGATGTTCTCGTGGCGCCGCATCGTGCTCGCTCCCATAGTACTGTTGGTGGGTTTTACCACAGTTGGAGTAGCCATCTTTAAACGTTTTAAAACTAACGAGACCCCAAATAACTAATCATGACAATAATAGAAGCTATTATCCTAGGGCTGGTGCAGGGACTCACAGAGTTTCTACCCGTGAGTAGCTCAGGACACCTTGAAATAGGAAAAGAACTCTTAGGGATCACTTTTCCACCCGAATCCGAACTTACCTTTAGCGTAGTGGTACATGCCGCTACTGTGATGGCAACGATCACCATCTTTGCCCAAGAGATATGGAAACTCCTTTTGGGAGGGATGAAATTCCGTTACAACAGCGAAACACAATACATCCTCAAAATTGTAGTGTCGATGATACCCGTGGCTGTCGTTGGGCTGTTTTTCAAGGATCAAGTGGAGGCTTTGTTCTCAGGCTCGATTTATATCGTGGCTGTGATGCTGCTTGTGACCGCAGCGCTGCTGTGTTTTTCACATTTTTTCCGCCCCCGTACCTCGCACCCCGTGAAATACCGTGATGCTTTGATAGTGGGTGTGGCTCAGGCTTTTGCAGTGCTACCGGGGGTATCTCGCTCGGGCTCGACCATAGCCACAGGACTTATGCTAGGGGTTGATCGTGCACAGATAGCCAAATTTTCGTTCTTGATGGTGTTAGTACCCATCTTGGGAGAGAGTGTTTTGGAGCTGATGGACGGCAAATTCTCGCCCGAAACCTCTGGAATACCAACTTCGGCTATGATTGCAGGCTTCCTTACCGCCTATGTCTCGGGAGTAGTGGCATGCAAGGCGATGATACGCATCGTGAACCGTGGCAAGCTCTATTGGTTTGCTATTTATTGCGCCATGATGGCAGTTGCTATCTTTATATGGGGTTAGATGCGAGCTGGAATTGCTATTATTTAGTTCTAACTGTGTCTTTGTGGATATTAAGCAAAATACGAAACCATCGCCCAGTGCTCTCACCCTCTAGCAGGGCGTACGCTCCCCCAACGGGAGCCCTGCTCTTTGTTTCACTGCGAGCTGTACTCCCGCAAGCGTACACCTTGAACAAAGATAAAAGAAAACCCTCCTTGGCTAAAGAGGATTCCAGAAGACCACGCGTTGAGCACCTGCGAAACCGGACTTCGGCAACAACGAAACCATAAAAATAAAAGCTAAAGCAAACTTAAGGGACAGATAAACAACCAAAGAGGCGGGCGTACCGGTGCGAGCGAACGCTGGCGAAGATCTAGTGAGAGACGAGTCGCATAAGACGCTATGCGCCCCCCTTGCGGTTCACCCTCGAGAACGCAAACATACGAAGACAAATCATTGCAAATGCCGCTGGCATCGCTTTGCGTCCCTTAGCCGTGCGTACCGCCCCCCAACGGGGAGCACGGCTAGCCCTAAAGGGCAAGCCCACTGCACTCCCCCTGCGGTACGCACTCCGAGCTTGAGCAGCGGTGGTTTGTGAGAGATAAGCCATCGCCCAGTGTCGCCCCGAAAAGGCACAGTTAGAGCCAAATGATAAAGACGCTTTGCGTCCTAGCAGGGCGTACGCTCCCCCAACGGAAGCCCTGCTCTTATTCAGAGCAGAACACCCGCAGCGCACGCCTGACCACAAAAACAGGACAAGACAAACAAAAAAGAAAAAAACTCCTTGGTTAAAGAGCCTGAAACAGACTAAATCGTAGATTTCCAGCTGTTTTAAGGGATTTAACCATAAAAAGAAAAGCCACTAGCAAACTAAAGTGACAAGTAAACCATAGCAGGGCGACACTCCCCTCGGGGAGCCCTGCTCCTTTTCCTCGCGTGGGAGCAGGCCACCCAGTGTCGCCCCGAAAAGGCAAGCCCCACGAAGACAAATCATAAAGACACTCCGTGTTTTAGCAGTACTCCCGCAAGCCTACGCCCTCCAAGCTGGAGCAGCGGTGATTTGCGAGAGGCAAGCAAAAAGAAAAACTAAAAAACTAAACACCAAATAAAAACATGAAAAACTTAATTCTTCTAGCTGCAGCAAGCCTTGCAGTGGGTACTACAACTGCCCAGGAGATAACTATCCCTGCCTACAAACACTATCCCTTTCACAACCACAGCTATGTTGTACAGAAAGCCCCCAACACCATCAAGGTTGATGGCGATATCACTTCAAAAGAGTGGGATGAGGCTCCATGGACTGTACTATTCAGCGATATCGAGGGCGAGAATCGCCCCGTGGAACCTAAGTATCAAACTAGAGCTAAGATGCTTTGGGACGATGAGTACCTGTATGTAGCAACCGAGATGATAGAGCCCCATATTTGGGCGACTTTCACCAAAAGAGATGCGGTGATCTACTATGACAACGACATAGAGATTTTCATCGATCCATCTGGTGAGGGGCACCACTACTATGAGTTTGAGTATAACGCCTTTGGCACCGAGTGGGATTTGCTTCTCACTCAGCCTTATATGCGCGGGGGAACTTTCTTCAACGGCTGGGACCTCAAGGGCATGAAAACTGCCGTTAAACTCTACGGAACAGTCAATGACCCTAGCGACACGGACGAGAAATGGACTATGGAGATGGCGCTGCCTTTGAGTGGCTTGACCGCTGTTTTGTATCAACGTCCTCAGGTTAAGGATGGTCACCAATGGCGCATTAATTTCTCGAGAGTGCAGTGGCAGAAGGTGGATATAGTGGATGGAAAATACGTAAAACAAAAGGGCAAAGAAGGCTTCGGCAACGAGGACAACTGGGTGTGGTGCCCAACGGGTGTGATTGATATGCACCGCCCCGAGCGCTGGGGATGGATACAATTCTCGGACGTTGTGGCAGGCAAAGGTGAGGTGGCTTTCAACTGGGACAACGACCACACCACTAAAGAGTTTTTGCGCATCGCAGCCGAGAGGATAGATCAATTCCGTCGTGCCAACAAGGGCGCAATGCCCACCAAGGAGCAACTTCAAATGGATGGTGAGTTCAACTATTACCCCGCAGGCGAGGGCTACAAGCTCACCGCTCAGGGCAAAAGTGGCACATGGTACAAACTATCGGACGATGGCCGCCTGCAAAGAGGTAAATAAACTATAAGCAAGTCAAGAAGATGGCAATACTTAAATTAAAAAAAGGCAAAGAGGAATCGCTACTTCGCCGCCACCCTTGGGTGTTTTCGGGAGCAATAGCTTCTGCCGATGGCGAGGTTCAAGAGGGCGAAATGGTGGATATCATTAGCCACAACGGCGAATTTATTGCTCGTGGTCA
>CAYJLY010000076.1:0-4504 GCA_964371385.1 uncultured Rikenellaceae bacterium
GGGCAAGGTGACGAGCACGCTTAACGGCCTGAGCCACTTTCTTTTGGTACTTCTGAGAAGTTCCTGTTAGACGGCGAGGAAGAATTTTACCTTGCTCGTTCAAGAATTTCTTAAGGAATTCTGCGTCTTTGTAGTCGATATACTTAATGCCTGATTTTTTGAAACGGCAATATTTTTTCTTTTTCACCTCAACCGACACTGGGTTCAGGTAACGTAGTTCTGATTGTTGTGCCATGGTTGTATTATTCGTTGGTTTTGTTAGAAAGTTTAGCGCGACGCTTCTCTGCCCAAGCAGTTGCGTCTTTGTCTAGAGAGAAAGTCAAAAAGCGGATAACGCGCTCATCACGGCGGTAGCCTGTCTCTAGTTTCTCGATAATAGTACCATTAGGCGCAGTAAATTCCAAAAGGAAGTAGTAGCCTGTTGATTTTTTTTCGATTGGATAGGCGAGTTTTTTTAGACCCCACTGCTCAGTGTGCTCTACTGTCCCGCCGCTCTCAGCAATGATGCCTTGGAATTTGCTAACCATCTCAGCGAGTTGTGTTTCGCTCAACACTGGAGTAGCAATGAAAACGGTTTCGTAACGATTCATTTTGTTAGAAAAATTTAATTATTAATTAGGTTTTGAGGTGCAAAGGTAAAGCTAAATTATTGAAATACCAAAGTTTTTTGTAATTTTGTTGCTATGAAAATCGTAACTAAAAGCACAGGCAGTTGGTATGAACTGCTAAATCCAGCAACGGGCGAGAGCGAAAAAGCGCGCCTGAGGGGTTCACTGCGCCTAAAAGGCTCACGCTCGACCAACCCAGTGGTGGTGGGCGATAGGGTCACAACACGAGGTGAGGGAGATGAAATGGTGATCGAGGCCATCGCGCCACGCCGCAATTACATCATACGCCGTTCGAGTAACCTATCAAAAGAAAGCCATATTTTGGCATCCAATATAGATAGGGTGTATATCGTGACAACGGTGAGTTTCCCGCAAACCTCGCCTGAGTTTATTGATAGGGTATTGGTGACTGCTGAACTGTATTCAGTGCCTGCGACTATCGTTATCAACAAGTGTGATGTGGTGGAGGCCGAGGACTATCTCAGCGAGATCTACACCATGGCAGGCTATGAGGTCCTAAGAGTGTCGGCTCTCACGGGTGAGGGAGTGGAGGAGTTGCGAGGGGAAATCGCAGGGCGCACAGTGCTCTTTACTGGTAATTCGGGGGTAGGAAAATCGACGCTAATAAATGCCATAGATCCAGCCATCAAAGCTAAGACGGGGGATATCTCCGCCTCACACCTCAAGGGTAAACACACCACTACCTTCTCGGAAATCTTCCCCTTTGGTGATGGTTTCTTGATAGACACCCCGGGGGTAAAGGGTTTTGGTTTGGTGGATCTGAAACCAGAGGAACTGTACCGCTCATTTCCCGATTTGATGCGCTTTGCACCAGATTGTCAGTTCCACAATTGCTCACATACCCACGAGCCCAAGTGCGCGGTGGTCGACGCGCTCGAGCGTGGAGAGATACACCCTTGTCGCTATGAGAGTTACCTAAAGATGATGGAAGATGACAAAGTTAAATACAGATAGAGAGCAGGTTTTAGCCCAAATCGAACACCTCAGAGAGTTCACATCCTGCGAGCGGTTCGAGAAACTCAGTAGTCGTACCCAGCTTCGTACCAAGCGTATGGTGTTATGCCTAGAGGATACTTTCTATGCCCACAATGCAAGTGCGACCATACGTAGCGCAGAGGCTTTTGGACTTCAACAGATTCATGTAGTGGAGGGCGTTAGCCACTTTCGCCCCTCGCAAAACATAGTGCGTGGTACCGACCAGTGGATAGATATTACAAGGTGGGAATCAACGCCAGCCCTTGTGGAGCATCTGCGTGGGCAGGGCTATCGTATAGTTGCGACGACCCCTCGTGAGGGAGCGACAACTTTGCAGGATTTTGACGTGACAAGTTCGCCTTTTGCAATCTTTATGGGCACAGAAAAAACTGGCATCAGTGAGTGGTTGCTTCGCGAGGCCAACGAGGCGCTATATATTCCCATGAGTGGCTTTGCTGAGAGCTTGAATGTGTCTGTCTCGGCAGCTATCATAACTCAAGATCTCACCTCTCGCCTGCGCATGGGCGAACCTTCGCAGTGGCAACTAGAACAGACCGAAAGGGAAGCCCTATTGCTTCGCTGGCTCAAACACTCCATCAAGGACGCCGATAATATTCTACGTCGTTGCCAGCAGTAGTTAGAGCCGCAGTGCCTGTGGCACATGCATTCATCTAGGTGCTTGCGATACTTGCGCACTGAAGAGCGTACGGGATGTTATTCAACTATACTATAAAGTAAGGCACACGATTGCCAATGAGGCTCGCACTAAAGCAAGAAAGGATGGCAATTACGCCATCCTTTCTTGCTTTATGATTCTAGTCCACCACCGAAGCCGCGAATCACGGGGCTTTCGGGAGCGCGCAGTTCAATTTCTCCCAGCATACTCTCGTAGCGAGAGATATTCTCTTGGAGCATCATCATCAGACGCTTAGTGTGCTCGGGGGTCATAATAATGCGGCTGTGAACCTTGGATTTTTCGCGTCCGGGCACCATGCTTGCAAAATCTAACACAAACTCAGAGGTCGAATGCGAGATAATCGACAGGTTTGAATAACATCCGTCTGCCACCTCTTCGCTGATCTCAATGTCAATCTCGGTTTTTATTTGATCTTCGTTCATTTTTGTCGTTTAATTTAAGGGATGAAAATTATGCCGTCCCACTTAGGGTTAAGCCTCTTTTAGCTCGTCGCCTATGGAATTATAAAACTTAAAATCTATCATCCCCAGCGAATCGTTAGGTATGATCTTTAGTGAGATTCTGTACTTCAAAGCCCAACGTCTGCGTATGCTCAGCAGTCCCTTAGTCAAGTAAGACGCCACATAGGGGTGAAGGTGAAGTTTTAGAATCTTCAGATGTTTTTCACGAGTGAAATATGCAATCTGATTTTCTATTTGCTGGTCGAGCAGTATGGTTGGGCTGATTTCGCCTGTGCCACGACAGGTTGGACACACCTCGTTGATAGAAATCTTACGCTCGGGGCGTACCCTCTGGCGAGTGATCTGCATCAAACCAAATTTCGTTAGTGGCAGAATAGTGTGCTTGGCACGGTCCGTGCTCATCGCCTGCTCCATCGCCTTGAGCACCGTGTTGCGGTTGGTGGCATTGTGAAGGTCGATAAAGTCAATCACAATAATACCTCCCATATCTTTGAGCCTTAGCTGGCGTGCCACCTCAGAGACTGCATTAAGGTTTACCTCCAGTGCGTTTTGCTCTTGATTCTCGTCGCTTTTACTGCGGCGACCGCTGTTCACATCAATGACGTGTAGCGCCTCTGTATGTTCAACAATAAGGTAGGCACCACGCTTGAAAGGCACGGTCTTGCCGAAGTTTTGTTTGATCTGCTTGGTGACATCGAAGTTATCGAAAATTGGCACAGTGCCACGATACATCTTTACGATTTTCTCAGCATCGGGTTCGATAGCCGAAATATAGTCACGCACCTCGTTATAGATGGCCTCGTTGTCGGTGTGGATAGCCGAGAAGGAATCGTTCAAAAGATCACGAAGGATAGTTGTTGTACGATTTTCCTCTCCCAGTAGTTTGCAGGGCACTTGTGCCATGCGAAGGTTGCTCATCACCGTTGACCACTTACCCAACAGGTCTGTGATATCGTTCTCTATGTCTATTTGGTCCTTGCCTTGGGCTGCAGTGCGAACAATAGCTCCGAAGTTCTTGGGTAGCATAGTCTCAACAATAGTTCTCAGGCGTTTGCGCTCGGAGTTGCTTTTGACTTTTTGGGATATGTGTATCTTGTTGGTGAAGGGGATAAGTACTAGGTGACGTCCTGGTAGCGATATATCGCCGCTCAGGCGAGGTCCCTTGGTCGAGATGGGCTCTTTGGCAATCTGCACCATCATCAAATCACCCGATTTGAGGTGGTTGCCTATGCGTCCATCGCGTTTGATGTCTGGATACAGACGCTCGTGGGATATGTCGATAGTGCCGCCCTTGCGACCTATCTGTTTTGCTAGTTTTGCGTAGTTATTGTAGGCACCTCCCAAATCGAGGTGGTGGATAAAGGCGTCTTTCTCGTAGCCCACGTTCACAAACGCGGCGTTCAAGCCCCCCATAATCTTGCGCACTCGACCTATATATATATCGCCAACAGAGAATCCCGCACCCTCACGATCTTGGTTCAATTCAACCAAGCGACCATCCTCCATAAGGGCGATATTAATTTCGGCCCCTTGAGAATGTATAATTAGCTCTTTGGTCATTTCTCTTGTATATAAAAAATTATTCTCTCTCTCTATCTTAATTCTCGTCAGAGTCACACTTCTGTGGTGAATCTGCGTAATGTCTTTAAATTATGTTGTATGCAATTTGAATACCAAATCCAATATTTTCACCGCTCCCTCCACTCTCTCACCCCCCCCGATCGCTTTCAAATAAAGTATTT
>CAYJLY010000077.1:0-4379 GCA_964371385.1 uncultured Rikenellaceae bacterium
GGATTGCTCCATTGGTGTTTGAGACCAACGCGTCTACCAATTCCGCCATCTGGGCATTCTTTCAATTCTCTATCAAACAAGACCATTGCTAGATGGCCCGCTTTTCTGTGAATTGAAGTGCAAATATAGGCACTTTTATTGTATATTCCAAATTTTTTTTCTCTAGGGGCCCTATAGCCTGCTTCGTCTATCAAGCTAAGCATAGTAACTGCGAGCAAAATTACCTCATATTCTGCATAATTCACTACTAGCTCATAAAAAATAATTCGTAGAAAACAGTACCTAGTATTGCATAGTACTAAAATTTGACTACCTTTGCACTATACTAACAAACAAACCCTTAAACCTAAATCATAAAAACTATGAAAAAAATCGTTAACGTAAACATTGCTGGACTGTCATATGTTATTGATACAGATGGATATGACATGCTTAGAGGCTACCTTAGAGATGTGGAGTCAAGGATACCTAACAAGATCGAAGCTGGAGAAATGATAGAGGATATCGAGGCTCGTATTTCGGATCTATTCACGGATATGGGTGTCACATCACCTAGAGTTGTCACCGCAACTCATGTGCAAAAGGCTATTGAAATCATAGGCGACCCTGACGTTTTTGGTGAAAAAAAGTCCTTTAATTTTTCTGAAAAAATTTCTGAAAAATTCTCACAAACGTTCTCTTCCACCCAAGGCAATACTACGCAAAAACCCGCACGCAAGTTTATGCGCGACAAGAGCGACTCGATCTTCGGGGGACTATGTAGCGGCTTGGCAGCCTACCTTTCGATAGAGACGGCATTGGTTCGTTTGGTTGCTGTGGTTTTAGCTATAATCACTGGACTAATCCCTATGCTCATAGCCTACATAGTGTGTCTGTTTGTAGTGCCCATAGCATCGAGCCCAGAGGATCTGGAAATGATGAACCAAATGAAAGGAAATAGATAATGAGTTCAGATAATATTCAAAAACAAAGCCTCGATAACATCAAAGCACAATTGCGCAAGGGTACATTGGAATACTGTGTTCTCTCTATTCTATCGCGCGAGGATGCCTACGTGTGGTCGATTATCGATGAACTGAAAAGGGTCGAGATGATAGTTGTCGAGGGTACGCTCTACACTATACTCTCGAGACTTAAAAAACAGGGCATACTCACCTATCGTTGGGAGGAATCTCTTCAGGGCCCACCCCGCAAGTACTATTCGCTCACCGCCGAGGGTCGTTCACTATTGGAGGACATGGACATGGTGTGGAATGAGCTGGTCGATCAGATTTCTCGTGTGAGGAATAACTAAGAGTATACACTTAAAAAAACTAAAACTATGGACAAAGCAATATTAGTAAACATAGCCGGCGAGGCACTCACCCTAGAGAATAGTGCTTACGAAATACTCAGTGACTACCTTTCATCGCTCAGGCGTTATTATACCCTGCATGAATCCCGCGAGGCAGCTCAAGAGCATCTCACAGCGGCGGAAGATAATTTCCTGCAGGCTATTAAAACAGATCAATTCGACCACAGTGTGACCATTAGCGAGGGGGTTGTGCTCGCAATCATCGAAAAACTAGGGCACCCGCGAGGCGAATACCGCTATCAAAAAGCTACTAGTTCGACCGACACCGATAACAATGAGCACAATTCAGCCCACTCAACTCAGATCAGAGAACAGATGAACAGCGCAGTGAGCGCGACGGGATCTATATTGATGAGTGTAGTGAAGATCATTGCATGCATTGTGTTCGTGGGATTGATTATAGCGCAAATCAGCGTTTGTGTGTCGTTTGGCATTGCTTATTTCAGTGATTTTCACGACTTGGCAGATTTCCTTATAGTGGGGAACACTGACGCAGCCATATTAGCTGTGGGGCTTGGGGTACTTGCTCCGCTGATTATTATTACGTCTCTTGTGGCGAAGTTGATCTTCAAATTTCGTTTTCGTGCGTTTTGGGTATGGACTTTGACTTTGATCAGCATTAGCTCATGGGTGATGTGCGGAGTGTATGCTTTTGATGAATTCAAAGCAAGATCAGAATATGCCTCTAGCACCACGATCACCAACTACTCTCTTCCATCCAATCAACTCGAGATCGAGATTGATCGCAACTATGAACGATGGAGTCCTTGGAATTTTGCACAAAGACCCAAAATGAAGGTAGATATTGATGTGATTGAAAAGAATAACATTAGCGATTCGACCATTCGAATTGAAGTTACTCGCTCTTCGCGTGGAGCGTCTCAGAGTGATGCTCGAAACAACGCCATGACTATCTATCACCACTACAAAGTAACGAGAAATCGTCTTGAGCTTCCTCGATATATGGAGATTCAGGGTGATCACTATCTAGAACAAGAATGCGAGGTGGATATTTATGTTCCTCGTGGAATGCAAGTGCGCATCAACGGTCGCACGGATATTGATATGTATAGGGACTAGTATTGGATGGGGGTTTGATATTTAGGGATTAATTTATTATCTTTGAAAATAGATAAAATCCCTATCCTCTATGAAAACTCCTTTCAAGCTCCCTTTACTCTCCAAAATCATAATTGCAATAGCAGGTGGCATCGGCTGTGGGTTAGTCTTTTCTGACTATCTCACAGCCGTTTTTGTTACTTTCAACTCCCTGTTCTCTAACTTACTGAGTTTTGCTGTGCCACTAATTATACTGGGTCTAGTTGCCTCTTCGATAGCCGACTTGGGGCGAGGAGCGGGGCGCATGCTACTGGTGACGGTGATATTGGCGTATGGATTCACCGTGTTTTCGGGTTTTTTCACCTATCTCGCTGGCGAGGCTATCTTCCCATCGCTTCTGAGCGCTGGCGGGGATATGGCACTTGGGGAAAGTAACACTAAGGTCATACCGCCCTATTTTACTATTGATATTCCTCCCATACTTGGGGTGATGTCGGCATTGGTGCTGGCTTTTGTATTGGGGCTGGGGATGTCCACTATCAAGGGGCAAAGGCTCAAAGGGGTGGCAGATGATTTTAGGGATGTGATTATGATGCTCATCGAGAAGGTGATTATTCCCCTGCTACCCATCTATATTTTTGGGATATTCTTGAGTATTACCACCTCGGGCGAAGTGGCAGGAGTGATGGGGGTGTTTCTGAAGATTATAGCTGTAATTTTTGCTCTAACTGCAATTATTTTGCTTGTTCAATTTAGCGTGGCAGGCATAGTGGCGAGGAAAAACCCTCTGAAGATGCTGCGCCTAATGTCCTCGGCATATATGACCGCGCTAGGTACTCAATCCTCAGCAGCGACTATCCCCGTGACCCTCGCTCAAGTACGCAAAATAGGCGTTAGCGAATCCATTGCTAGCTTTGTTGTACCCCTGTGTGCCACTATCCACCTATCGGGGAGTACACTGAAAATAGTTGCCTGTGCTATGGCTATCTCTCTTAGTGGGGGCATGGAGCTCTCATTGGGGCAGTATGCTGGATTTATCCTTATGCTGGGGGTTACTATGGTTGCAGCCCCTGGAGTACCAGGAGGGGCGATTATGGCGGCAATAGGAGTACTGGAGGCTATGCTAGGTTTCGACGAGGCAGCAATAGGACTGATGATAGCACTTTATATTGCGATGGATAGCTTTGGCACGGCTTGTAATGTCACCGGAGATGGTGCTATTGCGGTGATAGTTGATAAGCTCTCAAAACGTGCTCATTCTGGCAGTAAAAAGAACTAAATCACTAGGCGAGCTGGACAGTTAGCAGCGTAAGAAGTCTTATAAAACGGTCGAAATCTCTTCTTATATAGCTGTAATCGGGATTGAATAGTATCCCTTTGGCAAACTCTATAACATTTGCTATGCCTCCTTGCGCATCGTCCAAATCGTAGTACACGCGGTTGTCTATTATAGCATCCTCCACTACCTCATGCATATACGCCACGAGGTCTTGATCGGTGAGATTCGCCAGCCTCCCCTGTGCATACTCAGGAAAAAGAGCAATGCTCCTCTCGATAATCGCAAATTGTAAATGTGATGTTTACTTCCATAAACGCTGGTGTTAGTTAATTTTTATGGGTGGCAAACTATAAATAAAAAGGGAGTTCGCCCTAACCCGTTGACTTACACCGAACGCGGCAGTGGGTGCATTAACACTCCAACACGGGGGTGCGAAACCCCCATGATGGTATGAGATGCAGGCATAAAAATGCCCGCCTCAATTTTAAGGCAGGTCTCCCTGCCGCGTTCGTTATGTAAGTCACCAACAAAGATAGAAAAAGTTTTCTACTCTACAAAAAATAGTCATTAATCTAAAATATGTCATCCGCACTTGCGTTCTTTTAACTCAAACGGCACCTCCGTGAGGGATGAAGCACAAAGGTGTATGCATCATAGCTAAAGAAAAAAAACGCTCCTTGGTACTGA
>CAYJLY010000078.1:0-4212 GCA_964371385.1 uncultured Rikenellaceae bacterium
CCATCTATATCCTCATCTATGGGTCTTACCTTTTCTTCCGCCTGCGCAAAGCACGCCGCGACAAACATAAGCGAGAGGCCAGAGATGCAACACGAGTGGGCGCTCAGGATTAATTTTGATTAAACACCATAAGCTAAAAAAGCCCCAAGAAATTTGACTATGCAAACTTACTTGGGGCTTTTTCATCTAGTTATAATCGTTTAAAAGACTAATATTCATTCACACTAATTCCACGGCTCCTCCACCCTTCTGCCACTGGAGCTAAACGCTCAAGGAAACTCTCATAGTCTTTGTTCTCTTTCTGACTCCAACCCACCTCAGAATAGGCTGCTACTCGTGGGAAAGATTGCTCTTGAACACGCTCGACAGTTGGCGCCCACTCTCTCCACATCTGAGTTCCAAGTCCTATGATTTTATGGTGGTACTGAGGAGCTAGCCCCTCGGGCACGGGATCAAAACTATAAGAAAGTTTCAGTGGAATTTGAGTATAAGAATAGTCTAGGTAAGTATAGGTATGATACGAGTTCACAATATCATAGCCATCTTTGGCAGCTTTTGAGATACTCTCAATATCGCCTTTCCAGAAATGAACGATCACGTTGGGAGCAATCTTAGTCGAGGCATCCGCAAAGCGAATCTCACCCTCGTGTAGGTTGGTACCTAGAATCTCGTTCCATCCCATCATGCGACCACCGAGGCTCTCGATAAAGCGAGACATATCATTTGAAAATTCAATTTGAATATCCATAAACGAATTGTAGCCTTTTGCCTTCTTGTGAGCAATCATATCAGCATCTTGCTCCCAATGGTCAAAACGAACCTCATCGCCACCAATATGAATTACGTCTGTATCAAATAGATCGTACACTTCTTTTACCACGTCCTTTAGGAATTTTTGCACTCTGGGGTCTATCACATCATAAGTGTAGTAGTGCTTTCCAAATTTAACTGGAACTTCGATCACTTCATTCTTAGTGCTAAGCCATGGGTAGGCTGCAACAGCCGCCGAAGAGTGGCCTGGCATTTCGATCTCGGGAACCAATTTCACATGGCGCTCGGCAGCATAACGCATAATCTCTTTGATTTGCTTTTGTGTGTAGAAGCCACTGTGAGGCTCGCCCGAGGTTTTACCGCTTCCCCATGTTTCGATTTCTGAATCCTTGCGATAAGAACCGACCTCGGTGAGTAAAGGATATTTTTTAATCTCGATTCTCCATCCAGCATCGTCGGTGAGGTGCCAGTGGAGCACATTGATTTTCAGAGCCGCAAGCTCATCTATAAGCTTTTTAAGCTCGGTTTCGCCATAAAAATAGCGAGATTCATCTATCATATACGAGCGCCACGGAAAACGAGGTGCATCGTCAATCTCTTGGCAAGTGAGAGTAAAACCAGTGGCTGTTTTCCCTGCATTGAGCAATTGCACCAGCGACTGAAAGCCATAGAAAGCACCCTGTTCAGTGGAAGCCGTAATTGCAATTTTATCATCCTCAATTTCAAGCTCATACCCTTCAGCTGGAATATTTTCAGTGGGGTCAATATCCACATCAAAATCCACCGCTGCATTTTTGACATTATTAATATCAAATTTTGTAGAGAGTTCGCTTTCCAGGAAGTTTCTAAATGTTTTAGATCCCTCGATATCCATTTCTAGGATCCCAGGTAGGTTCAATTCGCCGCCCGTCACCATTACTTTACTGGGGCGTGGAATAATCACATCATTGGCATTTTGGGCAAATGAAGAAGTGCTCACCAGCAGAGCTAGCGTTAGCAGAGATAGGCTTTTTTTCATAAAAATTAGATTTGATTTATTTTGATAACAAAGATACTATTTTTTTGAAAAAACCTAGAATTAATCGATGTTTATTTATAACTTTGTAGTACACAAAACCCACCTAGATACAACGGCAAGATGAACACTGAAGAACTCATAGAACTACTAGAGTGTCGCTTTTATAGCGATTTTGCAGTTCAGGTTTCGCAGGTCATTATAGGGGCCAATTCCGTGGAGAGTCTATTTTGTGTTGCTAATAATAATTTCTCTGCAATAGCTCCCCAAACAAAGGCAAATAGAGCCAAAGTGGTATTTCGCGCTGCATACGTCTTGGAATATATTTATTTCAATCACCACGAGCATTTCGAGCCCTACACTAAGCGTTTTGTTGAACTCTATCCATCTTGCAGCAATAGTAGTGCCCATCGCCATTTTACCAAGATGATGGCTCATCTTTTACAACACCATAAATTAAGCCTTCGCCACAAAGAATCTATTGCAAACGCCACCGCCCACTGGCTTTGCCAAAAGGGAACAAAGGTAGCTGTGATAGTGTGGGCAATGGCAATACTTAAGATACTTCGCCTTGAGATTTCGTGGATAGATCAACAATGGAGTGAGATTGAGAGTATTGCCACAAGTAAAGATACACCAGCAATCAGAGTGCGCAAAAGCAAAGGATGGTAATTGAGAAAATTATAATTTCGCGCCTTAAACATATACACAATTCAACAAAATAAACCTCACAAAATGAAACACCTCTCACAGATAGAAAAATATTTCACCGACAACTACCCCATCGAGCACTACCCCACCATGATTGCTCAAAGGGAACTATGGTCACAGAATCGTCCCCTGGAGGGTTTGCATATACTGGATGCTACGCCCATTTGTCGCAACACTATATATAAGTTTCTGAGCCTTATCCATGCGGGTGCAGAGCTTACGGTGGGCTATGGGGCTATGAGCAATTTTGATTCTCGCACAATAGAGCTCTTACGTGAGGCTCAAATAAATGTGATGTGTGCAACGGAGTCTCAAATGGAATTTGACATCATTATGGACTGCGCGGCTCAATTCATAGACCACACAGCACGCCTCGGACGCGTGGAACTAACTCGCTCGGGCACAGAACTGTACGTGGAGCGTGGAGAAAAAGTCTATCTTGCAGATGCGGGGCGCATCAAGATGATAGAGACCTGTATAGGCACGGGTGAGAGCTATTTCCGCGCGATGCAGCATCTTGGTTACACCACTTGGAGCGGACGCCGTCTGGTGGTCATGGGTTCGGGCAAAGTGGGCATTGGGATTATCCGCGAAGCGCTGGCTCAGGGGGTGGAAGTTGTGGTGGTGAGCGATCCTAACACTGTCCCACAGTGGGTTAGAGAGAAAGTTTGTGAGGTAATTGATTATCGTGAGAGAGAACAGGTTTTACAGGCCGCCCTCGCGAGCTATGCGCTAGTTAGCGCCACGGGGGTAGTTGGCTCGGTTGGGCGAACTATTGATGCTCGCGCTTTGGCGGATTCGGATGTACTGCTCTCCAACATGGGAGCAGAAGATGAGTTTGGGGATAATTTTTCACCCAACGAAGTTCTTGCAAACAAAGGAAGTCTAAACTTTATATTAGAGGACCCAACGCAGCTAAAATACATAGACGCTACATTCTCACTCCACAACTACGGAGCGCAATATCTGGTAGATAACCCTCAGTTGGGTGCAGGAGTTATTTATCCTGAGAGAGAATTTGAGGATTTGCTGTTGAAGCAAACTCGCCTTCGAGGTGTAATTACTGCAGAGTTAGACGAGCTAGAGAATATATTTTAGAGGAATGCAAGCCTGCTACGCTCCAGACTTAGTGTCAAATAACTAGACAGTTGCTGTCTAATTATTTGACACTTTAAAAATCTAACACAAACAGTAATCCGCTGCATGTCAGGCAATTATTAATTAGGGCACGATAATGGCACAGTAAGTTGATCATAAACACAAACCTAAAAAAACTTATTTACTGCTATGAAACTACACAAAACATTCCTTCTAGCCTATGTTCTGTATCTAGGCTCATTCTCTATTGGAGTAAGGGCTCAAAAAAGTGATTTATTTTCCGCTGTTAATCTTACTGTTGTTGAGAGTGGCGGCAAAAAAAATCTCGTAAACGAAGATGGCGAAACCATCACAAAGACACCCTACGATCAAATTAGCGCGCTCACAAAGCAAGATATTCGTCTAAAAGGACGGCGTGTAAAAAGGAATGACGAATTAACAAAGAAATCTAAACAAAAACATTGGCTTGCAAAGGTTGAACTTAACGGAAAGGTTGGTGTAATTAACATCAAGGGCAATGAAGTTATCAAACCTATTTACGATGAAATTGGTGATTTCAGCGGTGGTATTGCGCATATCAAAAAGAACGGAAAAGTTGGACTGCTGAATTTTGACGG
>CAYJLY010000079.1:0-3966 GCA_964371385.1 uncultured Rikenellaceae bacterium
TACAACTGGGTGGATCACACCACTGGAGAGGATAGGCTGACCATAGGGATAGAATACGAAACGAACCTAGAACCTGAGGATATAAGTGTAGAGAAAGTTTCCTCAACATCAACTGGCGAACTAGAGCTCGACACCCAGAATTCTATGATATTCTACACGCGAGACAATATTCAAGAGACATTAACAGATAGACTTAAAGTGACCCTTACCTTTGGCGATGTCACTCGCACATTGTACATAGACATAGTGAAAAAGGATGTACTCATTGAGTTTACCGTGACAGTCGAACCGTGGGATGATGAGATTTTAGATGTTGAAGATCTGATTATCAAGTTTGATGTAGAGGTCGAGCAGTGGGAGAATGCCACCGGTGATAATGTTTTTGACGGGGTTATTAATGTCGGAGAATAAAAAAGTAACAAAGATATGAAAAGAGTATTTTTAACTATGCTTACCGCTTGCCTTGTGCTTATGGGGTGTCAAAAAGATGACATTTCGGGCACAGAACCACCGCAAGAGCAGAGCAAAATTAGCTTCACAACAAAAGGTGCAGTAGTTACCAGTGATAATATAGTGGATATGAGTATGCTCTGCTATCAGACTGGCACTGCGACATATAACCAAGCCAGCTCACTTCCTAATCATATGTTTTGGGCAAAAGTATCACGCGTGAAACAGGGCGATGTATATTACGATTGGACAGTGGAGCCAAGTCCAGCATCTACAGGAGGAACCGTAGATGGGTATTGGTCGCAGGGTAATTACCATAGCTTTGTGGCTTTTGCACCTTACAATGTTTCGCTCTATTATTACACGCCCAGTGAGGCTATCGATGCGGGGCTACCAACATTCACCTACACCACCCCCGAGATGGTGGCCGATCATAAGGATTTAACCTATGCCATAACTCTCGATCAGTTGGATAACTTTGCAGATACCGACCCAACAAAGCGTTCGGTGGGATTGTATTTCAAGCACGCACTCTCAAAGGTTATGTTCACAGCTCAGTTGGCTACAAATGTGACATTAGCAACAGACGAGAAGTTCCGTATTGCTGGTATAGCTATCAATGGCATTAAGGAGACAGGAAAATTTAATTTCAAGAAGGCTGAAACTACCACTGCAACTGTTACAGGTGAAGAGAATTCGAGTGCCCACTATGTTCATTGGGATGTAGAGGGAGTCTCAGACGTAAGCCCAGTGTATAGCGAAACAGAGCTGACCTATCTTCAAAATGATTTTATTAGCTGGGAATCAACTGCTGATAAGACAATAGATATTATAGCGGGAGCGAGAGCTCTATTTATGATACCACAGAGCTTTGCTGTACCACGCACACTGAGAATCTCTTATGTTCATCACACTACTGATGTTCCAGAGGGTATATTAAAAGAGTACGAGATAAGTCTGCCGGTAAATGAGTGGGAGGCAGGAAAGAGCATCACCTATAACTTGAAGTTCAACCCAAGATCGGGTTCTTCGCCATGGGAAGCAGAGGCTGTTATCGAGGACTGGGTTGATAATAACACAAGCGTCTCAGCCTCAGAGGCATACTTCACTCTCACTGATGGTAAACGCCACTATGGTTGGAGCGAAGCAGAGGGATCAAGTACTTCAAAGCGCACTTTTACCATTCCCTTTGAGACAAATGTGCCCCTTGAGGATATATCTGTTTCGGCAAATGCTGGTGATGTCAGCAAGAGTGATGTGAATAGAACGATAATCTACACTGAGAGCAATATTGGCTCAAATGACCGTGATGAGATAATCGTCACTATGACACTACGCGATGGAGAGGGTGATGCGGCCCAAACGGTAACGAGAAATATGACTATCAAAATTGGTGGTTTTGAGATCATTGAGCAAGATCCTACCTATGGCATAGCAATCGAAAAGAATAATTACTATTATTCAAGATACTCAACCAAGAGCCAGATGTACTACAACGCGTATGATATGCCAACTGAGGCCATATCTAACGACCCATCGTGGACAAAAACAACAGGTGGCTACGAGGTAGATTTTCAGTTTGAGGTCTATCAAGTCAATGAGGGTCAGGGAACGATTGAATCCTCGAATCTACTTTTCACGCTTCCCGATGGCATCACCATTATCGATGGTGGCGATGGCTACGACAAGCCCGAGAGCTGGAATAATTCTTTTGGAGAAAAGCGTTTGCGCCTGAATATCTCGCGCGAGATGATAGGCACTGCAACTATAAAAATTGGTACAGCAAACGAGCATCGTCTTAGCTTTTCGGTGCTCGATGGTGCGATTGTTACGGACTACACCGACCAAGACTTTGTGAGTAACCTCACGGGGCTTTCTACCACTTATGGAGGGGTGAACGGTCTACGTGTAGCCAATAGCTACATCACATCGCCTCACACCGATTACTCCACTATTTTCTATATCCCCATCAAGGATAGAGTAAACGAATTTTGGCGAGAATATTCAGACGAAGCAACTCCCGAGAACTACACCATCCCTGATGAATCGTGGATTTACAATGACGATTACTCGGTTGAACTATCGTGGTACGATGGAGTGAATAGCGGTACAAACCCTCCTATCACAGATCTACAAGTGACAAAAAGCTACTCGCCTGCCACCAACGATGTATCGGCACAGAATGCTATCCTTGTTGTTCAACCAAAGAATTTCGAGGAGCAAAACTACGTAATCAATATCAAAAAGAGTGGTACTATTATATGGTCTATCCACTGCTGGGCAACTAAGTATAACCCATACAGAAATACAACTTACTCAGCCGCCCCTGAGCGAACAGATTTAAATCAGGCTGTAGGAGTTGTTAGTGGCGATCTGCATAGTTATGATGATGCCGTTACAGTTGGTGCACTTACTATTTGGAAAGAAGGCGGCATCTATGACGATAAGTTGATCATGGACAGGAACGTTGGGGCAATTTCAGCAACTTATGCAGGGCATAGCGGCAAGGGAGCACTTTATTACCAGTTTGGGCGTAAAGATCCATTTCACAGCTTTTCTATCGTTAGTACTCCTGGGCAGAAGAGTTTTGTTGATGCAGTAATTAACCCTGATAAATTTATTACTAGCAGTAGCAATTGGAGTAATGAATCGAATGCACTATCAACAAATTATCTATGGAATGATTATAAGGTAACAAGATCAGGATATGACACTGGAAAGTCTATTTTCGACCCATCGCCTTTAGGGTTTAGAGTTCCTGTTAATGGTACGTGGGCAGCGTTTACTGGCAATAATCAAAATAATGAACAAACTAACCCTCAGAACTACACCTTTCTTTGGACACGTTATTTAAGTCCTATACCTAATGGATATGATTATGGGCGTATTTATAAAAATTTTGTTTATTTCCCTGCTCCGGGCAGGCTCGACGCCAACGACGCCAGTCTGGTCAACGGAAACAACTTCGGGTGCAACTGGAGTGCAGCGCCAGGCTCTAGTAACGATGGGCAATACTTGATCCTCACCAGCACAATCGTGTACCCAACCAGCAGTAGCCTCCGTTCCTATGGGTTTTCAGTCCGCTCAATCCAAGAATAACCCGATTAAGCGAGGGCAGAGCCAAATTTATTTGAGCTATGCCGAGCGTGAGGGTTATGGGCGAAGCCAATACCCGATTAAGCGAGGGCAGAGCCAAATTTATTTGAGCTATGCCGAGCGTGAGGGTTATGGGCGAAGCCAATACCCGATTAAGCGAGGGCAGAGCCAAATTTATTTGAGCTATGCCGAGCGTGAGGGTTATGGGCGAAGCCAATACCCGATTAAGCGAGGGCAGAGCCAAATTTATTTGAGCTATGCCGAGCGTGAGGGTTATGGGCGAAGCCAATACCCGATTAAGCGAGGGCAGAGCCAAATTTATTTGAGCTATGCCGAGCGTGAGGGTTATGGGCGAAGCCAATACCCGATTAAGCGAGGGCAGAGCCAAATTTATTTGAGCTATGCCGAGCGTGAGGGTTA
>CAYJLY010000080.1:0-3877 GCA_964371385.1 uncultured Rikenellaceae bacterium
TGCCATCCACAAGCTCTTGCATGCTAAAACGCTCATCTTGAAAAATAACTTGGCGCACAGCAGCTAAGGAGTCCACAAAGTCAGCTACGCCATTACCATTCATGCCGGGGCCTGTATTAATTTCGGCTCCTCCTCGAGTCAAATCGAGTCCTTTTTCTATGCAACCGTAGGTAAACATAGAAGAAACGGGGTTTTGTAAATACTTGTACTGATTTGTTTCTAAGATATTTTGCTGAATAGAGAACTGTCTTAGTAAATGACGTACCTGCGTGTACACGGCTTGTTCAAATTGCGCAGCACTTGTAAAAGAGGCGGCTTCACCTGTTTTTACACCTATGTGTTTGCCTGACATAAGGTGTATACCATTGGTAAGGGCAAGCTCCACTGCTGTGCCTAAATTATAATGCCCTGCAGAGCTCCATTGGAAATGACGACCTGCCAATTGCGCTTCTACACAACCAATAGGAGCCCAGTCACGTGCTATATGTGCAGGAATACCTTTTTTCATAAGCATCTTATAGCCAATTTCATCATTGAAAATGGCAGGGAAGCCTGAACCGGTTTGTACAAGTTCTGCAATTTTTAGAAAAAACTCTTCGGGGTTTTTCTTGCTAATGCGCACAGATAATGATGGTTGCACCATGTGCACATCAATACCAGCTTGTAACATCATATAGCTTAGTGGATTTACAGCATCATTTCCATATCTATCAAGTCCACCTACGGCAATATTTTGAAAAGCGCAAAAACCTGAATAATGCTTTGCTGCCCCTTCATTCCAATACCAAATTTGCTCACCAAACTTCACATACAAACTTTCAAGCACTTCCAATAAAGCTTCTTCACTTTCATTGTTTTGCTTGGAAGCGTTATAATACGGCAATAAATATTGATCTAAAAGACCTGGGGAGTAGCCGCCCGCATTGCCTTCAATAAATAAACCTACAAAAACAAAGTACGTCAATTGCACGGCTTGATGAAAATCTTCTGGTGCATTATGGGCAATATGCGCACATACAGAAGCAATTTTTTCCAAATCTTCACGCTCTTGTCCCTCTGCTTGTTGCATCAGTTCACGAGCTTTGTCTGCATGACGCTGACATAAAATAGAAAAGCCTTCACAAGAAATAATAACAGCTTTCCAAAATTCTGCTTTTTCTATGTTTTCAATAATATTCAAATCAACAGAAGCTAACTTTTCTTCCGCTTGCTTTTGCATACCTGCAAAGCCAAGGGGGAGAATGAGCTTGCCAAAGGCAGGAACCATATCTCCAGGAGTACACTCAATTTTTACATCATTATCAATGATGCCGCCAATGCTTATAATATCAAAAACTTCCTTAGGAGCAGAGGCATTCCAGTAATCACGTAAAGTTTTACCTTTCCAATAAGGATATACAATTTCACGGTACTGCTTTTTTTGCTCTTCTGTAATTTGGTAGGGGTCTTGAGGCCTTGTGCTCATGGTGTCTAGCTCTTCATAAATCCAATTATTAGAGAGCTCCGGACACACATGGATGGAGCGTGCTATGGCCCCAGCATTACCAACAATAAGTTCATGCGGCTGAATAGTAATTGTTTTAGTGGCGCAGTGCTCTTTAAAAGCCTTGGCACGGCGAAGTATCATGGATTCGCCCTCTGTTTCCTGAAACACACGTGTTTTTGAAAGCGCACCTTCTATACAAACGGAAGGTTTGTACGTGAAGAATTGTTCTTTCAATTTTTTTATACGCTCTAAACGACTTTCTTTTGTAGTAGTCATACTATTTCTCCATGTATCATATATAATCTGTTAGAAAGTTATGCTGTGCAAAGAATAGGAATATTATTTGCGTAATTACGTAAAAGAGCAATTCTATCTGTTAAGTAAGCTTGGCTATATGGTATAATATGTTGCAAAGTATATTTTTTTTGCAACATGGAATACTTATTTGATCCTAATCTATGATAAGGCAAGACTTCTACATCTACTAATCCTTTTAATGTAGATATATATTTTCCATAAGATATAATATGTGCGTCATCGTCATTTATGCTTGGTATAAGAGGAAAGCGTACATGAATCGGCGTGGAAACTTCTACTAAGAGTTTTTCTAAATTTTGAAGAATTTTTTCATTGTAAACACCAGTAATCTCTTTGTGTTTATGTGTATCTATATGCTTTATATCAAAAAAAAGAATATCTAATTGAGATGTTATGCTTTTTAGATGCTCATATTTTCCATAGCCAGAAGTTTCAGCGCATGTATGTATGTTGATAGCTTTGCATTTTTCTATAAGTGATAAAACACAATTGGCGTGGCTCAACATCTCCCCTCCAGAAAAAGTAACCCCTCCTCCAGAATTTGCATAAAAAAGCATGTCCTTTTTTAGCTCTGAAAAAATTTGATCCTCGCTCTTTTCTTGCCCAGCCACAGCTAAAGCTTCAGCCGGACAAGATGTGACGCATTTTGCGCAAGCATCACACTTTTTTCTGTCTATGCAGGGGGTTAAATTATCTTTGGATGTGTGAGAAATGGCACCTTGTGGACAGCGTATTTGACATTTGCCACAAGCCACACATTGATTCTGCGCAAATAAAATCTCTTGAGCAAAATTTTGTGTGGTAGGATTTGAGCACCATACACATGACAATGGGCAACCTTTAAAGAAGATTGTAGTGCGTGTTCCTGGCCCATCATGCACGCTAAAATGCTGTATATTTTCTATTATTGCCACAAAAAATCATCCTTAAGTTTTTTACATAACGTTGAAGAAAAAAAATAGGCTTCAAACACAAGTGCTGCATAGCAAGTGCTATCAGTCGTTCCATTATTTGCAACGTTTTTTCATTATTGTATACGCGCGCGTGTTTGTCAAGAAAATTGAAATTTATTTTTGTAAATAAAATTCAATAATTTCACCTAAAAGTTTTCACTTTCATAAATTTTTGTGTTATACTTCTGTTCAATGTAGTAGAACACCGTACAAGGAGAAGTTACATGTCTAAAAAAACGACTAGCTATGTTCAAACACTGAGCAAAGGACTACAGATTTTAGAATTCCTAGCTGAAAAAAAAAGCACGACAGTAACAAGTCTTGCTAAAGAAATGGGTTTACAAAAAAGTGCCAGCTATCGTTTTTTGAATACCTTACGCTTACACGGTTACGTGGAACAAGATAAGAACAATAATTATGATTTGACAAATCGTTTAGAAAATCTTGGCAAAGGCATTGTGCCTAAGCTAGAGTTTCATAACATTGCCACACGTGTTTTGAACGATTTGACAAAAAATCATGTTGCCATGGATGCTGTGAGTAATATTGGGTTTTGGAATGGAAAGGACGTTGTTTATATAGCACAAAGTACCCATAATACCTACATGCAATTTCGTGAAGGAAGCACCGTACCTGCTTATTGCTCAGCGCTTGGTAAAGCCATATTAGCTTATTTACCTGATAGCGAAGTTGAAGAGTATATACAATCTACTGAATTTACCCCTTTTACCGAAGCGACAACAACTTCTGCCGACGCATTACGCCAAGAACTTCAAAAAACACGAGAGCAACAGTACGCTGTCATGTGTGACGAACTGTGTCTTGGCCTCAAAGGTATTGCCATCCCCCTTATATTAGAGAATCACCCTATTAAATATGCCATTAGCTTTACACAAACCTTATACGGCCCTATAACACCTCTTGTAGAAAATTTTTACCCATTATTACAAGAAGCTGCAGAGGAAATTAAATCCTATATGAATTTAGGCATTCATAAAAACATGAGCGTCTGAGACAAAATATGCATATATATAAAAAAGGCTAAAAAGAGATTTTTAGCCTTTTGAGAGTGCTGACAAAGTCAGCACGATCGATAAATCAGGAATAGGGCGAGCTTTGC
>CAYJLY010000081.1:0-1741 GCA_964371385.1 uncultured Rikenellaceae bacterium
TCCTTGGTTAAAGAACCTAAAACAGACTAAAAAAGAAGATTTCCGCTGTTTTAAGGGGTTTAACCATAAAGAAAAAAGCTAGAGTAATCACAAGGAACAGGCAAACCACAGCAGGGCGTAGGCTTGCGCCACTAGGGGGCGACACTGGGTGTTCTGCTCCCATACTAGGAAAAGGAGCAAGACTGCCAGTGCGGCTCGCACCTCCCGCGGGGAGTGTCGCCCTGCAATAACACCTTCGCAAGGTGATGGTTCTGTGAGAGGTATATCATTGCTTGTGCCGCTGGCACCGAGCCGCACGGGCAATATTGCTCTTCGTTTCACTGCGAGCCTTGCACCCGCAAGCGTACGCCCGAAAAGGCAAACCCCACGAAGAAAAACCACTGTAAGTGCCACTGGCACCGCTGTGCGTCCCCCGTGCGGTACGCCAAAAAAAGAAAACAAAAGCCAGAGTGCAGCATAACCTAATTTATTAAACCAAAAAGATAAAAATCTCATGCCAAACCCACCCATAGAGCCACCTAGTGTGATGACTCGTGACCTATTAGCTCTCTCTTTGGTGGAGGGAGTTGGGGCGAGGACTATAAATATTTTTCTTGAACAGGGGCTTGAGATACCGCTGCTCTTTAGCTCCTCGCTCGATCAGCTAAAGGACATGGGTCTAGGCGAAAGAATGGCTAAATCATTGGTATGTAATGCTCACAGCTCGCTAGGGAAGGCTAACTCTATTATTGAGGGTTGTCTGAGAGATGGCGTGCAAATAGTGGGCATAGACTCTACTTTATATCCCAAACTCTTAAGGGAATGTTCGGATGCACCAGTTGTGTTGTATATCAGGGGCGATGCAAGAGTGCTCGACAATCCTTATTCCATTAGCTGTGTGGGTACCAGAGGGAGCACAACTCGAGGTATAGAGGTGGTGGGTAGTATAGTGGGAGGAGCTGCCAAAAGTGGTTTGGGGGTTTCGATAGTGAGTGGACTTGCGTTGGGTATAGATAGGTTTTGCCATCTGGCGGCATTAGATAATGCTCTTCCAACGGTGGCTGTCCTGCCGGGTTATGTGGATGATGTAGTCCCACGTTCGCATTACTCCCTCGCGCGCAGGATAGTTGATAGTGGTGGTGCGATAATTTCCGAACAACACCCCGGGAGTTACATTACTCGAGGGCATTTTCACTCTCGCAACCGCATTATTGCGGGTCTCTCACCCGCTACAATTATGTTTCAAAGCCCTCGCAAAGGAGGCGCTATGCTAACGGCAACGATGGCTGATGGTTACGATAGGGAGGTTTTCGCCCCACCCAGCTCTAATGATGATGTGAGTTTTGAGGGCAATCTTTCGTTGCTTAAATCCTCTCGTGCTAATATGTTGTGCTCGTTTGAGGATATAGCAACTGTGATGAACTGGAGGGTGCACTCTTTGCAAACACAAATTACAGAGCAAAGTAAAATAGAGGGTCTCGACCCGTCTTTGTTGAGGGTTTATGGTTTGCTACCTTCGGATAGCCTATTTTCCATTGAAATGTTGTGCTATTGGAGCGACCTCTCTATCTCTGAGGCATCTGCAACTCTTCTTACCCTTGAACTCCACGGACTAATTACATCCCACAAAGGTCGACTATATTCCAAAAAAGGGTGAAAAACTTGTGCTTATTTAGCTCGGTCGTAGAGTGTTTTTATGATTAGTATTCGAAAGCTTGCGGTGAACTGCTATTTGTATTGTCTCTCAAGCAATCGCAAGTGC
>CAYJLY010000081.1:1841-3721 GCA_964371385.1 uncultured Rikenellaceae bacterium
CTGCGGCACTCCGATCTGATTTTTCTTTGCAGGACATCTATACACCGTCATTACGGGATTTATCCTCAATCTCCGCAGAAGTAAACCATAGACGGGCGCATCGCCCCCCATAGGGGCGATCGTCTTTAACTAAAGTTAAACACGATTCATGCCCCTTGCGGTGCGCCCTTACAAAGATGCTGTAAGAGCCAAGTAATAAAAGACATTCTGCATCCGCACTCCGAGCTGGAGCAGCAATGATTTACTTTCTTTAGGTAGGGCGCGGGGCTGAGGGAGTTATGCATGTCGCAAGAATAGTAAGACTATCCGCCTAGGCCTGCACCTGCTATTAGTTCTTCTAGCCTATCGAGAGCCTCCATTTGGGGGATGCCACGCAGCACAGGGGTTTGACCTTGATAGATAGACACCTTGCCGCGCCCCTCGCCCACGTAACCCCAATGGGCATCTGCCATTTCGCCTGGACCATTTACTATACATCCCATTACGGCTATTTTAAGCCCAGGGAAAGCACCAAAACGCTCCTTGACTTGTTGAGTCACGCCCTGCAAATCGAAGAGTGTTCGACCACAACCCGGGCAACTAATTATTTCTGTGCGTGAGATACGTTGGCGTGTGGCCTGTAAGATAGAAAGAGGCAAATCTGCCTCTATTGTTTGCCCCTGAAGCTCTATCCACACCCCTTGGGCTAGGCCATCGATCAAGATAGACCCCATATCGGCAGAAGCAACAATGGCAAGACTGCCTGAGTCCGTGTAATTACGGCGCAGGATAATAGGATTCGCAACTCCCCCCTCGCGCAGGTGGTAAATAATATCACGCACTCCCTCCGTCCATGAGTTTGAGCGACATTCGACCACCACAAATTCTCCTTTTGGCGTTTTTTTAGGGTCTAGGTCCTTATAGTTTTTATCGTCTACAAAGATCCAATTCTCTTGCCCTTGCTCAAAGTCGCCACCCTTAGCCACCACAACGGGCACAAACGCAGGGTTCTGGAATTGAGTTTGAGAGCGTTTAATGGTCGGAACAAAGCTAGAGTTTGAGTAATACTCCGCCAAGATCTTCGCCACGGGTATCTCACACTCGGGTTCCTCGGTCAGTGACACCCTGATGGTGTCGCCTATGCCATCACATAACAGTGCGCCTATGCCTACTGCCGAACGCACCCTGCCATCCTCACCCTCGCCAGCCTCGGTGACCCCAAGGTGTAGAGGATAGTTTAGCCCCTTGGCATCCATCTCTTTGGCTGCTAAGCGATAGCTCTCTACCATTACCACTGGGTTGCTAGATTTTAGTGAGACCACTATATTGTCAAAGCTTTCCCTTTTGGCTAGGCGCAAAAACTCCAGTGCACTCTCGACCATCCCTCGTGGGGTATTACCCCATTTCTCTATCATCCTCTCGGACAATGAGCCATGATTAACGCCCACCCTCAAAGCCACACCACGCCTACGACATATCTCTAATAGTTCTAAAAATTTCTCTTCCAATCGCTCGCTAGGGGCGAAATTTCCTGGATTAATACGCACTTTCTCGACGTACTCGGCGGCTCGTATCGCCAACTCAGCATTAAAATGTATATCCGCACACAGCGGCACATTGCATCCCCTCTCAAGTAGGTTTGCTTTGATCTCTTTGAGCGCCTCAACCTCTTTTGAGCCTTGGGCTGTGAGCCTTACCAGCTGCGCCCCAGCGCTCTCTGCCCTAAGAATTTGCTCAGTGCACGCCTCGACATCCGCAGTGGGGCGATTGACCATGGTCTGAACCACAATAGGGTGCCCAGAGCCTATTTTAAGGTCTCCCACGCTAACTTCTATGGTTTGTCGTCTCATTCTTTTGTGTTTAAGTTTTTTTGGGTGAGGGTGCCAGCTGACGCTTGCAAT
>CAYJLY010000082.1:0-3659 GCA_964371385.1 uncultured Rikenellaceae bacterium
AAATAAATATATTGGCGAAATTAATTTTTGTGATGACTTACCAGTTTCAAATAAAAGGAATAGGCTATCAAATGGAATAGGATTAAAAACAGTATCAAAAATATTAGAGAAATATGGCAGTGAATTTAATATAGAAACTCAAAATCAAGAGTTTAAAATTGAGATGATAATTTTCGATGCATTTATATAAAAGTATCAAAAAATGTCGTTCGTGCAAAAAAAATGGTCGTTCGTGCAAATAGGCGACCTTTTTTATTTATTTTATGATAAGTTATACTTAACAAAACTAAAAGGAGAAAACATTATGAAAAAGTTTTTATTAAAGCATAGCTCATTAATTTCTGCATTTGCAGTTTTTATGACAGCAGCAGCAACAGCGAGAACTTGTATGTACATAGTTCATGAGCCGAAACTGCCAGCATCTGCAAAAAAACTACGTAAATTTTAATAATGCAAAAATTAATTAAAAATTATGTATCTTCGCTTATTAAATTAAATAAAGTGAATGAAGAAGATAGAGAGATAGTTGAATATGGCTTAAATTCAGCCTTAGAGCTTTCGATAAATATATTAACAACTATTATTTTAGGAATTATATTTAATCTAATCATTGAAACGGTCGTGTTTCTTTATATGTATTCATCTGTAAGAAAATATGCAGGTGGATATCATATGAGTAATTCAAAAAGCTGCTACGTGTTTTCAACAGGGATAATAATTGCAGTCCTTACGGCGATTAAATTAACAACACCAGAAATTATGGGAATTATAAGTGCAGTATTTTTAATAATAGCATTTCCTATAATATTTAAATTATCTCCTGTTGAGGCAAGCTCAAGAGAATTAGATGAAGACGAAATAAAGTATTTTAGAAGTAAGGCAATTAAAAATTTATTTTTGCAAACAGCTTTAATAATAATTCTTTTACTATTATCAAAAAGTTATTATGCTTATATAATATCAATAGGATTATTTATTTGCTCAGTTATGCTAATACTTCAAAAAATAAAAGTCTATTTAAATAACCATACAATTTCTCTTTAATAATTGCTGTAAATTCAGCAGTAAACTGCTGGGTTTATATAAATCCATAAAGTTTAATCAAATCTTTGTGGTTTTATATAAACGATATAAACACGGTATTCATGGTGCTGTGATTATATATAGGTCATAATTAGTCGACGAATTGTGAAACGTGAATTTTAAATTTTAATTAAAAAAGGAGAACAATTATGAAAAAAATCATTGCAATTTTTTTAACTGGAGTTATACTGCTTACAACGACACCAAGTGCATCGGCTACTTATACAATGGAAATAGACAATAGTAGTTTAGAGTATCAATCAAAAGAACTTTTTAATGGAACCACTTATCACGAAATAAGTGATAAAGATATTAATTTCCATTCTGAAATATATGAGTATTATGACGAAGATGTGTTAGTATATGAAATTTATGAAAATGAAAAGCACGACATTGTCAAAGTATTATCTGAAAATGTGATAGAAGTGAATGGCGAAATTATAACGATTGAAAGAAATGTAAACAGTGTTATGCAAAAATCACCTAGAGCTATATGGCTTCGTAATTATGGGACAAGTAGTTTTGGAGGGTCCAAGGATGATTATGAATATGTAAATACGAGTGTGGTGAATTTAATGCAAAGTAGCGCTGAAGGATTAGCGAATTTCGCAACTGGCTCCCTTGCTACGATTATAGCTACTGCTGCAAAACTTGATTTAAAAACTTCATTAGCTATGGGCTTTTTTATGTATGCAGCAGGAGAAATTAAGCAAGTGCATGAATATGCAGATGAAGGAAATGTTTATTTATCTTTTAGTCATGCTGTATACACAAATCATAATTTGAACACACCTTTAGCAAAATATTACTTACACAAATTTGAATTTTATTCAAAACAAAATTGTACAGGTACACATATTGTTACAAATACTCCAGTATATGAAATTTACCACATGGTATAATCGAAGATTAGATGGATAAAAAAATTAAAGATACTTTATATTGTGTAATATTTGTGTCATTTTTAAATATGGTATATATAATATTGTGTTTATATACTGAATTGAATAACTACCGTGGTTCATGGCAGAATTTCTCAATAATGGTATTAAATTTCAATTTTACAATATTTTGGTATGTAATAGTTATGCTAAGGCGCAACAGGAAAAAATAAAATATTTCTATAAACTTGCTTAGGATTTTGAAAAGTAATACTTTATAGATTACTTTATGACAATTTGAAAGGGTATAGAAATCTTTGAAATGAATATAAGACGTAAATTTGGACATGAAGAAAAAATTAAAAATTTTTAAGATGAACCGGAAAATGAAACTTCTATTCGTAATCATAAAAATTTGCTTTGCGAGGACTTTTATGTTAAAGATAATTTTGTAAAAAAGTTAAAATGAATTGTATAAGCTATAAATTTGAACATTATCAATGTAGTACAAAACCAGAAAGGTTCAATAAAATTGAAAACACAATTGTTGTATAGTTCCGAAATTATATCATATATGAATAATTAAACAATTGGAATGAAAGGTATAGTTAGAAAACAAATTTCCACAACTGATAGCTGTGGAAACTTGTTTTTTATGCTATAATAAAATAAAACTTGAAAATACAATTTTTCTAAGGTACAATACGACAAATTAGAAAAGAAGAGATAGTTTGAAAATTTATTTTCAAACTATGAGTTTTTCACCTTTCGCTGAGAGGTATTAGCGAAAGTTCGCCACTTTAAAATAGATATGTGGCAAAAAGCAAAAAACATCAAGAAAGGAATGAATATAAAATGAACACAGTAATATACGCAAGATATTCCTCAGATAATCAAAGAGAGGGAAGCATTGAAGGTCAGCTTCGTGAGTGTTGTGCCTTTGCCAAAACTAAAGGTATTAATATTATTGATGAATATATTGATAGTGCTATTGAGCATAAAGAAATAATACTTAATATTTTTGAATCTTAAAAAAATAGATTTTATTAATTAGTTAAATCAAAAGTTAGTTGAAGTTATAAAAATAAAGGTGGGAACAACAAAATATATATTTGTTGTTCCTACCTTATTGTCATAAACAGCTTTATTCAAATTAGTTTTTAATTGTCATCCTTATCTACAAACACCGACCTTCGGGTTATGAGCTAATCTGGGAGCGTTTTTGCCTGTATTTATCTGGGTTTTCAGCAGTTTTAAGAGCAAAAATGGGATATTTCCCGAAGGTTATTCACTGGTTATTTTCCCGTTGTGGTCATTGTAGTAGTCTAAGTAGTCAAAACGATAAAAATTGGTCTTTTTTTCTTTGCAAACAAGGAGAGAAAAATCAGCCGAAAAATCGCAGCTACCCATATCAAAATTTGCTATGCAATAATCAAAGAATAGGAGATTTTGAAATCACAGAAAAATAGGTGTAGATTTTTAATAGAAAATATATAAAATAACTTAATTCTAAAAGTAACGAAAAAGAACGAAAAGTAATGTTTCAAATTAATTGAAATCGGATTGTGATTATAACATAAGAAAAATTGCTTTACAAGGTAGTTTTAAAAGAGAAAAATTAAGATAGCTATTTCAAAATCGTTGTGCTATCCTTGTGTTTGAAAAAAACAGAAGGGAGTGATAATTATGGAAAAG
>CAYJLY010000083.1:0-3620 GCA_964371385.1 uncultured Rikenellaceae bacterium
CGCTGGAATATGCTGGAGCCGCCGTGGGGGCTACGCTTATAGGTTTGCAGCCCATAGCTACCTTGCTTATTACAGGTATTATGGAAAAACGCCTCCCCCCTTGGGGCGCCGTAGTGGGAGCTGTGGTGGCATGTGGTGGGGCTGCTATCCTTATCCTACGCTAACAGTAACAGGCTGTTGAAAAAGGGCAAACTACTGCGTCAAAACAAAAAAGCAGACCACTTATGTATGTCTGTATACACGGCGTGTCCTGCTTTTTTGTTTTTCCTTGTATTTCACCCTTTTTGAACAGCCTGTTTTTAGCGGATATTTGAAAAAGGGCTGTCTGCTACAAAGTGCACCACAAAGTGTTATCCAGATATTCATAAAAAAGCGCATGATTCAGCGGTGAATCATGCGCTTTTATAGGTATAATGAGCTGAAATTACATGTCGTATTGTTGAAATTTATGTAGTTGAAAATCTTTGCCTGTAATGCTGCTTTGCTCTATGAAATCAGCAATATGTTTTTGTTGTAAATGTGTGGTCCAGGCTTCTCTATTTTTCCAAACTTCGTGCAGAACAAATTTATTGTTATCCGTCATATCTTGTAAAACAATGGACTGAATACAACCAGGCTCACGGCGATTGAGTGCCACCATTTGACCTGCTTGGGCAAGAAATATTTCTTTATACTCATCTTCTACAGTGGCATATCCTATAATGGTAATCTCTTGTGATAACATAGTAATCCTCAACAGTGTTTGAAATTGTAAGCACAAAAATCGCGAACAATATAGAATACTATTTTCAAAAAGTCAATGCCGCCTAGAAAAAAGAAAGGTTTCCTAGTGATTTACTATTTAGCAGACCATAAAGCGCGCCCCTTTTTCAAGGTGACACGTCCAAGGGCAAGGCTATGTCCTTCAACTTCAAGGTATAAACCTGTTTCGCGTCCATCAAGCTGTGTTTGTAGGCTTTGTCCTTGCAATAGAGCGCGAACGCTTGCGAGGGAGTCTAGCACCAAAGCCTCTGCAGGTGCTTTGGTAGGAAGCAACGCGCGACAACGAGGCCCTAAGCGTACGCTATTTCCTAGCACTTTCCCCAGAGGTGAAGCCTGCCATTGTATATGATTTGGTAAAATATCTAAAGCCGCTTGCGGAATAAAACGCGCCATATCGCCAAAAAGACCCACATGGCCCTTGGGTAATAAGCTTATATCTGTGCAAGGCGCCTCTAAAGCAGAAATATCTAAGCTGTGCTCGAGGCTAAAGCCTGGGCTTGGCTCTTGCTCTTCTTCTGATAGAAGGGGAGAGGAGGTCGCAGCTACGGGCTTGCGGAATTTTGCAATATAAAACCCTTGAGCTTGAGAGCGTTCTCCATCTACGCGTAAGGTGCCGTTACCATAGCTATGGGCGGCGTCTTCCCACACAAAGCCGTCAAATGCGGGCAGGGGTACCACTTCAAAGCCTAACTCTTCCACAGCAAAACGTACTTGGTCTTCGTTTTCTTGTACATTGGTGGTGCAGGTAGAGTAGACCACTTGTCCGCCGGGACGTAAAAGTTCCCACGCTTTTTGTAAAAGTAATTGTTGTAAGCCTATGAGGGGTTTTACTTTATCCCCTTGCCAAAGCTTGAGTACATTGGGGTTTTTCTCCACCGTACCCCAGCCGGAACAAGGTGGATCTAGCTGAATAAAATCAAAAGAAGCAGGCCGTAAGGGGACAGCTTCTCCGCCATAAGAGCAAGTACCCACATGTAGCAAAGAGAGGCTTTGCATATTGGCACGTAAGGTAGCAAGGCGAGGTT
The DNA here is from genome assembly GCA_964371385.1 of uncultured Rikenellaceae bacterium. Classification (GTDB taxonomy): domain Bacteria; phylum Bacteroidota; class Bacteroidia; order Bacteroidales; family Rikenellaceae; genus Mucinivorans. The sequence continues at coordinate 1,788 of CAYJLY010000083.1, forward strand.
TAGCCGGTTCATTGCCTAGCACAAAGCTATGCCTACCGGCCAATTGTCCTAAAAAGCCGGTTTTGCTGCCAGGACTTGCGCACATATCTAGAATAACAGGGTTTTTAGAAAAGGTTTCTCCTAATCTGCTTTCTTCATTGAGTAAGGCCAAGGGAGGGAGCATGGAAGAGCGGTCTTGAATGTAAATGAGGCCAAAAATAGCCGCAAGGCTAGATCCCAGGGGGCGAGGCTCTTCAAGAAGGGCGCGACACCACGGGGAAAAGGGCTCGGGGCTAAAGACATAGCCTTCGGCCTGTAAAAGTGCCTCCACCAAGGGGATGGAAGACTGTTCACAAACAAGACGGAAAGAACGTAAAATGCGTGACATGGGCTCTCTTTTTATTTTTTATATAGACTTATTGCGGCCTGGCGCATGGTTCGGCGCTTTGGCTGGAGCATAAGAAATACCGCGCAGAAAGGCAACAGCAGAAATGCGTAGACAAAATTTTTGTACCCCAAGTAGCTTTGTTATTAAAGGTTAATGAAATTCAATGGTTAGGTATGTTTTTTAAGGTGAAAAACTTCTTTGTCTAAAGCTTGCTTTAGCAGGCCTGTATAATGTATATGACGACATTACTTTGGGCAAGTCTTGCTTTGGCTGCCAAGTCTGTCATGGTGCTGCCCTTTACTGTAAGTGCACCAGATGGTTATAAATATCTTGGACAAGCCGTACCTTCTACTTTGTCTTCTCGCCTCGTGTGGCCAGGCCAAGTAGAATTATTTAAAGGCTCTGTAGACACGGCTCCTACTTCTGCTGCCGCAGCTGCTAGTATTCAAAAAAGCACTGGTGCAGACTATGTGACGTGGGGCAAGGTAAGTGTTTTAAATAATAATGTGACCTTAGACGTCACTATGCGCGATAAGTCCGGCAAAGAGTGGAAGCGTACAGCGCAAAGCTCTGTGGGTAATCTTGTGGGCGCTGTGCAAAGTATAGCTGATGGCTTTGGAAGCACAGTGTTTGGTCGCCCTGCTCGCGCACAAAGCACTCCTGCGTATTCTGGCGGTAATAAAGGCCCCATTAATCAAATGAATGCCGGTATTGTTGTAAACGAAACGACGCAACAAGGTGTGTACTTGAACCCTCAATTCCGTTATCAAGGCTCCGGTACTGAAGATGGTTCTCGCTTGCGTAGTAAGGCCTTACCTTACAATATGGTAGACTTTACCGTAGGTGATTTTAACGGAGATGGCAGAACAGAAGTTGCTATACTTGGTGACCATGAGCTGTATGTGTATGAGTGGAACAATGGCGGCATGGAAGAAAGAGCTAAGGTCTCTATCGGCCTTTCTAACCAAGCCTTTATTTTACGTAAAATTCCTTTAGGTGGGCGCGGTGAAAAGCTGGTTGTAACCACCTTTGGTGATAGGGATAATCGTCCTCGCTCTTTCATTTACGCTTTTGATGGTAGCTCCCTTCGTGAATTTACCAAGCCTACGCATTATTTCTTAAACGTGGTCTTTATGGCTCCTTCTTACGCACCTACCTTGGTTGCACAAGGCTGGGATAGTGTAAAGCTTTTCCGTTCCGGCGTATATTTAGCCAATATCAGTGGTGATACCGTAAGCCTTGGTGGTAAAATTAACTTACCTTCCGGTACCAATGTATTTAACTTCTCTTGGTTACCAGCCGGTAATCAAGGCGATGGTGATAAGCTTATGGTCTTTAGTGAAGATGAGCGTATCACGGTTTACGGCCCCAGTGGCAAACAAAGAATGCATCAAACCATGGATAAATTCTCTGGTTCTTCCGTGGGCATGGTTCACTACAAAGGCATTGACGGTCTTGGCGTAGAT
>CAYJLY010000084.1:0-3353 GCA_964371385.1 uncultured Rikenellaceae bacterium
CAACACCACACCCCCCAAGAGCATGCCCACCAAGGAGGGTAGGCCTAGGCGGCGAAACAACTCGCCAAAGGTGATACCTGAGATAAAAATATAAGCCAAAGATTCGAGCATTCTTTTAGTGTTTTTATGTGGTTCGTTTTTAATTTTTTTGATTAAACAGCACCATAACGCTTAATGTTTTGCCTCTCAATATGCTTATCATATCCAGAGAGATTAGGCTGTCAAATTTTCACAAATTTAGTGTTTTTTTTGATATTTTTTCTGATAAATTTTCTTTACCTTTGCTCTTTCTATGGTCAGAGGTAGAGATATAAAATTATTATTTAACACAAAGAGACACAATTAGATGACATTCGAGAAACAGTACTCCTACGAAGAAGCGGTAGAGACCGCAAAACAATATTTCAATGGCGATGAACTAGCTGCCACAGTGTGGGTAAGCAAATACGCGCTGAAGGATTCTTTCGGCAAAATATTTGAGAACTCACCACAGCAAATGCACCAGCGCATAGCCAGCGAACTACACCGCATAGAATCTAAATATCCAAACCCCATGACCCTTGAGCAAATCGAGGGACTGTTGGATCACTTCAAATATGTGGTGCCTCAAGGAGGTCCTATGACTGGCGTGGGTAATAATCTTCAGATTGCCTCGCTCTCGAACTGTTTTGTGATTGGTCATGAAACCCCTGCCGATTCTTATGGTGGAATTATCCGCCTAGACGAGGAGCAGGTACAGCTCATGAAACGCCGTGGTGGCGTGGGGCATGACCTCTCTCACATACGTCCCTCTGGCTCTCCTGTGTTAAACTCGGCTCTAACCGCTACGGGTATAGTGCCTTTCATGGAGCGCTACTCTAACTCCACTCGCGAGGTGGCACAAGACGGGCGCCGCGGCGCGCTGATGCTCTCTTTGTCGGTAAAACACCCAGACTCTGAGCAGTTTATCGATGCCAAGATGGAGACAGGCAAGGTGACTGGTGCTAATATCTCTATCAAGCTGGACGACGAGTTTATGCGTGCGGTGAAGGGTGGCGATAGCTACAATCAGAAATTCCCTATAGACTCCAGTGAGCCTCTTTACAGCAAAAACATAGACGCTCACACCCTTTGGGACAAGGTTATCCACAATGCATGGAAGTCTGCAGAGCCGGGCGTATTGTTCTGGGATACTATTATCAATGAATCTATCCCTGACTGCTATGCTGACCTTGGTTTCCGCACAGTTTCGACCAACCCTTGTGGTGAGATTCCACTGTGCCCCTATGATAGTTGCCGATTGATGGCGATGAATCTGTATGGTTATGTGGACAATCCTTTTACGGACAAGGCAGAGTTTAATTTCGAGAAATTCAAGGAGCACACAGCCATGGCTATGCGCCTGATGGATAATATCATTGATCTGGAGCTTGAGAAAATCGAGGCCATCATCACAAAAATCGCGGGTGACCCCGAATCGGACGATCTTCGCCGTGTGGAGTACACTCTGTGGGAGAAAATCCGCAACAAAGCACTCGCTGGTCGTCGTTGCGGCCTTGGTATTACTGCCGAGGGAGATATGCTAGCGGCTCTAGGGCTACGCTACGGATCGAAAGAGGCTATCGATTTTGCAACCAAAGTACAACAGACTCTAGCGATAGCGGCCTATGCAAGCTCGACTCAAATGGCTTCAGAGCGTGGTGCATTCGAGATCTTCGATGCTAAGCGCGAGGAGAAAAACCCTATGATCCAGCGTATCAAAAAAGCAGATCCCGAGCTATACAAGCGTATGTGTGAGGTGGGGCGTCGTAATATCGCGATGCTAACCATTGCCCCCACGGGCACTACCTCGCTAATGACCCAAACTACCTCGGGCATTGAGCCTGTGTTCATGCCTGTGTATAAGCGCCGTCGCAAGGTGAACCCTAACGATCTTGCAAGCAACATCACCTTCACAGACGAGGTGGGAGATTGCTGGGAGGAGTACAACGTATTCCACCACCATTTCCTCACTTGGGCGCAAATGCAGGGTCACAGCGCAGCGGAGGTAATGGCCATGAACGATGAGCAGGTGGATGAATTGGTGGCGAAATCACCCTACCACGGTGCGACCTCAAACGATATTGATTGGGTGGCAAAAGTCAAGATGCAGGGAGCCATGCAGAAATGGGTCGACCACTCTATATCGGTGACCGTAAACCTCCCCAACGACGTGAGCGAGGAGCTAGTGGCTCAGGTATATATGACCGCTTGGAAGGAAGGGTGTAAGGGTGTTACGGTTTATCGTGACGGCTCGCGTGCGGGAGTATTGGTCAAGAAAGACAAAAAAGAGGAGGATGCCTCTACAAAGAGTTTCCCTCAAAAGCGTCCTCTATCGCTAGATGCAGAGGTGGTACGTTTCCGCAACGGTGACGACGAGTGGATAGCTTTCGTTGGTGTGTACAACGGAAAGCCCTACGAGATCTTCACTGGTAAGATAGAAGAAGATGCGATGTACATCCCAAAACGCATAGTCGAGGGCAAGATCATCAAAATCAAAGAAGAGGGCAATGGCACTCGCTACGATTTCCAGTACAACGACAAGTACGGCTACACCAACACAGTTGGGGGTATCTCGCGCCTATTCGATCAAAGTTTCTGGAACTACGCCAAACTAATCTCGGGGGTATTGCGCAATGAAATGCCTATTGTGGACGTTGTAAACTTGGTATCCTCACTACAACTAGATAGCGAGACCATCAACACATGGAAAAATGGTATAGGCCGCGCGCTCTATAAATTCATTCCCAACGGCACATCTGCCAAGGGTGGTACAGCGTGCCCTGAGTGTGGGCAAGAGGCGCTAGTGTACCAAGAGGGTTGCCTAGTGTGTACCGCATGCGGACACTCTAAATGTGGTGGTTGATAACTTTTAACAACGAAAAATAAACAAAAAAATGAAAAAACTATTTACCCTTGTGCTAGTAGCACTATCAGCCCTAGCTCTGTATAGCTGTGACACCTCTCCCAAGAGCTACAGCTACTATTTCATCGGTGCCGACCATTGGCAGGGAGCCGACACCACAACCTATTCCGAGGTAGCCAATCTTCTAGTGCGATATGGATATTTGAACTCTCAGACGGGCTTTACCATAGAGGGAGAAAACATAAGCGACAACGACACTCAGGCCCTAAATCGCTACAACAGCTACACTCAGGCCATTAACGACAAACGTGCCGAGATCGAAGAGCAACTCAAAGGCAAAGGCACAGATGGCAAAGCCTACAGCGTGCAGTTTGTGTATAGCCTTAATCGAGGCGAAACACAATGGCATCTGCTAAAGGATGCGGTGATGACAATAAACGTCCCAGCACAATAGCGCCAGCGGTACTTG
>CAYJLY010000085.1:0-3301 GCA_964371385.1 uncultured Rikenellaceae bacterium
GCTATGGCATTTGGATTCACAGTAAGGGCGATGGCATTTCCCCCAAGGTTACCAAAGGGTGTATTGCCATTGATTTGGACGATATTGACCAAGTGGGCCCCCTACTCACCTCCGGAACCGCTGTAGTTGTGGGGGAAACTTTAGATGTAAGCACCTTACCTAGTTCTGATGATGGTACGGCTGAACATTTACGCCGCCGCATGGAACAATGGACAAGAGCTTGGGCTGACCGCTCACAAGATTTTTTTGAATTTTACGATGATGCTTCCTATACTAAAGCTATGCCCGAAACCTTTGAGGCTTTTCGTAGCAATAAAGAACGTCTTTTTAAACGCCTTGACTGGATAAATATTTTTAACCGCCAAGTACATGTGCTTGAAGGTCCGGGCTATTGGGTCACTTGGAGCGAACAATATTATCGTGCGCCCAATCTTTCCACCGAAGGCATTCGTCGCCTGTATTGGCAACGCGATGCGGACAATGTTTTTCGCATTGTGGGCATGGAATGGATTCCCAGTGACTTAGGCATGCAAGCAGCTTTTGAAAAAGGTGAACTGGTTGCCAGCGCTTCACAAAGTAGTGACGCACAGCCTTCCCCCATGAAGGAAGAAAAACCCACAGCGCCTCCCCTTTCCATGCCAGAAAACAATGGCTCGGAAAACAGGGGCCCGGAAAACAAAGGCTCTGAAGTGCCCACAAGTACAGTAGCTGTGGCAGAGCAAGAAAACCTGCAACCTGAAGCCAAAAAAGATGATGACACCAAGGCCATAAACAAAGGTAGCGCCGCCACTATTTTAAATCCGCTGGCTGTAACACCTAAAACGCAAGAACTTTTAGGGCAATTTGTAACAGCTTGGCAGGACGCTTGGAAAGAACGAGACGCCAAAGCTTTTTACGCTTTTTATAATGAAAAGCGCTATGGCAAAGAAGCAGGACAAAAGTACAGCGAAGCTTTTAAAGATTTACAGAGAATTATGGCTCCGTACTTTAAGGCGCCATGGGTAGAGCTAGCTAGCACCGCTCCGCGTATGGAAGCTGTGCAAGATATGGTTATGGTAAGCATGCAGCAATGGATTTTTATCCCTTCGCAAGATCCACGCCAAGGCGAACATATTTTATATTGGAAGCAAAACGAAGCCGGAAAATGGCGCATTGTAGCTTCTGAGTGGGTAGAAAAGCCTGGCTCCATGCAAGTGGCTTATTTAGAAAAAGTCAGCGCAGAAGTAGGTGCCATGCTGGAACAGTGGCGTAAAGACTGGCTTGCGGCTGATGTGAATGCTTATGTAAGCCATTATGCTGCCCATGCGCGTCAAGGTGGCAGAAATAAAAATGGCATTGCCTTGCAAAAGAAGCGGTTGTGGCAGAAAAATCCCCCCGCTCGCATTGAATTAAGCGGTATGCGTGTACTTATTGATGCTAAAGGTATTCAAGTAGATATGACACAAGTCTATGAAGGTACCGATGGCCGCGGAGATAAAGGTGTCAAAATTCTTTTGTTAGTCCCCACCTCTGAGGGCTGGAAAATAGCAAGCGAAGAATGGACAAAAAGTCCATAAACGAGGTATATCATGCTAAAAACACAGGAAAAAATGAATGTGATTATTATGCGTGACAGCGGCGAAAGCAAACGCTATCGCTTACGCAGAAGCCGTTTTCGTTTACTTGTGATTTTTGCTGTACTCTCGCCCATGGTAGCCGTAGCGGCTTTGGCAGGGTGCTTCTATTTATGGCAAGATAATTGGAACCTAAAGCAGGCACAATATCTTTTAGAAGAAGAAAATAAAAATTACGCTGTTACAGCCAAGCGCTTAGAAAATTTACAAGCCTTACTTGAGCGTAAAAAAAACATAGAACGCAGTGTCATGGCCAATGTGGTCAAAGAACAGGTGACGGCAGAGACTGTAGATTACTCTGACCCTACAGTACAAAGCGATATGCAATCTGACGGACCGGGGCATGCGGCCTTTCCAGAGGTAAACGAGGGAGCATTAAAGGTGGATACTGTATCGGCTTCACGTTTGGCCGAAAACCGCTTGCGCTTAGCATTTAATTTGCACAATACGGGCTCTGAAGCCTTATCTGGAGAAGCATTTGCCATTTTAAGTTTAGCCGATGGTAAAACTGTGCCTTTACAACCAGACCCCAGCGATGCAGGAACATATAAGATTACTAAATTTAAAAGCGCCGTACTTTTTTTACCCCTTGGGCAAAGCTATAATTTGACCAATGCCCAAATTATTTTGGAAATAAAAAATGATGCGCAGCAAGTGGTGTATAGAAATATATTCCCCGTATCACAATAATCCTTTATTTTTATATGCAAAATCCCCTCATGTCTTTACATGGGGGGATTTTTTTTGCACAAATCATGAACTCCAAGGATAAACACTTCTTTACAACAAGGCAACGCCACCCTTAAATGCATTGCTTTTCACACAAATTAACATTATTATATAAAACACTTAATACAGTTAGGAACAAAAGGAACAATACCCTTTTGCACAAAAAGAACAATATCTGTAAGGAGAATTTAGAATGTTAGAACTTATGAAGAAAAGACGTAGCATTCGCCGCTTTAGCGATGCTCCTGTCACCCAAGAGCAGGTGCAAAGCTTACTACGCACGGCCTTATTGGCACCCACCTCCATGGACAAAAAACCTGTGGAACTCATTGTCGTTCGCGATACACAGAAATTAGCCGAGTTAGCCCTGTGCAAGGCGCATAGCGCTGCATTTTTAGCAACAGCTCCGGTGGGCATTGTAGTTTTGGCAGACACCGAGCTTTCCACCGTGTGGGTGGAAGACGCCTCCATTGCTGCCATAGCTTTGCAATTACAAGCCGAGCATTTAGGCTTAGGCTCCACATGGATTCAAATGCGCTTACGCCAAAATAAAGATGGAAAAGATTCAGAACAAGCCATTCGCGAAGTGCTAGATATTCCGAAAAAATACGGTGTGCTTTGCATTATAGCTTTAGGAGCCAAGGGAGAAGAAAAGCCCGCCTATACCGATGCACAGGCGGACTTGAGTAAGGTTCACACAGACGTTTTTGGAAAATAGCTTCTGCGACTATACAAATAAAAGGGGCAAGATAAGGCCCATAAGTATGGCAAAAATAAACACAACCACAGTAACCAACACTAAGAGTGGCAGTTTAAAAAGGCTTTTTAATAAAATAAGGCTGGTGATACTCGAGCCACCACAAGCCACATAAAAAGCCATTACCACTCCAAGGCCCACGCCTTTATCCAATAAAATCTTGCAGGCGGGAATAATAGTTTCCACATGCACATGCAAGGGC
>CAYJLY010000086.1:0-3293 GCA_964371385.1 uncultured Rikenellaceae bacterium
TGTAGCGGAGGAAGGACTCGAACCTCCGACCTTTGGGTTATGAGCCCAACGAGCTGCCAACTGCTCCACTCCGCGATCATTTTCTGAGAACAAAAGTAGACAAAAATATCTACCCTTCCAAATTTTCCTGCTAAAAAAGTATCTTTTTTTTATCTTAACCTATTAACTACGATATTTGGTCCAGCGTAGAATATCCATTAGTGAAGGTTTCTTTCCATACATAAAGATACCCACACGATAGATTTTGGCAGCAAAATAGGTCATCGCAATAAACGAACCATAGAGGATTCCCACTGACAGAAGAATCTCCCACAGGTCTACTCCATAGGGTATTCTAGCCATCATAACAATGGGCGATGAGAAAGGTATCATAGAACCCCAGAATGCCAAACCACTTGAGGGGTCTTTGATTGCAGACATCATCACAAAGAAAGATATGATGATAGGGATAGTAAGGGGTGTTTGCATCTGCTGGCTATCTTCGACAGAATCTACCGCGCTTCCCACAGCTGCATACATCGAGGCATAGAGTAGGTATCCACCCACAAAATACAAAATAAAACCACCAACTATGCCCAGCAAATACATAGGATCGGCAAGCAGAGACATCGCCCCACCCAAACCCGAAGGAATCTCAACTGCAGCTCCTGCGCCCATCTGCGCCCCATTCATTGCAGCCTCTGGAGTTATCAAGCCCGAAACAACGCCCATACCTATGCCCACCAGCACTATCCAAATGGCTACCTGAGTGAGCGCAACTAGTGCAATGCCCAGTATCTTACCCATCATAAGCTCAAAGGGTCGCACAGAGCTAACCATGACCTCTATGATGCGACTACTCTTCTCTTCCACTACACCCTGCATCACCATCACCCCATAGATCAACACAAACATATAAATCAGTATTCCCGAGGCATAACCCACCGCCATGGACATTGCCGAGGAGGTTTGCTCTTTCTCGCTGGTATCAGCGCCCTGCTCTATTGCAGCTTGATCTTGGTTGATTTTATATGTTGCGATAGATACATCTGCCGTTACCGAGCGCATAATTGAATCAAGCTGAGGGACGCTGCTAGTGGCTATCCTCTCACGTTCAATAATATTCTCGATCTGTCGAGTTATCTGCCCCTCCAGCTCAAAGGACGATGCACCCGACATATAAAGCTCAACGGCTTGATTACCCTGCGATAAAATTGCATCCGATAAAACTAGATAGCCCGAAGCATCAGAATTAGCCTCGACCATAGATGGATAACCAAGGGTTGAAGTCTCAAACTTTACAATATCTGTATTTTTCAACTCAGGGGTGATCTTTCCTGTGGGGTCATACACCGATATAACTCTCTGTTCTCCACCGCTATACATAGCGATCAAAGCTGGAACAACCATCATTGCCACTATCAGTAGAGGCATCAGGATTGTGGTAATAATAAAGGCACGCTTGCGCACTCTGGTGCGATACTCTCGGCCGATAACTAGTGATATATTACTCATAGGTAGGTGATAGTTTGATTAAAGGTTAGTTTTTGGCATAAAATCATCGCCCACTGTGCGGATGAAAACCTCGTTCATGGACAGCATTTTTTCCGAGAAATTCACTATCTCCACTGCCGAGTTAGCGCTAGAGATAATCTCGCGAGGTTTTTGATTGTCGCCCAGATGGAGTTGCGCTCTAAGTAGACCACCTTTGTCCTCGAGCATTTCCACTCCACACTGCCCTGAAAGCGCAGCCTCAAGCGCTACCGTAGTTCCCGTAAAATCCAGCGTATAGATATTTCCACCTGAGCGTCGAAGTTCATCGACCGAACCACTCAACACATTCTTCGAACGGTTAATCAGAGTGATATGGTCACATATTTCTTCCACTGAGCTCATATTATGGGTCGAGAAAATCACAGTTGCCCCCTCGCGCGCACGCTCTAGGATCTCCTCTTTGAGGAGGTTAGCATTAATGGGGTCGAAACCCGAGAAAGGCTCATCGAAAATCAACAGCTCGGGGTTGTGGATCACAGTAACTATAAATTGGATTTTCTGCGCCATGCCCTTTGAGAGCTCCGAAACTTTTTTGTTCCACCAGCCTTGGATCTCAAACTTCTTGAACCATTTTTTTAGTTCAACCATAGCATCCGCACGCTTGAGTCCCTTCAATCGAGAAAGATAAAGAGCCTGCTCACCCACTTTCATTTTCTTATAAAGACCTCGCTCCTCGGGCAGATAGCCGATGCGCATCACATCCTTTTGGGTGATGGGACAACCATCAAAAAGCAGTTCGCCAGTATCGGGGAGTGTAATGCGGTTGATAATGCGGATCAGGGTTGTTTTCCCGGCACCATTGGGGCCCAGCAGCCCGTAGACTGAACCGCGAGGAATCGACACACTCACATCATCCAACGCGCGATGGGCGGCATAGTCTTTTACTATATTTTTTGCTTGGATTATCATAGTTATATTTTTTGTTTCTATTGCAAAGATACTAATTTTCGGAGGATTTCAAAATGAGATTATTTCCTTGTCTACGCAATGACAATCTTTTGTAGGTGGTACATCTAGGCAAGGTAAACAAGGCTCATTTGACAGCTCGCGCAATCAAAATCAGCACGCAAGCGTTTGCCGTTATTCTCCATATACAGGCTCTCGGCGCTACCACCTTGCCCATGACACATTCCCAGTTGACGACGTATGCAGTGGCGAGTTTTCAACACTTCTTTACCTCGAATCTCACCTCCCACCTCTAGTGCTCGTTCAATTTGGCGCACGCCACTTTCACGATAAAATTCTTCGCTGAGACTATTTGAGATATTAGCTCGATAGTCCATAGTCTCTATATCTAGGTTCGTGTGCTCTTGCGGAGTTCTCTGTGATCGCTGATAAGAAGTTAGAATGCTAGTGAGGAGTTTTTCTAGTAGCTCGGTGCGGATGGCATTAAGCCCTGAGATAGGCATAAAAGGCAGCTGAGAGCTCTGAATATCCACGCTAGAGATTCTAAAAATTGTAGCTCCGCTTTTATTCATTGCCTTGATGATATTCTCTTTCGTTCTCTGCTGATTATTAGCAAGCTCCATATTTTCTTCTAACACAACCTCGACTTTCACACCCTCCCACTGGGCGGTCACAACGCTCTCTGACCACACAATATCCACAGGTAAAAATCGATGCGAGGAGGGTTTGAAGTTTTTATCATAGTTTCGATAAATAACATCACCCACTTGCGGTTGTGCTCCATGCAAGACAACGAGCCATTGGTCGCCCTTGCGATAAACACCATTCACTGCCCCACCGCATACCTCGCCGCT
>CAYJLY010000087.1:0-3285 GCA_964371385.1 uncultured Rikenellaceae bacterium
GGGGGAGCGTATGCCCTGCATTTTGTATTGGCACTCACAAAGGGACCCCCCGAGCTAAATGAAAGCAAGTGGCGCTGGCGCCTCGCACCCCCTAGTGGGCATCTAGCCAGTTGTCGCCTATGCCGACCTCGACATCAAGTGGAACGCTTAGGGCAGCTGCGCCCGAGAGAGCCTCGACAAGTAGCATACTTACAGCCTCAATCTCAGAAGGGGGTACCTCTAGCACCAATTCATCATGTACCTGCATCACTAGTCTACTAGAGTAACCATCTTGGATAAGTCGGTCGTAGACCCTACGCATGGCGAGCTTCATAATATCGGCTGCGCTGCCTTGGATGGGGGCATTGATGGCATTGCGTTCGGCAAAGGAGCGAGAGATGGAGTTCGAAGAATTGATGTCCGCAAGAAAGCGGCGGCGAGTAAAGATAGTCTCCACATAGCCATTCTCACGCGCGGAGTGTATCGCCGCATCCATGTAATTTTTCACGGCAGGAAAATGTGTGAAATAGTCGTCAATCAGCGCCTTAGCCTCATTGCGAGGTATGCCCAGTCGCTGTGAAAGCCCAAAGGCCGAAATACCATAGATAATTCCAAAATTGGCAGTCTTGGCGGCACGACGCTCGGAAGAGGTAACCTCGGAGGTTGATTTTCCAAATATCTTGGCTGCCGTGGCGGTGTGAATATCTGCACCTTGCTCAAAAGCCTCTATCATATTGCTATCCCCACTCAGGTGTGCCATGATACGCAGCTCGACCTGAGAATAGTCAGCTGCAACTATCTTCCAACCCTTTTCTCGGGGGGTGAATGCCTTGCGTATCTCGCGACCATTATCGTTGCGCACGGGTATGTTCTGAAGGTTTGGATTCGAAGAACTAAGCCTGCCTGTGGCTGTAACCGATTGATTGTAAGAGGTGTGTATTACTCCCGTGGTGGGGTTTACCAGCTCGGGCAGAGCGTCTATATAGGTTGTCAAAAGTTTTTTGAGGCCTCTGTACTCGAGGATTTGTTCCACTATGGGGTGGCGATCTTTAAGGGCTTGGAGGGTCTCCTCGTCTGTTTTGTAGCTGCCCGTTTTGCTCTTTTTGGGCTTTTCGGCAATCTTTAGATGCTCGAAAAGCAGTTCGCCTAGTTGTTTGGGCGAGTTGAGATTTAGAGCAGGGTTGGGAGAGTGGGCGAGAATCTCGGTTTGCAGAGCCGAGAGTCTCGTATTTAGGCTCTCTCGCGAGCTACCCAATATATTCAAATCTATATGTGCCCCTTGGTATTCCATCTCCACTAGCACCTCCACGAGTGGCTCTTCTATGGTGTGGTACAACTCAAGAGAGCCTGCGGTGGTGAGTTTTTTGAGTAATATTTCGTAGATCCTAAAAGTCACATCGGCATCCTCGCAGGCATAGTCCACCAATAGCTCGCGGGGAGCTTGGTCTATGGTTATCTGGCGAGCACCCTTGCCAATAAGGCTCTCTATGGGTATGGGCTCGTAGTTTAATAGCGAACGAGCGATATGGTCCATAGAGTGGCGGGCATCGGGATTCAATAGGTAGTGCATAAGCATGGTGTCAAACAACTCTCCACTGACTTTAATGCCCACGCCTCGCAATACTAACATATCATATTTGAGGTTCTGACCTATCTTTGCTATATTTTTATCCTCTAAAATAGGTTTCAGCATCTCCATATACTCCGCCTTGGCATCTATCCAATAAGCACCGTGTGCCTCTGTGGCGATGGATACACCCACCAATCGAGCTCGCATAGCCTCGAGAGAAGTGGTCTCAGTGTCGAAACAGAAAATACCTTTTTCTTGGATTTTTTCTATAAGCCCCACTAGCTCCTGAGTACTTTCTATTGCCTTATAAGTGTGGGGAGTGTTGTGGATATTGGTGTAGTCTGCGCCCCCTAGATCTGCCCCATGATCTGCCTCCATCGCCTCTTGTGCCATTTCGCGAACCACATGGGCATTGGCGGCAGGTTCTCCAGCGAGATCAAAGAGCGATAGTTGCCCGATGGGTGTGTTTCGAGCCTTGCTTGGAGTCTTTGGAGAGCCTTCCCCCTGCGAAGAGCTTTGTGTATTGATACTAGGATTAGAGTTTGCTTGCACACCCATCTTAGTCTCTAGCGCCACAAGCATAGAGCGCAGTCCGTGCTCACGATACAACTCCGCAAGGCGCACATAATCACCCTCTTTGCGCTCCATTTCCTCGAGGTTCAGCTCCACAGGTACATCGCGCGCTATGGTCACTAGGCGTTTGGCAAGGCGCAGCTGCTCCTGATGCTCTTCCACCGAACGTGACTGTTTTGGGGTCAGCTCAGAGCTGTGGGCAATAATGTTTTCTATGTCTCCAAAGCGAGACACAAGACTCGTTGCGCCCTTCTCGCCTATGCCAGGAACGCCCGGCACATTATCCGAGGCATCACCCCATATAGCCAATATATCCGCAAAAAGCTCCGCACTCGCTATGCCATAGTTCTCCATTAAAGTCTCTGCCGAAACTATTTCAGGGGAAGAGTTGCCCTTCTTGGGTGGTTTATACTGAAACAGATTCGCCTGTAACAGCTGACCATAGTCCTTGTCGGGGGTTACCATATAGGTCTGCAGCCCCTCTCTCTTGGCAGCCTTGTCCCCAAGGGTGCCTATCACATCATCCGCCTCATAGCCCGCCACCTCGTAGATGGGGATGCGCATAGCCTGCAGTACCTCCTTGATAATAGGCGTGTTTTCGAGGATGGCCTCGGGAGTCGAAGGGCGATTTGCCTTATAATCAGAATAAATTTCACGACGAAAAGAGCCACCCTTGGGATCGAAAGCCACAGCCAAATAATCGGGCTTTTCCTTGGAAATTATATCGCCCAGATACCTCATAAACCCAAACAACGCAGAGATGTTACGCCCATGATGGTTGGTCATGGGATTATTTATAAAGGCATAGTGCGCTCGAAAAATAATCGCGTAAGCATCTATGAGGAATAGTTTTTTCATTGTTTGTAAATTATCTTTATTTAGGGTCAGAGCTAGTGCCTAGCTTTTTTATGGTTTCGTTGTTGTTTTTTGCAGCTTTTATTTTTTAGCTGCCGTGTTTTTCTTTTCAGTTTTCGTGTTTGTAGAAGAATAAATCGCTGTGCGATTGTGTTCTTTTTCATCCCCGAAACCTTGGGGATTTATTTGTATAGTCTTTGCAAGGGTGTACCGCACGGGGCTAAAGAACGGGTTTAACTTTAGTTAAAGACGATCGCCCCGTTGGGGGGCGGTGCGCTCGTCTCTTTAATTATTTATTTGTTCTTTAT
>CAYJLY010000088.1:0-3228 GCA_964371385.1 uncultured Rikenellaceae bacterium
CCTGTTTTTCTGTAGTCGAAGTAGCTCGTTGCGACCTTTGCAAAGAAAAACACCGCAAGGATGAGGTTTATCGCAGGGAACACCACATCGTTGACAACTTGCTTTATTTGTGTCGATGCACCTTGCCACGTGTTCTCCACCGCTCCGGCAACGTCGCCCGAGGCGGCGAGGGTGGTCGGGGAAAGCGCGAGCACAAGCATGAGTGCGATGATCGCCGCTGTCGAGATTTTTCTGAGTTTTATGTTCTTATTCATATACTTTCTCCTATCTAATTTGGGTCTTTGACGGCGACATGCCAGTCTTGCCAAAGGTTACCCTTGATGGTTAAACTGTCGCTGAGGTTTGCCGAGAGCATACCCGCCGGTGTCCAGTAATCTATCAGCCAAGTGTTGACTTCATATGGACCATCGGGCATCCAAATCGGCGTGAAATGCGTTCTATTACGATAAGTTGAATACACGTTTTCTTGAAATTCAAGCGTGGACGAGCTGCCTGTCTTCGTGCGTTCGAGCAGTCGCCAATAGGTATCGTAGGCGAACTCGGGGAAGTAGCTGACCGCATTGGGGGTTTTGCTGACCGCTGTGCTTTGGTTTGATGCGACTTTCGATTCAACGTGAATATTGACACCGTATCCGCTTTTGAGCGATGTGCTTGTGGCGGTCGGGTTTTTGGGGTCGTTTACCAGCTCCATCTCGGCATCGAGTGTGGCATAGTAGCGGTCGAGGTCGAACTCCCACCACCCTTCGTCCACCCATTTGGACGACCAGTAGCTACTCGAATGTCGGTTGCCCTCGCTGTCCGTCCACGAGCTTGACTTCCACCGTCCACGGTCTACCCAATACTCCTGCCACCACGGATCCCACACCGTCCATTCGAGTTTGTCTTGCTCTGCTCGCTGTGGTATATCTGCGTACTCGAAGTCATCGTTTCGGTCGTCCGCAACAGGGTTTGGCGGCGGGTTCTTGTCAAGGTCAACGATCTTGACATTGATTGTCGCTTTGGACACATGCCCCGTGCCATCGACAGACACGTCAATCTCAAACTCCTGTGGCTCTAATGGCGTTGTCCACTTTACCCACGCAAGTTGACCGTCGCCCTCGGGGTAGTAGATGTTGCCCACGGTGTAGTCCGTGCCGAGGATGTCGAAGGTAACGGTCGTAGGATTGTCGGGGTCGGATTGACCGCCACTGACATACACAGAAGTGATGACTTCGGTATCTGTGCGATATTCGTAGTCGTATTCAAACACAATTGGCGGCTCCGGCTCTTCCGTGAAGCGGACAATGCCAAGCCCGAGGGAGGACTTGATGTCTGCGTTGGTTGCATGTGTCTTGCGGCTACCGCTCCACGCAGGGTAGCCGAGGTCGCCCACTTCGAGAAACATGGCGAGGGGGAGGTTTTTGTGCGTAAGGCTGCCCATTGTTTTTCTGAGCTGTCCGCTCAGGACTTCGTCGTACAAGGCGGCCTCGGTGGCGGTGGTGGAAATCATAACACCTTGAAACATATAGAATGCGAACGGCTCTAAGAGTAATTTGTAGTTGCCATTGATGAGCACATCGTAGTCCATACCCGAGTTTGATGCTATAGAGCGTAAGACTTGCTCATCTGTGAAATAGCTTTTAATCGCTTCTATGTTATTTCCGCTTGAGCTGATTATAGTGGGTATGCTTTGTGAGGCTGTTATACACGTGTATCCACCTTGTTGTGGGGAGATGTCCTTGCCACTATTGTATGATATTTTGCTTATCTTTCCAAAGTGATATATGGAGGCTGAAGGCGGTCGGTTTGTTAAGTCAATAGGGGTCGTTACGGGTTGATACGTGTCGGCTTTAACAATCGTCACTCGAACGCCCTCATTCCCATTGTCCCAATAGTTATAGCTACTTCCTGTGCCCATGCCACCACCGCCACTATCGATATTCCCATCGCCTACAGCAATAGCAGGCACAACGCTGCTACTCATTAGAATGCTTAACATTAGTAAAAAACATATGGTTTTCTTCATTTAGTGTCCTTTCCGACAAAAAAAAAAGACACTGTATTTCTACAATGCCTTTAGTTGTCTATTTAATTGTGCTTAGTCCATGATGCCGACTTTGTTGCCGTTTTCATACATATCATCGGCATGAGTGACTATGTTATCACCCATATTCGGAACATTATCAAACCCAGGCAGCCCTCCGCTCGGATTTACAGGCTGCGTCGGCTGTGTTGGCGACTCCTCGGTTTGCGGAGGCGTGGGGTTTTCCTCGGTCGGTGGGGTCACAGGCTCGCCATCGGGGGTTTGGGTGGGGTCGCTCAGCTGCTCGTCTGTGTACTCCGGCATCGGTTCGGGCTCTGGTTGGATGGTTTGTTCCTCGCCTTTGTCGTCGCCGTTTGTCAGCTCGGGTGGGTCTGTCGGTTCTACCTCGATTGGCTCGGGTGATACCTCGGGCTGGTTTTCGGGAATGATCGGTTCTACTTCGACATCAGGTGCATCGGGCGTTCCCACTGCCACATTTGGCACATCTTGTTCCGTTTTCGGTGTCATTTCGTTTACGATTAAGGCGATCAGCGCCAAGCTGAGTAGGATTCCTCCTGCGACAGCGATCCATTTTCCTGTATTTTTCATAGGTTATCTCCTTTTTCTGATTTATGGTTTTGCAAGTCACACACTACCACAAGCAAGGGCAAATAGCTACGTTAAAAACCAACAACATTTTCCCTAAAACTTCGGGATATATCCTGCCGTGGTTTTCAGTCGTATTTTCATCGGCGGCAGTAGCTCGCCCATGAAGTCCATCGGCACTTCAAGTGTGATATAGCTGTCTATTTCGAACCTCTTTGACTGTCGGTCACCCTCTGCGAGAGGTGGGTTGCGTATCTCTACATTTAGGTCATACACGGCAAGTTCGAGCGTGTCGTCTGCCGTTCGTTTCTCATATCTTCCATTGTAGCGAATGCCGAGGGTGTTTTCAAGTCTTGCGTAGATATCTCCGTAGCTGATCGCTTGCTCAAACTCCTCGGTGGTGGGGAGGTAGCCGCCCGAATAGCCCTCTCGTGTGCCATGGTAGACATTGGCGTAGTTCTCGGTCACGGTCGAGGCGACCGCCGACTGCAAACTATCACGAACACCCTGTGCGATGATCATGAGACGGAAATATTCGCTGATGCCCACCGTGATTAGGATTAACGCAAGTATGATTGCGATGGTGAGTGGGTAGCTTTGTCCGCTTTTGGATTTTAGTA
>CAYJLY010000089.1:0-2911 GCA_964371385.1 uncultured Rikenellaceae bacterium
TGCTAATGAAACTGATACTTACGCAGAGCTACTCTCTGCCGATTGGACTAATAATACCAACTACTCAGTAGAGCTATCGTGGTACGATGGAGCTGATGTTGATGATTTAGTGGTAGAAAAAGCATACTCGCCAGCAGGTAAAAATGCTATAAAAGTTACTCTTCCACCAAAATTTGAGCATCAAAATATCGCTATAAATGTTAAGTACGGCACAGATATTATTTGGTCGTGGCACTTGTGGGTAACGGACTATAACCCATATTTTGTTACTCTTAAAGAAAATTCAAGTTCTGTTGCAGCTTACCCTCTGCGCACCCAAACAGACCAAATTGAAGATATGGCAGGCTCAGACAATTCTGACAAAGAGTTGCATTCGTATACGGGTGAAATTTGGGAGACTGGCATTTATAAAGATAAATTTATTATGGATAGAGATATTGGAAGTTTTGCTGCTAATTCCAGCGGTTATGGTGGAAGTGAAATGGGGAAAGGTTATTTGAACTATCAATTTGGACGCAAAGATCCTTTTCCTGGGAGTGCTGCGAAATATGCCCAGGGGTATAGTCTATTATTAAAAGATTCTGAAAACAACTTACAGAGCTACGCCGATGCTGTTAAAACACCTAATACTATATATTATAATGGTGCAACTTTTGACTGGACTAGCGAGCCTGAGAGCGACAATTATGATGTGCTGTGGTACGATAAGTATCTCGAAAAAGATAGCGCTGAGGGTAAATCCATTTTCGACCCATCACCATTGGGTTTTAGAGTTCCAGAGTACAATGTATTTGAAAACATAAACACATCTACGGCAGTGATAAGTGATGGTGGACGCCTATACAATAGGTACGCATACTTCAATTTTGGTCTAACACGTGGCGTAGCTGATGGAAATGTATCTTTTGGGACAACTGTACTGAGAACTTCAACCCCTGGAGTAATTGATGTTACTAAACGTCACAGTTATAATTTACTTATATCACCAACTAATGTGTCCAATGCATTATATTCAAGAGCAAGTTGTTTTAGTGTTCGCCCCATCCAAGAGTAACCCGATTAAGCGAGGGTAGAGCCAAATTTATTTGAGCTATGCCGAGC
Organism: uncultured Rikenellaceae bacterium; assembly: GCA_964371385.1. Taxonomy (GTDB): domain Bacteria; phylum Bacteroidota; class Bacteroidia; order Bacteroidales; family Rikenellaceae; genus Mucinivorans. Next base: position 1,102 of record CAYJLY010000089.1, read on the forward strand.
GTGAGAGTTAAAAAGCTACGAAGTAGATTAGTAAAGATTATGAAAATGAACAAACATATATATGTGGTGCTCTTGCTGCTACTCACGCTGGTGGGGTGCCGCAAAGAGCCACTTGAGGGCATTCACCCCGATGGGCAACTACGCCTCGGGGTGGAGATACTGGATAGATACTACTCTGAGACCATCGAAACTCGATCGGGGACCTATCCTGCTAATGATCGCGAGAAAAAGCTATTCGATGGCAAAGGTTTTGTCTTTGTATTCAAAGCATCCGATGGATTGTTTCAGCAAGTGGCACCCCTGGAAAGCGAGGTTGTTGAGGGGGTGACCAAATACTTTGCTCTACTCGAGGCATCGACCGTTGGCGTTACAGTCAAAGGCGTGGCGAATGTGGATATACCATCTGCCATCCAAACCAAAATAGACGACAAAAGCCTCAAGATTGCAGATTTGGCAAATATTTACACTGCCTATGCTCTCGATAACACCATCCTAAAGAATACCGATACAGGGCTGCTGCCCAAGAGTAGCGGCACTCTTTCGTTTTCTGATATAAGCAAGGATGAGCTCACTGGCAAAAACATCACCTTTGACTTCGATTACTCTCGTGTGGATGTCTCCCTACCCACAAACTCAGAGTCATACCCAAAGCTCAACGAGATTTATGCGATGAACGCTCCTGCACTGCCACTCAGCACAACTAGAATCACCAAAACCCACGCAGTAGCACCAACTGCCGCAGACGCTAAGTTGGTGCAAGGTTTATATCTCTACCCAAATGCCACAAGTAATTTATGGAATAAAAATGATGCTATATCAATAATGCTAAAGATTGAGACTAGCGAGGGTGTCGTTAGGTTCTACAAAATTTTGATGCTACACCCAAGCGGAACAAGCTTTGTGTATGACCTAAGGAGAGATTATCGCTACTTAATAAGCATCACTAGTTTAACATCAGAGGGCTACGCCACAGAGGATGAGGCAATAGCTGCCCCTCCATCGAACATAGACTACAATATCACCTATGACGCCAACTCCTCACACATCGTCGATAACGGGCAGTACTACATCGGAGCTAGCAAGGGCGAATACTGGGCGAATGCTGAGAGTTATCAAAGTAATATGCTCTATGCAACTCAAAGTGAATTTACGATAGTTGCCAGCAATGACCCTACTTGGAAGTACAACAGTGATGGTACTTATAGCGTAGAGGTAGCCTTTACTTTAGGCGATGGAGATGGTGGTAATATACTAACAACACTTAGTGGCAATGTGACACTACCCGCTGGGGCGAGTTTGAATACACCACTTAGGGAGAATTGGAAAACCACAACAACCGAGCAAAAATACACGATAAACCTTACTAAAGATTTTAGCGAAGGCGATATAGTAATAAAGCTCGGCGAGCTAACGCAAACCATAAAACTAACAGTCAACAGGGGAATTATAACCGACTACACTGACAAGACTATTGTAGAGCAACTCACAGGTCTCCCCGATGGTTATGGAGATGTTAGTGGGCTAAGGGTTGCAAATAGCTATATTATCGTCCCAAATTCAGATACTGAAACTATCTACTATATCCCAATAGCCGACCGCATCAACGAGTTTTGGGGGAATAATGGCTATGCTAATAATGCCGCCAATACCATTAGCGAGGGAGCTTTGGAAGAGTTTAGTGTCGAGCCTTTGTGGTATGACCAAACAAACAACCCACTGGAAAATGGTGGGAAGATAGAAAAAGCTCTATCTCCCGTGGGCAAATCGGCAATAAAAGTCACTATCCCAGAGAAATTTAGTGATATGGGCA
>CAYJLY010000090.1:0-2559 GCA_964371385.1 uncultured Rikenellaceae bacterium
CACCCTTGCGGTACATCTTATTGATAATACCCATAGGCACTTTTCCTGGGCGGAAGCCCGGTACATTTGCCTTTGCGCGATATTGTTTTAGGGATTTCTCAACCTCACCCATGTAGTCGTCTTGGGCGATAGTAACTGCGATTACAGCCGTTTGGTCGGCTTGATTTACTAGTGTAACGTTCATTTTTATTGTGTATTAGCTTAATTTCAAACCGCAAAGATAGTTAAAAAAGCCGTAAAACGATAGTTAATATAGCAAAATCACACTTTTTTTCATTTTTTTTGCGATTTTATTTGGTGCGAACAAATTTTTATCTTACCTTTGCACAACCAAAACCAAGAAATACTTTTCTTTTGGTTTCCACCTTGCGGATGTGGTGTAATTGGTAGCCACGCTAGACTTAGGATCTAGTGCTGAAAGGCGTGGGGGTTCGAGTCCCTTCATCCGCACAAAAAATGGTAAATCACTAGTGGTTTACCATTTTTTTATTATCTTTACCTCCAGAGCTACCCACAAAAAAGCACGCACACAGACCCACTTGTGGTGTATCGTTTTTTGCAGCACCCCCACAAGACAAGGCAATAAATCCCAAACGCCTGCGTTATAGGAAATATACATCAAAATAAAACTCACTTTTAGTACAATATTTGCTATCGATTAGATTTTTACACTTTAAACCCCATCTCCCCTTATCTTTGAGGGCGGAGCAATCAGTAAAAACAAACACAACACCTCAAAGCTCAATTCCACAGCTGCCACACAAGGACAAAGACTCCTAGGTGCAAGAGATTGAGCAAGGAGACTAAACATTTTTCGTTATGCAAAAAAACAAGATTCTTTTTCTAGGCCTCACCGCAGCCATTAGCGCCAGTGTGGCTTTTGGAGTGATTAAACTAAACGACAACTACTCCTCAAATCAAACCACCACTCAAAACAAAACCCTCACCAGCGAGGATTTCAAATTCGCTAGCTACTCCACCCAGGCGCAACTGCCCGATTTCACGGCAGCCGCCGAAATGGGAGTTAACGCTGTGGTTAATATAGAGAATATCCAACGAGTACAACTACGCCAACGAGGACAACAAATGAACCCATTTGAGTTTTTCTTTGGCCCCCAACAACAACAAGAGAAACCCCAACAATACGAGCCCCAGACCCAAGAACGTCGTATGGGGGGCGGTTCGGGCGTGATTATCTCTTCGGATGGATACATCGTAACCAATAACCACGTGATTGAGGGTGCCGACAAACTCAGTGTCACTCTCCACGATGGCAAGAGCTACGAGGCCCACCTCATAGGCACCGATCCCAGCACAGACATCGCTCTGATTCAGATTGACGCAACCGATCTTCCAACTCTTGAGTTTGGTGATTCGGATGCTCTACGCCTAGGCGAATGGGTCTTGGCTGTTGGTAACCCTATGGGACTTAACGGCACTGTGACCGCTGGTATCATCAGCGCAAAGGGTCGCTCACTAGGATCTAGTGGTAGCTCAGGTATGCTCGACATTGAGAGCTTTATTCAGACCGACGCTGTGGTGAACCCCGGCAACTCGGGCGGTGCACTAATCACCACTTCTGGTCGCTTGGTGGGTATAAACACTATCCTAAAGTCTAACACGGGCACATATATAGGTTATTCGTTTGCTGTTCCTTCTTCGATCGCACGCAAAGTTGTGTCGGATCTAAAGGAATACGGCGCCGTGCAGCGCGCAGTGCTGGGCATAGCCTATTCTGAGATTTCTCCAGCGTGGTTGGAGCGTTTCGCAGAGCAAACTGGCGTGGAGGAAACCGAAGGTCTATACATAGGCGAAGTGACCGAGGGTGGAGCAGCACAAAGTGCTGGCATACGCGAGGGTGATGTAATTATAGCTTTGAACGACAATTCTATTCGCACCTCGGCAGCCCTCCAAGAAAGCCTTGCAAAGCTACGTCCGGGCGATAAAATTAAAATTTCTGTAAAAAGAGAAGGCTCAGTGAAACATTTTGATATCACCCTGCGTAATAGAGCTGGAGAGGCACAACTTTTGGATAAAGGAGCTGTGGATGTTGTAGAAGAATTGGGCGCTACTTTCGCAGAGGTAACTCCCGCTGAGTTAAAGAAATTTGAGATTAAGGGCGGCATCAAGGTGCTCACTCTTAAGACGGATGGGCTTTTGATGAAGAGTAGAGTTCCCTCGGGCTTTATAATAACTCACATCAACGACAGGGAGATAGACTCAGTGGACGACCTAAAACGAATGACCCAAAAGGTTAAATCGATAGAGGGCATACGCCGAGATGGTCGAGCTGTGATCTATCAAATAGTCGCAGAATAAGCCCCCGGGTTGAACCCCGAACAATAAAAGTCAATGCTTAACGGTTTTAACATACAAAAAGATAAAGCCGTTAAGCATTGTATTTTGTATGGTGGTGCAAGCGGGTGCTGGCAATGGCTCTGTGAGAGGTAGATCATCGCGTGTGATACTGGCACCAAAAACGAAACCGCCTTGGCATAGAGCCTGAAAAAGACTCGCGTTGAACGAAGTGAAACCGGACTTTTTCAGGTGCTATGCCAT
>CAYJLY010000091.1:0-2509 GCA_964371385.1 uncultured Rikenellaceae bacterium
CCTTAAATACATAGGAGCATACCTTCCAAAAAAATAAAATACCACAAAAGGTGATGAATACAGAAATGACAAACAAGGAGCAAGTAATCAAAAATTTCCCTGTCGACGGTGCAGGTGTGGATAATGGCAAGTTCTTTGGCTTGCCTTTTTCTGTGGAGCAGGCGGATCTAGTACTACTGAGTGTCCCCTGGGATGCTACGGTGAGCTATGGCGAGGGCACTCACCAAGGGCCTGAGGCTATGATAGAGGCTTCGGTGCAGGGCGAGATCTACGATGAACTCTTTGTTGACAGTTGGAAAAAAGGCATAGCCACCGCCGAGCCTATAGAGTATGCCAAGGCAAATAATAAGCCTATCCGCACGCTTGCCTCTCGCATTATAGAGGACGAAGAGGCAGGGGGTATTTTGCTTTCACAAAGTGAGCGCGAGGAGCTCTTGGAGCAAGTAAATTCTGCATGCCGAAGATTGAACGAGGAAGTCTACCAGCAAAGCAAAAATCTTTTGGAGAAAGGAAAAATCATCGGGCTAGTGGGCGGAGAGCACAGCGTCCCCTTGGGGCTACTTCGTGCTTTGAGCGATAGTGTGGGTGAGTTTGGCATCCTGCACATAGACGCTCACGCCGACCTGAGAGATGCTTACGAGGGCTTTGAGTACTCTCACGCCTCTATCATGTTTAACGCCATGAAAGATGAGCGAATCACCGCGCTAAGCCAAGTTGCTATCCGAGATCAGTGTTATGGCGAGGCGCAATTAGTTGCCGACGATAAGCGCATCAATCAGTTCACATCACACGACCTGCGCTCTGGGCAGTTCGAGGGCGAAACGTGGGCTGCACAGTGCAAAAAAATCATAGCGACCCTACCTCAAAAAGTATATATTAGTTTCGACATTGACGGTCTTAGCCCCGAGCTATGCCCCTCGACAGGCACACCCGTAGCGGGGGGACTGGGTTTTGACGAGGCGCTTTACCTACTGCGTGTTCTCGCCCAAAGTGGTCGCGAGCTTGTGGGTTTTGATCTCTGTGAGGTAGCCCCTAGCGCTCACGATGGCGACCAATGGGATGCCAATGTGGGCGCACGCATACTCTATAAACTCTGTGGTTGTGCACTACAAGCCGCAGCAACAACAAAAAGCGCAGAATAAGGCAATAGGCTAAGGGGACAGTAGAAAAGAGTGACACTACACAAAAGCGAGGGTTCTTAAAGATCGTAATCTTTAAGAACCCTCGCTTTATATATAACCTTTATAGAGAGGAGACGTTTTCCTACTAAACTTAGGGACTACGTCCCTCCCAAGAGGTCTTGAGACTAGTTTTGAGAAGCCTTCATCATATCGCTATACTCATCAACTGTCATAGTTTTTTCGGTCACAGTAAGCTGAGGAATAACGATTTCGAAGATTTTTTTATCGCCTAGTGAGTCGTAGATGCGACGTGCTTGCTCCTTGTCCGATAGGATTTGCTTAGAGAAATTCTCTAGCATCTCGTCCGAAGCGTTTGCCATACCGTACATTGCAAACTGCTGGCGAGCCATTTCCTTAGCCTCTGCCTCCATGTCCTCGTTGTTGATTTCAATATTGTTCGACTGAGCGACGTGGCGTTTGATCAAATCCCATTTCATCATCAAAGCGAACTGAGGGAACTCAGCCTCGATTTGCTCCATAGTGAACTTACCTTCGTTGATCTGAAGCAACCAACGCTTCAAGAATTCCTCTGGTAGAGATGGGTTGATTTTCGCTATCAACATATCGCGAACAGTATTATAGAAACCTACAACTGTCTGCGAGTCTAATTCTTTTTGGATGTCCTCAGCCATTTTAGCGTTAAATGCCTTAGCTGTTTTGATATCTCCTTCGGGGAAAGCCTCCGCAAGGAATTCCTTGTTCACCTCAGGCGCTTTGTAGGCACGGATTTGAGTGATCTCCAATTCAAACTCAGGATTCAAGCCCTCTAGTTCTTCTTCTTTTAGCGAAAGAATAGAAGCGCGCTGCTTAGGATCTTTGTAAAGCTCGTTGATGTTCACCTGCATTTTGTCACCCACTTTTTTACCAATAAATGGCGCACGCTCTTCGTCATTCATCGAGATCAAACCCACATAGGCATCCTCGATTTTCATGTCGGTGTTCTCTAGGTTTACGTTCACAGCCTCATCTTTAGTTACAGCCTCAACATCCTCTAGCTTGCCAAAGCGGCTAAGGTAGTTGTCAGTATAACCTTTAAGCATCTCCTGGGTCGGAGTCACTTTGATGCGCTCAACGCTATCTTTGTCCGTTAGCTCAAGAGCGATCGCTGGCGCTAGGCCCACTTGGAACTCGAAAGTAAACTCGGTTTGAGTCTCCAGATCAGGTAGTTGAGCCTCGTTGTAAGGTAGTACATCGCCAAGGGTCTCTACTTTTTCGTTTTGTAGGTGCTCGAAAGCAGCATTCGACGCCATTTTGTAAGCAGAATCAACAATAGCACCCTTGCGGTACATCTTATTGATAATACCCATAGGCACTTTTCCTGGGCGGAA
>CAYJLY010000092.1:0-2491 GCA_964371385.1 uncultured Rikenellaceae bacterium
CACGGGGAGTGGTGCGTGCCCGCACTGGGCGATAATTTATCCTCACGTAAGTCTGCGCTTTCGAAAGTTTGCGGGTGCTCTGTTTCTGAAAAGAGCAGGGCTTCCGCGGGGGGAAGCTTTCGCCCTGCTTTTTGTATCGTCTTTCAAACCATTATCCGCGCGGCTCGCACCTACCACGGGCTCAATACCATGGAGAGGGGCTTTTTCGAGCGTGCCGCTGACAGTTCACACCCTACAATTCCTCTTCTAATTTCGCTGCTAGGACGGACTTCACCGCCTCGAATAACTCTCTTTTATCGCCCTTCCACTCCAATTCCTTCTCCAATGAACTTACGCCCTTATCTACAAAGCCACAGGGGTTTATGTAGTTAAAATAATTCAAGTCCGTGGTCACATTCAAAGCCAGACCATGCATGGTAACACCTCTTGACACTCTCACTCCTATGGCGCATATCTTGCGCTCTATCAGTCCTTTGCTCGTATCCGCCTCTAACCACACACCCGTTGCGCCTTCGCGCCTTCCTGCCTCTATACCCCACTGCGCCACTGTATCTATAACGGCTTTTTCGAGGCGAAATATATACTCTCGTAGGGAAATATTTAGTCGATGCAGATCCAAAATCGGATATGCAACTATTTGTCCTTGTCCATGGTAGGTGATATCGCCCCCGCGGTCGCTGTGGTAGTAGCTAGCGCCTATGCGTGTGAGCATTTCCTCGCTAATTAGCAGGTTGGCTCTCTCGCCCGACTTGCCTAGGGTGTAGACATGGGGGTGTTCGCACAGCAAAATCTGCGCCTCGCTCCCCTTGCCAACCGCTTCGAAAACCTGTTTTTGCAGTTCCCAGCCTTCGGCATATTCTATTAATCCACAGTCTTTTATCATTACAATTCAGCCATATATGAAGAGCGAACCAAGGGTGCGCTCGCTATGTGGGTAAATCCTAGCTCCTCTGCCCATTGGGCGTAAATCTCAAACTGCTCGGGAGTTACATAACGCTCCACAGGCAAGTGTTTTGCTGTGGGCTGGAGATATTGACCTATGGTCACTCTTCGCACGCCTACCTCTATCAAATCTCTCAGGGTCTCTCTCACCTGCTTATCGCTCTCTCCCAAGCCCACCATCAAGCCGCTTTTGCTCTGCGCTCCCATCTGCGTAAGCTTACGTAGCACCTCCAAAGAACCTCTATAGGTTGCCCTCGAGCGAGCCAACGGGGTCAGCGCCTCCACGGTCTCGATGTTGTGACCCACTATATCCGCTCCACTATCCACTATCGACTGCAAAAGTTGGCTATCACCATCAAAGTCAGGAATCAGTAACTCTATGCTACATTCGGGGGCGGCTTTGCGTATTTCTTCCACTGTTCTCACCCAATGCGCTGCACCACCATCGGACAGGTCATCCCTGTCAACCGATGTCACCACAGCATGCTTAAGCCCCATAATCTTGATTGCACGAGCAACTTTCAGGGGTTCATTCATATCCAAGGGGAGAGGTTTCCCACTCATGGTTGCGCAAAATTTGCACGCCCTAGTACAGATATCGCCTCCTATCATAAAAGTTGCCCTACGTTTTCGCCAGCACTCTGCCATATTGGGGCATTTGCCACTCGAACAGATAGTGTGCAAATTATTATCATTAACCAATTTAGCCACCCCCGCATAATCTCCCGATGTGTCAAGACGCAGCTTGAGCCATTTAGGCTTTCGAGTCATATTGCTTTGTGGGTGTTTCATTTTCTCGTGAAAAAAATATTGCGTTGGCTTTAGGGTCTAATTTTGTCAAAGGTACGAAATTTATTTATCATATGTCTCTTTTACACTCTTTTTTTGCGAGATTTTTTTATTAGAAGTTTTTTATTTACCTTTGCATGCAAGAGGAAGAGGGGGAGATGCCCCTTTTTTTGTAAAATTACACTAGCTAAATACGGCTTAAATAATTGCAAAATAGATGATTAGCAAAGAAGAACTTTTCAAAATAGCCGACCCTTTAGCCTCGGAAAAAGGGCTTTTTGTGACCGAGATTAAGATTTCGGGCGGCGGAGATATAGAGATTGTGGTGGATTCGATGGAAAGAGTTGCGCTGAATGATTGCGCGAAGCTATCAAAGGAGATTGAATCGGAGTTGGACGAAAAGGGACTGGATTTCTCTTTGATGCTTGCCTCGGCTGGCATAGGCTCACCCCTGAGCGACCATCGCCAATTTACCAAACTCACAGGGCGTATAGTTGAGGTGCTTAAAAAAGATGGCACTAAGCTGATGGGCGAACTAAAAGACACACAAGTGACCCCCGAACTAAATGGCTCGATCATCGTGAGCTACACCGCCAAAGAGGCCGTAGAGGGCAAAAAACGCAAGGTGGATGTGCAAAAAGAAGACACCCTTGATATGACAGAGATCAAAAGCGTGTGTGAACTACTGGAAATAAAATAAAAATTACATAAATCAAAATGAACTTAACTAGCACTTTTGAAGAGTTCAAAGAACTCAAAA
>CAYJLY010000093.1:0-2355 GCA_964371385.1 uncultured Rikenellaceae bacterium
TAAGCTGGCACCTACTCCAGCTTGGAGTGCCGCCGACACAGCCAGCGCACCACGGAAAAAGAACATAAATACACAATAAATATAGAAGAATGAGACAATTAAAAATCACCAAATCGATCACAAACCGTGAGAGTGCCTCGCTCGACAAATACCTTCAGGAGATAGGCCGCGAGGAGCTTATCACCGTCGAGGAAGAGGTGGAATTGGCGCAACGCATCCGCAAGGGCGACAAAATAGCTCTCGAGAAACTCACCAAGGCGAACCTTCGCTTTGTGGTTTCGGTTGCCAAGCAGTACCAAAATCAGGGATTGACCCTGCCCGACTTGATCAACGAGGGCAACCTAGGGCTTATTAAGGCGGCAGAGAAGTTTGATGAGACACGTGGTTTTAAGTTTATTTCCTATGCTGTGTGGTGGATACGCCAGTCGATTTTGCAGGCCTTGGCGGAGCAATCACGCATAGTGCGCCTACCGCTGAATCAAGTGGGTTCGCTGAACCGTATCAATAAGGCTTTTGCTCGCTTTGAGCAAGAGAACGAGCGCACGCCCTCATCTGAGGAATTAGCACGCCTGCTTGATATTCCAACCGAGAAGGTATCGGACACTCTCAGAGTATCGGGTCGCCACGTATCTGTGGATGCTCCTTTTGCTGAGGGTGACGACAACAACCTATTAGACGTGCTTGTGAACTCTGATTCACCCAATGCCGACCGCACACTTATCAACGAATCGCTTTGCACAGAGATAGACCGCGCGCTATCTACCCTCACCGACCGAGAGAGAGACATTATACGATATTTCTTTGGTATAGGCTGCTCGGAGATGACCCTCGAGGAGATAGGCGAAGAGCTTGGTCTTACCCGTGAGCGCGTTCGCCAAATCAAAGAGAAGGCTATCCACCGCCTGCGCAACTCCTCGCGTAGTAAACTCCTCAAAGGTTTCCTTGGCTAGAGACACACGCCCCAACGCGGGAGTTTTGAGTAAAGCGACAAGAATTTGATAATAAAACACATAACATAAAAAATGATACTAGAGAAATTAGATGGCGTTCGTGAGCGATTTAGGGTGATATCGGAGCAGATTACCGACCCTGATGTGATAGGGGATATGAAACGCTACATTCAGCTCAACCGTGAATACAAAGAGCTAGGGCCCATAGTCGAGGCTGCCGATAAATACAAGACAGCAAGCGAAAACCTCAAAGAGGCAAAAGATATACTCGCCACCGAGAAGGACGAAGAGATGCGTGAGATGGCGCGCGAACAGATAGAGGAAATTGAGCCTCTATTGGCGCAGTGGGAAGACGAGATCAAGTTGATGCTGATTCCTGCCGACCCTCAAGATGCCAAGAATGCCATAGTCGAGATTCGTGGTGGTGCAGGTGGCGATGAGGCTGCTATTTTTGCAGGTGACTTGATGCGCATGTACCTCAAATTCTTTGAAAAACGAGGCTGGAGAGTCGAGGTGAACAACCAAACCGAGGGCACTTCGGGTGGTTTCAAAGAGGTAGTTCTCAAGGTCATAGGCGAGGGTGTCTATGGCGTACTGAAATACGAATCGGGTGTACACCGCGTACAGCGTGTACCTCAGACCGAAACCCAAGGACGTGTGCACACCTCAGCGGCATCGGTTGCAGTACTTCCCGAGGCCGAGGAGTTTGATATTGATCTTAGGATGGACGATATCCGCAAGGACACCTTCTGTTCGTCGGGACCTGGAGGACAATCGGTAAATACGACCTATTCTGCTATCCGCCTAACGCACATCCCAACGGGTATTGTGGTGCAGTGTCAAGACCAGAAATCGCAGCTCAAAAACTTCGACAAAGCCCTCGAAGAGCTCCGCACAAGGATCTACAACCTAGAGTACCAAAAATACCTTGACGAGATCTCCTCTAAGCGTAAAACCATGGTATCTACGGGTGACCGCTCTGCAAAGATTCGCACCTACAACTACCCCCAGGGTCGTATGACCGACCATCGCATAGGCTACACTATGTATAATCTACCCACTTTTATGGATGGCGACATCCAAGAGGTGATAGACAAACTTCAGTTTGCCGAAAATGCTGAGCGCCTGCAAGCCGCCGGCGAATAAGTGGTGCGTGCCCGCTAGGCACTCCGAGCTGGAAGCTGGGAGCTGCAGTCATTGAGCTCGAGGGGTATTTTTCAAAACCTAGTGCAGCAGCACTGGCTATCATTTAGCTCGAGATAAATATACGTAATAAAATCGCAAGTATCTTTCAAAGTGCTTGCGATTTTTTATGCACTCTTGGAAAGACTAACCAAGGACGAGCTAAACAAAAAAATAAACCTCCTTGGTATCGACCCTGCGGAAGATTCGTGTCGGAGCGAAG
>CAYJLY010000094.1:0-2177 GCA_964371385.1 uncultured Rikenellaceae bacterium
CAAGAAAAGGAAACTGTGATATGTTTTAATATGTTGCAGATAACTTTAAGCATGTGTGAATGTACATGCCCGAGTTTGCCACCTATGAATCCTAAATATTAATCAATTTCGTTAAAAAAAGCCTAGAAATGGGCTTTTTTTAGTTGCAATTATTTCAAAAGTATAATATAATTAAAGTAGTACATAATCAAGTGTTTAATGGAGGTATCTATGTTTATTGAAAAAACTTCTAATAACGGTTACGGATATTTACGATTGGTTGAAAGTGAACGCTATACGAACCAAAAAGGAGTTCGCACCGTTCGAAAAAAATTAATCTATAACATTGGTCCTTTACACAAATTTGACGGCGGAGATCCTGAGTATTTCGATAAACTTAAAAAATCTTTCAAAGATGGCCACCCTCTCATCCCTGAACTCACTCAATTCCTTGATCGCGAAAAGCTTCCAAGAGAAAAATACAATATTACATTTACAGAAGGAGATCCTGATTGTTTTGGGTCGATTAAATTATATTCTCACATTTTAATTGAAAAAATCTTAGATGAGTTAGGTCTAATCTCTGCGATTAACAGCTACAAGCGTTCCACCAACTATGAGTTTGATATTCTAGGGTTTTTCAGATTATTAATCTATGGCAGAGTATTAAATCCTGCCTCTAAAATAGCAACCACTAGACAAAATGATACGTATTATCAACCCATTGTGAATGACATGTATGAATTCAATGTATATGATACTCTTGATTTCCTGAATGTATACGAAGAGAAAATAACAAAAAAAATTCATTCATCCCTAAAAAAGAAATTTTCTCGCTCCACTGACTATATTTTTTATGATGTGACGAACTTCTACTTTGAAATCGAAAATAATGACAAGGACATCCTCGATGATGACGGAAAAGTAATATCAAAAGGTCTTAGAAAAAAAGGGGTTTCCAAAGAAGAACGCACGCTTCCAATCGTACAGATGGGGTTATTTATGGATGCTCAGGGCTACCCTCTTACCATAGAGACCTTTCCTGGAAATACTCTCGACCATCAAACCTTGGTTCCAGCACTCAACAACAAGCTTGATGCATTAAACATCAAACGATTTATTCTTGTCGGAGATAGAGGGATGATGGACGGCACAAACGTTTCGACTCTTGATAAAAGAGGGCATGGATGGATTATTGCCAAAAGTATTAAAAAGTCCAAAGCAGACAAGGAATGGATTTTCAATCAAAATGATTATATTATTCAGAGTCCTTCATTCAAATACAAATCTAAAATCAGAAATAGATATGTATCCACTGGCGAAATCGTGAACGGAAAGAAGGAGCAATATAAAATTACAGAAAAGGTAGTTGTGTATTGGAGCGAGGCTTATTACAAGAAGCAACTACATGAAAACAAAACCTTTCTTGAATTTTTAGATAAGCTTGAGAAATCGCCTTCATCTTTTAGAATCTCTGCATCACACAAAAAGGGCTTAAAACAATTCTTTAAAACGGACCTAGTGAACAAGAATACAGGCGAAATTATTAATTCAGGAGATTTGAAGCCTTTGATTGATTTCGACAAGGTAAATGCATACAAGGAACAGTTTGGTTATTATCAAATTGTTACCAGTGAATTGGATTTATCAGAAGAAGAAATTATTAATAAATATCATGGTTTATCTAAAATAGAAAATAATTTTAGACAGATGAAAAATGACCTTGAAAGTAGAGGGATCTTTGTGAGAAATCCAGAGCATATAAAAGCACATTTATTAACCTGCTCCATTTCATTGACTGTGATACGAATTATCCAAAATAAAATCGTCGATTATTTAAAATCCATCGGACAAAGTAACGATGAATTAGACTTTCAACTTGGTTTAAGTGCAAATAGAATTCAACATGCATTGAACAAATGGACCGTCTCCACCATGCCGAATGAATATTATAGATTTAACGATATAGATGATACTGATTTACAACTCATCTTCAAAGCATTCAACATCGAAATACCATGTAAACTTTATAAACCATTGGAGCTAAAGAACCTTAAAACAGGAATAGAAATTATTTAAGTAGTACATATTGTAGTACTAATTTTACAAAGCGAGAAAGCCTTGAACTATCGTGTGTTTCCGATAATTCAAGGCTTTCTTTCGTCAAAATAACACCTTATAGGTGGCAAACTCGGGTT
>CAYJLY010000095.1:0-2022 GCA_964371385.1 uncultured Rikenellaceae bacterium
TACAACTGGGTGGATCACACCACTGGAGAGGATAGGCTGACCATAGGGATAGAATTTGATACCAATCTCCTTGAGGCAAATATTGTAGAGCTAAAGAATGAACTAGCTGATGGCGCGGTCTCCTTAAATTGGGATAACTCTCTGATTCTTTACAACAGAGAGCACAGCGATGTACAGGTGGAGGACAAAATAACTGTGACCCTCAAATTTGGAAATGTAACTCGCACTCTTACCATAGATATAGTAATCAAGAGGATGGAAATTGAGTTTACTGTTACTGTCGAGCCTTGGAACAATAACGGTGATCTGGAGGTGGAGACACAAGTGATTAGATTTACCACCATAGTGGAGGAGTGGAATGATAAAGGAGAAATAGAGGTAGAATAAAAAGAGAATGCAAAATATGAAAAAAATATTATTTAGCGCCCTGATGTTGGGGTTGTTACTTGTTGGTTGTCAAAAAGACCCAATGGGCGACACCCCTGTGGTGGCTGATGAAATTAGCTTTTCGACACGAGGTGCCGAAATCAATATCTCAAACATTGAGAGTATGGCTATGCTCTGCTACAACACAGGATCAGGTATGTTTGATGCCACAACAAGCACCCCAAATCATATGTACTTGGCAAAGGTGTCTCGAAGCAAAGCTGGCACATCATACACTGATTGGGTGGTAACTAAGGGCACAAACCCTGCGGCTCAAGAGCCAAACAAATATTGGAGTGATGGTGATTATCTAAGTTTTATCGCCATTGCGCCCTACGATGCAGACATAAACAGCGATTTTATACCTGCTAGCCACGAAACGGTAGGCATTCCATCGTTTAGCTACACCACCCCCGAGAAGATGGCAGACCACAAAGATTTGACCTACGCCATCACTCTCGACCAAAAGGACAACTACCTATTGAGTGACCATAATCAACACCCCGTGTCGTTGTTCTTCAAACACGCACTCTCCAAGGTGCAGTTTAAGGCTCAGCTGAAAAATGGTATGACTCTCGAGACGGGCGAAAAAGTACAAATTGCGGGTATCTCGCTAAGAGACTACTACACAAGCGGCAAGTTTAGCTTCACAGAGAAAGATAAAACGACCAGCGATGCAATACTTAGCTCCGAGTTTATCGAGTGGCAGCCTTCGCTCAAAGGTACATCCCTGTGGTCAGAAACAGATTTGGAATACCTCAAGGGCGAGGAAATTTCGTTTGACGACCCAAATCACACCGAAAAACAGATAGAGGTCATAGCCGGTGACAACGCTCTATTTATGATACCACAAAACTTTGAAACTCAGGGGTTAGAGCTTGTAATATCATATTACCACACCTTCGAGACCGAACTAGGAGGCACAGAAGTGGTACTCAAAGAATATGTTTTCAACCTGCCAGTTGATCCTTGGGTAGCAGGCGATGCACTAACATATAACTTGCGCTTCGACCCAAGCGACGGAGAGTCTCCTTGGGCAGCCGAGGCTGTACCGACCGATTGGGAAGGCAACGAGATAGGGGTTTCCACAGGCAAGGTAGAGTTTACTCTCACCGAAGGCAAGCGTCATTATCTTTGGAGCGAGGTCGAGAGCGGTGGTTCGGCTCCTCGAAAGATAAAAATACCTTACACTAGCAATATCTCTCAAGAGAGCATAGGACTAAGCAAAACAGTCAGCACATCTAAATTAACTTTTGAAGAATCAAGTATAGTTTACACCGAGAGTGCATATGGTGCTGCGGAAAAGGATGTGATAACGATCTCTTTGCCTATTGATGATGGTCAGGGGGTTGTCAACTACCGTAATATATCTGTTAATATTGGAGGGTACGAACTAATTGAGGGTGACGGAGAGTTTGCCATTGCTCTAAATAAGAAGTTTTACTACTATTCGAGATACTCCACTCAAAGTCATATGCTTTATCAAAATCCTGCGATGCCTAGCGAGGCGGAGCATAATGATGGCTCGTGGCAAAGTGTTACTGAAACATCTTCAACATACTACACCGTGGATGTATCATTTGACTACTATAGGTT
>CAYJLY010000096.1:0-1968 GCA_964371385.1 uncultured Rikenellaceae bacterium
ATAGAATAAGTTTCAGCATAAGAAAGAGTGCTCCCTTCAAGTTTGTTGGAGTGATGAGTTGAGCGAGTTATATAATCTTCAAAATAATTATTATTGCTTTTTATAAAATCAATAATATTGAAATTTGACATGAATAATCTCCTTTTTCGATAATATTTAAAGTGCTTTTAAAAGCAGCAGTTAATATAAATTTAATTGTTCATAGTATACCATATAAAATAGTATTCTGCAAACGAAGAATAAGTATAATTGATTCATAAGTGAGCTCAAAAGCTTACTCATATTGTATTTCGTTTGATTAAAGTCAAAATCTGATACGCTGTAAACAAAGAATAGAAAGTCAAGAAAATATACTGCCACATTTGTTTTTGCTATTATAATCTTGTGAAAAAATGTAAAGGTGGTATAATTAAGGTAATTAATGTTTTGAGATGAAAATATAGTTAAATCAATTTAAAAGATTGAGTTATATGCACAATTTAAATTAAGGAGAAAAGCATGCACATTAAAATACAAGATGCAATAATTGGTTTTATTGTGGGAGATGCACTTGGAGTTCCAGTTGAATTTGAATCAAGAGAATCTTTAAAAATAAATCCAGTTAAAGATATGCGCGAATATGGTACATACCATCAGCCAAAAGGGACGTGGTCAGATGATACTTCAATGACTCTTTGCAGTATGGAGAGTTTAGTAAATGGTCTTGATTACAATGATTTAATGGATAAGTTTTCAAATTGGATGAAGAGTGGATATATGACTGCTCGTAATGAAGTTTTTGATATTGGAATTGGAACTCAAGATGCAATACATAGATTTTTAAATGGAACTGATGCGCTTTCTTGTGGTGGGAAAGATGAATTTGATAATGGTAATGGTTCGCTAATGAGAATGCTACCAGTTGCATTTTATACAATGGGAATACCTTTGAAAAGTAAACTGACAATTAAAATGTAAAAAAATATACATTTGTGATAATTGATAATGGTTTATTTTGGTATTATAATTTAAGTGTATTTAATTTTGTGGACAATGAAAGAGAGAAATAAGCAGTATGAAGAAATTGATAGATAGCTTTGAAAATAAAGATAAAATAAAATTTGCGGGTGTAATGTTATTGTTGGCATTTATGCCTCAGATTATTACATTTCTATATTTCATAGGAAATTATTATGCGATTTTTAATATGGCTTTTAGTCCAGCAGATATTTTGCAATATGTTAGTGGTGTTTTAGTGTTTGTTGGGACGGCTTATTTAAGCGTTACATCATTAAAACAAAATGAAAAATTAATTGAGCATAGTGAAAATAATTATAATATGCAATGGAAACCTTTTTTGCAAATAAGTGAAATTAAGTTGTTTGGTGGTATAGCTGAAAGTAATGAGGAGTATAAGCATGAAGAATATTTTACAAATTGTAGATTTAAAGAAGTTATTCCATGTATGGAGGATAACGAAAAAAAATATTACTCTACAATAAAAGTGGTTTTGTGCAACTATGCGGAGAATGCATTTTTGTTTAATTTAGAAAAAGTAGAATTGACTAATGGTGATTCAGTAGGGCTTTTTATAAAAGAATATGATGCACCTATTGAATATTTGATTTTTCAACCAATTGAAAGAAAAGAAAAAATATTACTTACATTAGAATTATTAGGAAACCTACTAAATAATAGTAGTGGAGAAAGTATAAAAATAAAATTTCTTTTGAAGAATGGAATTGGTGAAGAGTATGAGCAAGAGATAAGATTTAGAATGGATAATATTTTAGTAGAACCAGTAGATCTGCCATCATATACAATAAGCGAGTTAGAATATGAAATTCAAAAAAGAAAGAACGTAGTATGATTTATATAAGAGAAAATTTAGGTTTAGATTAAAATAAGGAGGGCATATGAATAATATAATTGAAAATTCTGATGAAAAAGCTTTGCAAGAGTTCCTATTAGACATCGACTGTCTGACAG
>CAYJLY010000097.1:0-1967 GCA_964371385.1 uncultured Rikenellaceae bacterium
AAGATTATGATAGAAGGAGAGGAAGACATAGGTTCACCAAACCTTCCAAAGATCTGTCAAGAAAATAAGGAAATATTAAAGGCTGATGTAATATTAGTTTCTGATACAAGTATGATCGCACCTGATATACCTGCTATCACTACAGGTCTTAGAGGTCTAGCTTATTGGGAAGTTAAGGTTACTGGTCCAAATGCTGATCTTCACTCAGGTCTTTTCGGAGGTGCAGTCGCAAATCCTTTCAAAGATGATCGCTGATGTACTTGATGAGAATAAGCACTTCACTATCCCTGGCTTCTATGATGATGTTGTTGAGGTTAGTCCTGATGATAGAGCTAAGATGGCTGAGGCACCATTCTCATTAGAAGGTTTCCAAAATGCTTTAGATATCAAAACTGTAGAAGGTGAGGCTGGTTTCTCTACTAACGAGAGAACAGGTATTCGTCCTACTTTTGATATTTGTGGTATATGGGGAGGTTATACAGGTGAAGGAGCTAAAACAGTTCTTCCATCTATCGCACAAGCTAAAATCAGCTGTCGTCTAGTTCCAAATCAAAAGCACGAAAAAATAAGTGTACTTTTCAAAGAGTATTTTGAGAGTGTAGCACCTGAGAGTGTTAAAGTAGAGGTTAATTATCTTCACGGAGGTCCTTCTTATGTTTGTCCTATCGATATCGAGGCTTACAAAGCAGCAGAGAAGGCTTATTTCGATGTTTATGGAAGAATGCCAGTTCCTGTTCGTTCAGGTGGAAGTATTCCAATCATCTCAGCATTTGAAGAAATCCTAGGAATTAAATCTATCTTAATGGGCTTCGGCTTAGATTCTGATGCGATACACTCACCAAACGAGAACTACCAATTAAATCAGTTCTACAACGGTATCGCTACTATTCCATTATTCTACAAGTACTATACTGAATAGTAATCACTCGCTTAAAGCGCATCAATTTTTATTCCCTTACGGGTTTGCGCCAGTAGTCGACCAAATAATTATCCCCACTCATAGGTTAATAGATACTTATGAGTGGGGATTTTCTTTTAAACGAGCCTTTTGACCCACTTTTCCTGTCAAAGCACTCCGCCCGTCGGCAAAAGATGCTCTCAGTTAATGGTTTTGCCGACGGACCATCACTTTTCGGCCTAAAATAGGTCACCCGTCGGCAAAAAACGTTCTCAGGAAGTGATTTTGCCGACGGGCGACATTAATTTATATAACACCAGTCACCACATATCCAGTCGGCCACATATATTCCCGCATTTCCACCTACTCTCTACTCTCTACCTCCACCGATAGATTTATATAGATTGATTCCGCCGATAGAATAGTTGTATAGATTTACTGCCTCGTTTAGTTCAGAGGAAAGTAGATTGCTTTGAGCGGTTAGTACCTCTAGGTAGTTTGCTTTTCCTCCTTCCATTAGTTCCTTGGTTATATTAACAGCTTTTGATAGTTCGTCTACCTGTGCTGAAAGGATTACTGAACTTTGCTTTGCTACTTCACATTCGATTAAGGCATCGTTAACTTCTTTACCTGCTAAAAGAAGAGATTTCTCAAAGCTTATAAGCTGTTGGTTATACTGAGACTTAGCTATCTCTAAGTTAGCCCTATTTACACCAGCCATAAAGATAGGTTGTGTAAGTGAAGCTAGTGCAGAGAAAACGAAGTCAGCAGGATTTAATATAGCACCGCCAGCGTTATTTGCCCAGCGTGCACTACCTGATAAAGTAATGCTAGTATATAGAGCAGTTCTAGCGTAATTAACTCCATAGAAACTTTGTCTTAAATTCATTTCAGCTACTCTTACATCTGGACGATTTGAAAGGGCTGCTAGTGATATACTTTCTTCTAACTCAAATTCAAGGCTTAGTGCATCACCGCGCTCGATTTTCTGAGGAGCCTTATTTAATAATAAACATAGACTAGATTCAGCCTCACTTATACTTTTTTCTAACTCCATTACAGACAAACT
>CAYJLY010000098.1:0-1939 GCA_964371385.1 uncultured Rikenellaceae bacterium
TTTAGCAGCAAAAAAATACGGCTACAATCAACTGCATTTTGAGGTAGGGAATATTGAAGGATATAAGGCAGATTTTAAAGTTGATGGAGTTATAACGCTTCATGCATGTGATACTGCTACGGATTATGCTTTGTATCATGCAATAAAATGGGGAGCAGATTATATCTTTTCGGTACCTTGTTGTCAGCATGAGTTAAATACACAAATCGAAACAAACAATTTTGAGATTTTAACTCGCTATGGAATTGTAAAAGAGAGAATTTGTGCACTGTATACTGATGTGATACGCTGTAATTTACTTCAAGCGTGTGGTTATAAAACACAATTATTGGAGTTTGTGGATTTAAGTCATACTCCAAAAAATATGTTGATACGCTCAAGGAAAACAAATATGCCAAGAGAGTTTAAACAAAAAATGTTAAAAGAAGTAAATCAATTAGTAAATGAATTTCATCTTGATCCAACACTACTTCGTTTGCTTAAGAATGATGGATTAATTGAGGACTAGATATAGGTAGTATTGAGAAAATTTTATATAAAGATAGAAAAAACCATGTTTAGGCATGGCTTTTTTTATGACAGAAATTAATAGTATTCATTATAAAAGCATTTTGCAGTGTTATTGCTAAATTGAAATTTCAATTTTTGAATAGGAATGTTTTGTAATGAGTAAAATATAAAGTATATTTATTTAGCAATGTATTGTAGTAACTTGATAAAGGGAAATTGTGATATAATGTATACATAGATGTAAAAGAATGGTTTTGATGATAATAGAAAATTATAGGAGAAATGATTATGCAAAGTATTGAAGCGTACTTAGATGATTATAATCGTTTAACAGTTGAAATCTCGAATGATTATTATGGGGGAAACTGTGATTTTTTTACTATCATTGATGAAGATTCTTTCGTAATTGGTAATAAAATTGAAGAAAAAATTAGAAAATATACTGGCTGGAGTTATTGTTTAACGTTGGATAGCAGTTTGGATTTTTCAAAAGAATATGTAGTTGTTGCTTCACAAGGATATCGAGCTACTCTAATGTACCGCGGGGTAGTCATGACAAAAAGATTTGAAGAAGAATTTTATTATGATGGTAATGATTTGGGAGCGGTTGTAAAAGATGGTAAAACAGTTTTCAAATGTTGGGCACCGACTGCTACAAAAATGAGCTTATTTTATGAAATAAATGATGAAACAAAGTTCATCCAAATGAAACGCGGGAATAAAGGAGTTTTTGAAGGTTGTGTAGATAAGAATTTGCATAATGTGAAATATGTTTATCACGTATATGTGAATGGAACTTGGAATCAAACATTAGATCCATATGGAAAGTCTTCTGATTGTAACAGCAAACATAGTGTAGTCATTGATATACAGCATTTATTAAATAAATCAACAAAGCATGTAGTGTGTGAAAATCCAACTAATGCGGTTCTTTATGAAGCATCAGTACGCGATATGACAAGTTCAAGTAGTGCAAGCACAAGGGAAAAAGGGAACTTTAATGCCCTTTGTGAAATGGGGACAAAGTGGAATGAATTATCAACAGGATTTGATCATGTAGTTGAATTGGGAATAACTCATCTACAACTACTTCCAGTATGTGATTTTGTGACTATCGAGGAAGCATATCCAAAGTTGCTTTATAACTGGGGATATGATCCAAACCAATACATGGCATTAGAAGGTAGCTACAGTAGTAACCCATCGGATGGTTTTGTGCGATGTGATGAATTCATAAATATGGTCAATTGTTTTCATAATAAGAATATCGGAATAATTATGGATGTCGTTTTTAATCATCATTATGATCATCGTTTATCTTCATTTGACAAATGTGTTCCCTATTACTACTTTAGATATCATCCTGATTATAAAAATTCAAACGGATCTTTTTGTGGCAACGATATCGAGTCGCGTCGTAAAATGGTTA
>CAYJLY010000099.1:0-1908 GCA_964371385.1 uncultured Rikenellaceae bacterium
AAACTAGATGAACAGACTCTTCAGACTATAGCTACAGAGGGAAAAGGTATTTATGTAAGGGCTGGGAATTCAGATTTCGGACTTGGTCCAATTATTAACGATATCAAAGATATGGAGTCAAAGCGCTATGAGGCCGTAGTCTTTGAGGAGTATGACGAACAGTTTATGTATTTTTTAGCGATAGCTTTATTTTTACTAGTTTTTGAGATACTACTTTCTCAAAGAAAGAATACTCGTAAATTATTCGGGAAATCTACTATTGTAGTCTTTATATTGGTTAGCCTAAGCACTAGCTTGTCTGCACAAGACGATAAAAAAGAGCTTAGAGCAGGAAATAGAAGTTTTAAGAATAATAAGTTTCAACAGAGCGAGGTTGAATATAAAAAGGCATTATTGGTTGATTCTATGTCAGTGAGCGCTAAATATAATCTTGCAAATACTTATTATAAAATGGAAAACTACACTGAGGCTGCAAAATTTTACGATGGATTATCGGACCTAATACATTCAAAGGATTCGACATCCATTTCTGGGTATTACCATAATCAGGGAAATAATTTTCTTAAGCAAAAAGATTATCAAAAGGCAGTGGACTCTTTTAAAGATGCCTTGAGAAAAAATCCAAGCGATCATCAAACGAAGGAAAATCTGGCCTATGCACAAGAGATGTTAAAAAATCAACAGCAACAGCAGCAGAATCAGGATCAGAATCAGGATCAGAACCAAGATCAACAAAATCAAGACCAGAATCAGGATCAGAATCAGGATCAGAACCAGAACCAAGATCAACAGAATCAAGACCAGAATCAAGATCAGAATCAGGATCAGGATCAGGATCAGCAAGATCAAAATCAAGATCAAAAAGATCAGCAGCAACAACAACAGCAACAACAGCAGCAGTCGAAAATATCCGAACAAGCAGCGCAGCAGTTGCTACAAGCGATAGAGGATAAGGAAAAGGAAACACAAGAAAAGGTGAAAGAAGAGAAGGCAAAACGACTAAAGTCAAAACAAAAACAAAAGAATTGGTAAAATGAGAAAGAAATTTTTTATAACGATATTTATCCTTTTTTTAGGAGGCATAAATGCAGTCTATGCAGACACAGAACCTCGCCTTGAGGTGAGTGTGCCAGGTGTCGTAGCTGTAAACGAACCTTTTCAACTTACTTTTATATCAAATGTTGATGTTAATAGTATAAGCCTAGGATCATTGCAAGAGCTGACCATCCTCTCTGGCCCAAATTTATCTACAAGGTCTTCGGTGAATGTTGTAAATGGAAAAAGAACTCGAATTTATGAGAAAACATTTGTTTATTATGCTAGGTTTTCGCAGGAAGGTGAATATAATATACCTCCAGCTACTATTACAGTAGATGGTAAGCAAATTTTATCTGAGAGTCAAAAGATAAAAGTTCTAAAGCAGTCAGAATCATCAGCGACTTCTACTGTTGATATGCGTTTGGTACTAGAATTGAATAAAAAAACAGTAATGCGAGGTGAACCCATACTCGCGACACTGAAATTATATACAAATACCCCTATAGTAGGTTTTGAAAGTGTTAGCTTTCCTAATTTTAATGGATTCTGGAGCCAAGAAATAGGAGCAGGTACCAATATTAGTTTTAGAAGAGAAGAATTTGAAGGTAAAATTTATGATGCAGCCGTAATAAGAAAGTATGTACTACTTCCTCAGCAGAGTGGGAAAGTTGAGATAAACCCAGCTAGCATGACTTGTCAGTATCAAGTGGAGACTGAGTCCTCAAATTCAAACTCTCCCTTTGGAGCTTTTTTCTCGACAGCTACTACTTTAGGACACAATGTAAGTTCATTAAAGCAAGTGATAAGTGTATCTGAGCTGCCTTCTCCAGCCCCTGCTTCCTTTAATGGTGCCGTAGGCCGCTTTAGCAT
>CAYJLY010000100.1:0-1906 GCA_964371385.1 uncultured Rikenellaceae bacterium
ACTATTTCCGCCCTTTGCCGTTATATTTGCAGAGCCAGAAATTGTTAGTGAAGTATTTGTTGAGAGTCCTTCGCCGCCGTCGCCGGCGCCGCCAGTTGCAGTTACTGTTCCACCTGAAATTGTTATTGCTCCGTTTGAACGAATTCCTTCGCCGCCGTCGCCGTTGCCGCCGTCGCCATTAGCAGTTACTGTACCACCTGTAATCGTTATTGCTCCGCCTGTATTAATTCCATCGCCGCCATCGCCGCCGTCGCCGCCATTAGCAGTTACTGTACCACCTGTAATCGTTATTGCTCCGCCTGTATTAATTCCATCGCCGCCATCGCCGCCGTCGCCGTCGTCGCCGTCGTCGCCAGTTGCAGTTAGAGAGCCAGTACCTTTTATTATTAAGTCATTAGCAATATAAATTGCAGTATAGCCACCATAACCTGTAGTGGTTACAATACTTGAATTTAATAAGGATATCGTTAATTCGCTTGTTAACTCAGAATGGATTACAGAGGTTCTTTCTCCTGTCCCATCGTAGCTTATGTTTGCATTATTAAGTGTTAGAGTGTTTGTTGTTCTATCAAATTGAACAGACGCAGATGAATCTCCCAAAATATTTAAAGAGTTTTCAGCTGTAACTTGTATACCTGCAACCCAAATATTATTATCGTTATTAACGACTTCAATTGTTGCCACTGAGCTAGTTACTTCATGTGTAGTTCCATCTGCTAATACGTTTGTCACAACGCAGTAATAGGTTTTTGAGCCTTGTGTAGTAGTTGATGGGGTGTATGTAGAACTTGTTTCACCGCTTATTTCAGTTCCCGAAGTTGGTGTTCCACTAAACCACTGATAGCTAAGTGTTCCATTTCCACTTGGGATAGTTGCAGTAACACTAAGAGCTGTTGCAGTTTGATGCATAGAGTAACTTGTATTTAGTGGCTGATTAGTGATAGTTGGCACATCTGAAAGTGGTGCTGGTGCTGGTATTGGTGCAGACACGCCAGTTCCATTTGCACTCGCCGTTACAATATTACTTTTAATCTGAGTTACAGTTCCTGTTTTAGAAACAACACAGTAATAATATTGAACGAACACATCTTTTGTATAAATAGCTAGTGAAGATTCAGTTTGTCCATCTAGTTTTACAGCATTTTCACCGCTCGAACTTAAACTTGTATACCATTGGTAACTAAGCCCAGTTCCGCTTGCAGTTAAAGATAATGTTAGCGTTTCTCCAGCTGTAACACTTGTGTTTTGAGGCTGTTTTGTTATTGAAAAACTGCTTTGTGTGCCAGTTCCCCCTTGACTTTCTGTTTCTTCTTCTGTTTCTTCTTCTGTTTCTTCTTCTGTTTCAGTGCTTTCAGATGAAGAAGCAGAACCACTTTCAGATGAAGTATCTTCGCTTTCTTCGCTAGATGTTACAATAGCTGTGCTACTACTAGTATCTTCACTGTCAGAGTCATCACTCGCGCAAGCAGTAAAGCTAAAAAGCATCGCTAAAACTAGCATTAAACTAAGTATTCGTTTAAACATTTTGTTCTCCTTATTTTATGGCGATTTATAAAGATTTCTGTATAATCTTATATATTCTTATATTTTAACATAATATATAGACTAAAGCAAGGTGAAACCTATAGTATATAGCATACTATAAGTTTTTATTTGAATAAATAGCTTTTACTTAGCTCTTGATATATAATTGAAAATATTATCAATTATATATAATTTTCGATTCGCAAAAAGGCGTTAGTTTTTCATTTAAAACTAACGCCTTTTAATCATTTTAATCATTTTTTTATTAAATTTTGATATATTTTCCTTGTGTGATAGTTCGAGTCCGATTTTAGGCTGTTTTTAGTGAAAAACATCCATGAAAACGCACTATTAAAAATCACTGTTTTTAGACAAAAAAAGA
>CAYJLY010000101.1:0-1903 GCA_964371385.1 uncultured Rikenellaceae bacterium
CGATTAAGCGAGGGCAGAGCCAAATTTATTTGAGCTATGCCGAGCGTGAGGGTTAAGACGCAAAGAAGTAGATTAGTGGTGGCGAAGAAAAAAACAATAGAATATGAAAAAGATAAAATATATATTTTTGAGTACGGTGGCAGCTCTCTCGCTAGTGAGCTGTCAAAAGGAGCCGATCGAACCAGTGAACCCAGGCGATGTGCCCGAGGGTTACGTGAAGATGGAAATTGAGTCCTCGGATGATTTTGGGAACATAGAACTTACGACTCGCTCAGGCGATAATGCGCTCATTGCCACCGCTCGTGAGATGGCGATAAAGAATGCCTATATATGTGTGTTCGAGGATAACGAAAATCCCGAGACCGACAAGCTCATACAATTCAAGCCAGTAATTCGTGATGTTGTGGGATCGACCACTATGTACTATGGCGTTTTAGAGGAGGTGAAATCGCCTGTTATCCTGCACGGAGTCTCTAACATTGATCAAGCCACCATAGGGGAGATTTCTGCTACTGAGGCCGGTGGTGCTTACTCTATGACTCTCCAGGAGTTTTACAACAACGTAAACATGACCTACCCAGGTACTACAAATCAAATTTTACGTAACTCAGATGAAGGACTTCTTCCAAAGTATGTGGATAAAATAGAACTCTCGGAGCTTACTCGTGAGAAAATCAAAGACGTGGAGGCGGTAACAAGATTCTCTTTCGCGCGTATTGATGTTGTGATGCCCGAGCCATACACCGATTACCCACAAGTGCTAGGAATTAGTGTGCCTAATGCGCCAACACTGCCATACTCACCATCTCGCATCCAAACCTTTGTCGAGAGCCACGAGGTAACGCCTTTGAGTAACGAACATTCATACAGTGGTGAGTTTTGGCCTGAGGGGGTTACAACCAACAATCAAGCTACCAAGTACGTACAAGGAATGTACATATACTCAACGGAGATAGGTACGAATACTATAAGCGACATCGCTCAGGCGACCTACCTAATCATACGTGCACGCAAAGACGCCTCTTCGCCCTCTGGTGGTACATACTACAAAATAGCCCTACGGCTAAGAAATGGGATTACAGGCGAGTACGACTACTCTATCAAGGCATCAATCCGCTACTTAGTGCGAGTTCACGCTCTTGACTCAGATGGTTATGCCTCGATGGAAGAGGCTATCGCTGGTCCACCATCGAATATCAACTACGACATCACAATCGATGGCACTTCGACCTCGGTTACCAGCAACGGGCAGTATTATATAGGCACAGAGAAAGCGGAACTTAGTGCAGAAGGTAAATCGCAGAGTAATATGGTGTTTAAGAACCCGCGAATAACGGAGTTTACGCATCGAAACGATGAGAGTTGGACAATAAACGATGGTGGTTCGCTGGGTGTGGATTTGGTTTTCACCTATAATGCAGGCGATGCTTCGATTGCGGCGAGCGATTTAACCACTAAAGAGATTATTCTGCCCGAGGGTGTAGAGTTCGATAATACCGTAGTAGGCTACGACAACACAACTTGGAACAACAACTTTGGTACTAAAAAACTACGCTTAAAAGTTACGAAAGGCGATGTAGATGGTGATATTGAGATTAAAGTTGGTGAGTTGACCCATAGAGTTAAATTCGCGGCAATAGGAGAAATATATACAGACTACACCGATATGGACGTTGTGAAAGAACTCACAAATCTTGACTATACTTACGGTGGTGTCCCCCCTGGGCAAGTGCGTGTAGCGAATTCGTATATAGTAGCTCCTATGGAAACCGCCACTACAGTCTTCTACATTCCTGTAGCTGAGAGGATTAACGAGTTTTGGAATACAACAGATGGCTATGCAGATGATGCTAATGAAACTGATACTTACGCAGAGCTACTCTCTGCCGATTGGACTAATAAT
>CAYJLY010000102.1:0-1775 GCA_964371385.1 uncultured Rikenellaceae bacterium
ATTTTTTCTTCGCTTGATAATTTTTGTTTCATAATAGAAACCTCCATAAATTAATTTTGCACATTGCTGCACTATCTTATTATAGTTTATAGGTAGAAAAAATGTAATAAATGATTGAGGTAATTATAAAAACAAGGTATAATGAAAATATATAAATATTAAATAGGGAGTAGTAATATGTTTAAAATTAAGAAAATAAAATTTAACAATAACCCAATATTGGGAAATTTAGAATTAGATTTCTGTGGAATTGATGGTAAAGCAGTTGATACAGTTATCTTAGCAGGTGAAAATGGTACAGGTAAAAGTACTATCATAGAGCAGATTTATAGAATTGCTTCGCACACTGTAAATAGCGAGTTGGTTGTAGATTTTGAAAACGATAAAAATAATTTCACAATTAGATACTACTGGAAGAAAAGGACAAATGATTCCCCACTAATGTATGCAGATGATGGAAAAGGAATGAATGTATATATAGGAACGAGTGATATTAAAAACAGATATAACTTTAATGGTGTTTTTTCTGATGTAGATATTAATTTTAGTGCTAAAGATATTTCCGCTGTAACTAGTTTAACTTTAGATTCGCAAACATTCAGTCGACGCTCATCAAGCGAACTTCCTACACAAATAAAACAACTTTTAATTGATATTCAAGCCTTAGATGATGCAGATTTAGCTCAAGCCGCCAGAAAAAATTTGGATGTGGTAATGAAGGATTTAGATGTTAAAGAGCGTATGCCGCGATTTACACAAGCATTCAATCAAGTTTTTGAAGATCTTACCTATTATCGAGTAGAAAATAACAATAATAAAAAGGCTGTTATGTTCAAAAAATATGATAAAGAAGTTAGTATTGATAGTCTTAGTTCTGGTGAAAAACAAATTGTTTTTAGAGGTTGTTTTTTACTTAAAGATGTTAATGCTACGAATGGTGCATTTGTGTTTATAGATGAACCGGAAATTAGTTTGCATCCAGTTTGGCAGAGTAAAATAATGGATTATTATAAAAATATTTTTACAGATCAAAACGGAAAACAAACATCTCAAATTTTTGCAGTTACGCACTCTCCGTTTGTAATTCATAATGAAAACCGTAAAAATGATAAAGTTATTGTTCTTAAAAGAAATAAAGAAGGTAATATAGTTTCTGTCGATAAACCAGAATATTATAAATGTAATTCGGTTGAATCTGTGCAAGAAGCTTTTTCTATACAAGGATTTTCAAATTCAGATTCGTTTGTGTATCTTGAAGGTAGAACTGATGAGAAGTATTTTAACAAAGTAGTTAAAGTGTTTGATATTATTACTCCGTTTAAATTTAAATGGGTGGGACATATTGATGCTAACGGACAAGAGGTGAATACAGGAGATGCTGCTCTTAAAAAGGCGTATTTATTCCTAATATCCCAAAATTTAAGTATTAAAAATGTTTGCTTGTTCGATTGCGATACTAAACATCAAGATACAGAGAAAGACAATGTTTATGCACGTACAATTAAAGAATATGAAAATACTAAATCAATGAATAAAGGAATAGAAAATGCACTTATATTAGATGATGTAGATACTTCAGCTTACTATGATAAAAAAATAAAAAAAGGTGATTATGGAGCTGAGAATACAATTTGTGAATTTCAAAAAATGAAGTTTTGTGACTATATTTGCTCATTACCTAATGAAGAGCTAAAGCTTATATTTGCTAATTTAAAAAGTGAAATGATGTGCATATAGTAATGGGTACAAAAAAACTGTACTCACTACTATATGCA
>CAYJLY010000103.1:0-1687 GCA_964371385.1 uncultured Rikenellaceae bacterium
TTTTTAGTCTGTTTCAGGCTCTTTAACCAAGAGGCTTTTCTTTTTTGCTTACCTCTCACAAATCACCGCTGCTCCAGTTTGGAGGGCGTACGCTGCGGGTGTTCTGCTCTGATTAAGAGCAGGGCTCCCGCGGGGGAGCGTACACCCTGCTATTTGTATTAGCTCTGCATGAAGAGGATGCATTCGTACCCTCTAGCCATCATTGCCGCACCCCTCGCACCGCTCTGCGTTCTTAAGAGAACAGTTTGACTATATCGCTACCATTGGCCAGCAACACCAGCGAGATGATAAGGAAAAAGCCTATATACTGCGCCACCTCCATAAACTTCTGGCTTGGAGCACGCCCTGTGATCATCTCAAAGATGATAAAGACCATGTGTCCACCATCAAGCCCGGGGATAGGCAGAATGTTCATCACCGCTAGCATGATAGATAGCAACGCTGTGATATTCCAAAAGTGCAACCAATCCCATCCCCCTGGGAAAATCTTACCCATGGCAATGAAACCACCCACCTGTTTGTAGGCCTCGGTCTCGGGAGTGAAGATTAATTTTAGCTGAGCTATATACTCGCCAATTTTGCTGTACCCACGGCTTATGCCCTCGGGCACTGCCTCCCAAAATGTGTAGTCTTTGTGTGAGATGGTAAAAATCTCCTCTAGGTTGCTATCAAAGATAACTCCCATGCGCCCTGTGGTGTCGGGCACAACCACAAGAGAGGTCAAGCAACATCCACGAATCACATCTATCTTCAGCGAATCGCCCGCCTTAGCAGAACGAATCAGAGCACTCACCTCATCCACATAGTCCACCTTCACGCCTCCGATGCTCACTATTCTATCGTCAGCCTTAAATAGGGCACTCTCAGCTACAGAGCCCTCGCCTACACTCTCAATCACAGGAGGTATTCTAAGGCTTGCAAACGAGCGATCGTTGAGCATATTTTTAACCATAGAGTCCGTCACGGTAATAGTCATCTTCTGACCATCTCGCATCAATTCAACCACTCTCTCATCGCCAAATAGGATAGCTGGAGCAACACCCATGCTGTTTTCAACCTTTTCGCCATCCACACTCAATATCATATCGCCATTTCTAAAGCCCATATCCTGTGCCACTGTCGAAAAAGCAAAGCCTCCACGGGCATCCTCAGTCTTGACGTAGTTATCGCCCACACTCCACACTATGCCTATGTAGATCAGAGCCGCCAAAATCACATTCATCATCACACCGCCCACAATAATAAAGAAGCGTTGCCATGCAGGTTTTGAGCGATACTCCCATGGTTTTGGCGCCTCGGCAAGTTGCTTCTTGTCCATAGATTCATCGACCATGCCCGAGATCTTCACATAGCCCCCAAAGGGTATCCAACCCACCCCGAACTCAGTGCCTTTATATTTCTTTTTGAAAAGCGAGAATTTATAGTCAAAGAATAGATAAAACTTCTCTACTCGACATCCGAAGAGTTTGGCAAAGAGAAAATGCCCGAACTCGTGGATAATCACCAGTAGCGAAAGGCTTAAAATTAGTTGTACAGCTTTGATTGCTATTTCCATTATGAATCTGTTTGTTATTTATGTTACTTCGTTGTTGCTCTCCATAGCGGGGTCAGAGACCCTTTTATGATTTGTCTTCGGACGCATAGCGGTGCCAGCGGCACGGGCGATGATTTATCTCTCACAAACCAC
>CAYJLY010000104.1:0-1660 GCA_964371385.1 uncultured Rikenellaceae bacterium
AGCCCTGCTCTCTTGCGAGATCAGCACTCCCGCAGCGCACGCCCCTAAAAAAAAGCAAACGCACACCCATATCGCAACCCACAAAGATGCTGCGATCGAGCTGCAATACCGCTGGCATCCAAATAATAAAACACACTTTGTGTCCGTTACTCAAAAGAAGAAAGAAAAACACTATATTTGTGTCAAAATATTAACAATCAAAATCTAAAAAAGACAAAAAACTATGGTACTTACAATGGAATACCTACTGCTCATTGCAGTGGCGGTGGTGGGAATGTTGGTTCAGGCAAGGTTGCAAGGCGTTTTCAAGAAATACTCTAAAGTTCCCTTCGCGGGGGGCATGACGGGCAAGGAGGTTGCCGAAAAAATGCTACGTGACAATGGTATCACGGATGTTACCGTAATCCACACCCCTGGCAAACTCACAGACCACTATCACCCAGGTAAAAAGACAGTTAACCTCTCGGAAGGGGTCTACAATAGCAACTCTGTGTCGGCGGCAGCTGTGGCGGCTCACGAGTGTGGTCACGCCATCCAGCACGCTCATGGCTATACTCCACTTAAGGTACGCTCGGCGCTAGTGCCAGTGACTATGTTTTCATCGCGTTTTTCGTTCATTTTTATCATTGCGGGTATTTTCCTTTTGAATAATCCTCAGTGGGCTTGGACTTTCTGGGTTGGTATTGGCATGATAGCCATATCGGCTTTGTTTTCGTTGATTACCCTTCCCGTGGAATACGATGCCTCTAATAGGGCTATGGCGTGGATACGCTCCACCCATATGATGACCTCGCAGCAAGAGGGTCAAGCTCAAGAGGCTCTGAGCTGGGCGGCACGCACCTATTTGGTGGCTGCAATATCGGCTGTGGTAACCCTGTTGTACTATCTGGGGTTCGCGCGCAACGAATAAAGTTGGTGTAAAGTACATTAAAAACTAGGCGCGAGAGCGAGGAAATAAGCATTTTCCTCGCTCTCGCTCTTTTTATTTTGCTCATTTGGTGAAAATTCGCTAACTTTGTCCATTAAAAACTTATACTAAAACAAGTTCTATCATGCTGCTACTTAAACCCCTCCTAGTTGCGTCTGTGCTTTTCAACAGCGCATTTTCGGTGGCAAATCCATCGCATTTGACCACAAGCGAAACCATCGCAACAGCTAGTCTAAACATGGAAGATCCAGTGGCGATTCACTTCCAAAAAGTCAATCAACTCAGAGCCCAAGTGGGCGCAAATGCTCTCAAACGTAATGCTACGCTGGATAAGGCGGCACAAATCAGAGCGCGCGAATTGGTTACACTATACTCTCACACCCGCCCCGATGGCAGCGAACCCTACACCGCCATGGAGGCACTGGGCTACCAGTATAGTACTGCTGCCGAGAACATTGCCTACGTTATGGGTTACCCCGATGCGGGCATAGGCGAGAGATTCTTTGAGAACTGGAAAAAAAGCCCAGGTCACTACCGCAATATGATAAATAACAGTCTCACTGAGATAGGTATAGGGCTGTACAAGACTGGCGACTATTGGTATGCCGTACAACTTTTCGGCACCCCCGACGGCTCCACTAACACAGGCGGTGGAAACGGAGGCAATGGAGGCAATGGCGGAAATGGGACTCAATGGAATAGCGGAAACGAAAATACTGGCAATGGCAACGG
>CAYJLY010000105.1:0-1622 GCA_964371385.1 uncultured Rikenellaceae bacterium
AGCACACCAAAGATATAGGCTAAGGGCTCCCAAATGCCTTCTGCAATAATTAAGTTAGGAATTTGTGTAACGCTTAGCACGTCCATTTGCGCTAAAATGGCAAAGCCAATAATCATATTTACAATGACAAGTGCAATGGACGAGGCAATATTTGCCCGCATTAAGGTGCGAAAGTCTTCTTTTATACCAAGGGCAGCGGTGAAACCGGCAAGCCATAAAATACAAAAGCCCCCGTTTGAAGCGCCTGAAGTAAACCAGTTGGTTCCAGCTTTGGTCACTTGAAGGCTACCATCATTAATGGCTGCAATATTTTTAGCAATGCCATCAGCATTTTGCACAAGGCTAATGAGGCAAATAAGAACAATAAGCCCAATGAGAGCTGGAGCAATTTTACCAATAATGTTCACAACACTATTAAGGCCTAAGATAACAGTAAATGAGGCCATGAGCATGATAAGCACAGCACCTACCATAAGATGCATGCCGTATTGTTGTTCTAATGTAGCTGCGCCGCCGCCCACCATAACAACAAAAGACATATAGCAAAACAGCACTGTAAATAAATCAAAAATCTTACCGGCAAGGGGACCACAATAAAAGGCAAAAACATCGCTGCCTTTTTCAATATTACCGTGCTTTCCTGCCCAAGCGTATCCATAGTTAGCAATCATTAAAATAACTGCAATGGTTATGGCTGTGCCAAAAACATCAAAACCATAGGGGCTGTAATATTGCATTAGTTCTTGCCCCGTAGCCACACCAGATCCAATTAAAAATGCTAAAAATGCGCCGGATAAAGTAATAACCCTTAAAACACTGTTCATCTTACCTTCCTTTAGAGCTTATATGTTTACCAGTATACGCCTGAGTGTATAATCTAGGCATGCATAAGGCATATACTGACCTACCGCGTCATTACGTTTAAATGCCTCCGTACTCAGTTCTTTTAATGATTTCGTTTTGTGTTTCCTCAATAAGAGTAGTAAACACAGCGCTAAAACCCGACACACGCACCACAAGGTTTTTATGCTTTTCAGGATTACGCTGCGCCTCTATGAGAGTAGCTTTATTCACAACATTAAATTGAATTTCTCCGCCACCTTGCTCTGCATACGCGTCAATCATCATACGTAAAGCATCTGTGTGATTCTTTTTATCAAAGAAAGATGGGGTAAATTTCATATCCATAACCATGCCATTGGTGGCACCGGTTAAATCTGTTTTTAACATGGAATTAAGTGTAGCTGTGGGGCCCACATGGTCTCTTCCTTGTACAGGGGAAAAGGCACTGGCCATGGCTTCGCCATTACGCTTTGCGTCTGGCAAGGCGCCGGTGTGCATACCCATTTTGGCGTGGTCTTCCACAGAGTAAAGTCCCATTTGCCAGCGACCACCGCGAGGATTGGTATAGGTGCTCACTTGTTGCGTGGCTGCAGCCACAAGCTCTGCCATAAGAGCATCTACAGCATCTTCATCATTGCCATATTTGGAGCAGGCAAGAATATCTTTTTCCAAATCTTCAAAGCCCACAAAATCTGCTTGCATGGCATTTTTGAAATCTTGCAAAGTGTATTTTTGTTGCTCAAATACAAGCTCACCAATGGCTTGCAAGGAGTCTGCTA
>CAYJLY010000106.1:0-1580 GCA_964371385.1 uncultured Rikenellaceae bacterium
TGTACGTTCTGATGATGATTCTGTAGTACTTGATGTGCAAATAGAAGAAACAGCTCCCGCTAAACCGGCTGCAACATCTGCACCAACTGCACCTGAGCAACCAGCTACGGCGCAATAGGTGGTATAAAATATATTTTTAGGGGGGCTTTGGCCCCCTTTTTTTGTGCTGCACTTTATCCACTTAGGCTGAGCTTTGTTTGGAATTTTGTCCAAGGCACTGTATTTTTTAGAGGAATATATGCAGGAAAAGTTGAATTATACTCCCTTGGCAAGTCTTTTACAGCTAAGGGCAGAAAAATTACCTCAAGAAGAGAGTTCGGCATCTTTTTCTCCTTCTGCGCAGTATGGTAAACATAGTACGCAATCTTCTGCCAAACCTATTCCTAAGGCACCTTCTGCACCTTTACCTCATCAAGCTGAAGAAGGTCTTTTTTTGCAGGCCATGCGTTCCTTCCTCCCCATGCAAGAGGAAAAATATAAAAGAGTAGCGTCTCGCAAGCAAGGAAAGACAGCTAAGCAAAAAAAAGCTCCTAAGCACGCAGGGCGAATTATTTTTCAAGATGAAAGTGCGAGTTTTGGACAGCTCATGAGTCAAAAGTTTCCTCTAAAAAAACCTGTCGTATGCCAACAAGCCGAAGTCTCTCGGCAAGGTTTACCGTCCGATGAGCATAAAAAAAGCTTTAAATTTGACACTAAGTCTCAAGATACACTTTCTATGCAGGAGCTACTCATGGCGCAAGATAAGGCCTCTTTGGGGCAAGATAACGAAGGTCTGGAGGCTTTTTTTACGGCCATGAAGGAAGTGCACCCCCTTACAGCTAAAGGGCGTGATGTGGCTCCAGAGGTACAGCCTTCAGCCGTTGCTCAGCAAGGGCAAGAGGCTTTTGCGCATATGCTGGAAAAGAAATTAGAATTTTCCTTAGCCCTTAAAGGGGAATATATGGAAGGGCATGTGGTGGGGCTGGATGAGCTGACCATGAATAATTTGCGCGCTGGTGTGTATAGTCCAGAGGCACATTTAGATTTGCATGGTCTTAATGCTATGCAGGCCTATGAGGCCATGGTGGGCTTTTTTAGAGGTTCTTGGTACAAGGGCATGCGTACGCTTTTACTCATTCCGGGGCGTGGTAAGAATTCCCCCAATGGTATAAGCGTATTACGAGAAAAGGTGCAATTGTGGCTTACGCAAGAACCTTTTAAGCGCGTGGTATTGGCTTTTTGTACGGCGCAACCTGTGGATGGCGGCCCTGGTACCATTTATGTTTTGGTGCGTAAATATAAGAAAAAAGGGAAGATTAGCTGGGAGAGGCTGCCCTCTGACCCTGATCTGTATTAAAGACTGTTGAAAAAGGGCTGTCTATTGCCAATGTGGTATGCCATTAGCCCACAGGAAGTGGGCAAGCCCCGCAGGGGAGCAAAACAAAGCCAGCCGAAATTTATTTTCGGCGCCCGCGACTTTTGCGATAGCTTGTGTCGTGCAGGACGCGCGACCAAGCGATATATAATTAGCCCACAGGACGTGGGCAAGCCGCGCAGCGGAGCAAAACAAAGCCAGCCGAAATTTATTTTCGGCGCCAGCG
>CAYJLY010000107.1:0-1571 GCA_964371385.1 uncultured Rikenellaceae bacterium
CGAAGGTACAGACTTTTTAGGGCAAGATTCTTCTTTTGAATTTGAGCTCAATGCTGAAATTGCGAGCAATTTAGGTTCTTCCATGCTGGTTCTGGCCAATGGTCATGGTAAGGATGTAGAAGAAGTTGTGGACGGCACCAAGATTGTACTGGACCAATTGAATGAAAAGGGCGTGGATGTGGTTTCTGTGGTGGTCAATAGAGCTGACTACGGTGAAACAGAAAAATATGATTTGCGCGAAGGTCTTGTGCAAAACGGCGTGGAAAAACAACCGCTCATTTATTCTGTGCCTGATGAGCCTGCCCTTGGCAAACCCACCATGAATGATGTGGCCAAATGGCTAGACGCTGAGGTGCTTTACGGTGCCAAGCGTATGGATAGCTTAGTGGGCGATTATCTCATTGCGGCCATGCAAGTGCATAACTTTTTAGATTATCTTAATGATGGTAATTTGGTGATTACCCCCGGTGACCGTACAGATATTATTCTTGCAGCACTGGCTTCGCGCGTATCTTCTGCTTGTCCTGATATTGCCGGCGTGCTGCTTACCGGTGGCTTACGCTTACCTGTCAATGTGGCTCAGCTTTTGGAAGGCTGGACAGGCGTGCCTGTGCCTGTGCTTCTTACCGAGGCCCATACCTATAAAACAGTGCAAATGCTTTCTGAACTGTATGGACGCATTGAACCGGAAAATATGCAAAAAATTAACACGGCCTTAGGGCATTTTGAGCGTCATGTAAATTCTAAGGAAATTGCCAAACGCCTCATTAGTGATAAGCCCTCTCGTGTAACCCCTATGATGTTTGAATTTGACCTCATAGAAAAAGCCAGACATTGCAAAATGCGCATAGTTTTGGCTGAAGGGCAAGAAGAGCGCATACTTCGCGCCACAGATATTTTATTACGCCGCGGTGTTGCGGAAGTTATCTTACTTGGCAATGCCGATTCCATAGGCAAGCGTATTGCAGATTTAGGTCTTGATTTATCTAATGCGCGCATTATTCAGCCAGATCTTTCTCCGCAATTTGAAGACTATGCCAATACCTATTATGAATTGCGTAAAGCCAAGGGCATGACCCCAGAGCAAGCCCGTGAGCGCATGATAGACAGCACGTATTTTGCCACCATGATGGTGCATAAAAATGATGCTGATGGCATGGTGTCTGGTGCTGTGAATACCACAGCTCATACCATTCGTCCGGCCTTTGAATTTATTAAGACCAAGCCCAATTGTTCCATTGTGTCTTCGGTATTTCTCATGTGCTTAAAAGACAGAGTGTTGGCCTTTGGTGACTGCGCTGTGAACCCCAATCCCACAGCTCAGCAATTGGCAGAAATTGCCGTGGCTTCAGCTCATACGGCAGAAGTTTTTGGCATTGAACCTCGCGTGGCTATGCTCTCTTATTCCACCGGTTCTTCCGGCAAGGGCGCAGATGTGGAAAATGTTATTGAGGCTACGAGAATTGCCAAGGAATTGGCCCCAGATTTACTTCTTGAAGGCCCCATTCAATATGATGCGGCCATTGATCCGGAAGTGGCTCGTACAAAATTGCCTGATAGTCAGGTGGCAG
>CAYJLY010000108.1:0-1550 GCA_964371385.1 uncultured Rikenellaceae bacterium
TGTTAAATCTTGCGCCGCCTTGAGCAAAAGCTCAGGAGAAGGTTTACGGCACGTACAGGGGCCAGAAAATTTGGGATGATGCGGACAATAATAAAAGGCATCTATGGCGAGATGCTTTTGCGCCAATTCTTTATTTACCCAGTCATGCAAACTGTGCATGGCTGAAGCTGTGTAATAACCGCGCGCTATGCCCGATTGATTGGTTATAACCACCAAGGCATAGCCCTTAGACGCAAAAAGGGCGAGGGCCTCCACTGCATGGGGAAGCCATCGCCACAATTCACGTTCATATAGATAGCCGCTATCTTCATTAAGCGTACCATCTCTATCTAAAAAAATAGCTGGTCTTGTTTCAGCCCTCATACTTGCCTCTTTAGAGACGAGGTGCATCACTGCCCGCTTCTAAAAGTTGTGCCAAATGCCTTTGCACCAAATCAAGCTCTGCCTGACTCACATTGGGCATATCTTGCGGTTTCTTATCTTGCGAAGTGGCTCCTTCTGAAATCATAAACAAAGCCGCCGCAGAACGCCCCATCACAGTGAAAAAACGCTTAACGTCAAAACCACGCGTTTGCACCCATTGCGCCGCCGCTTCTGAATACGTAAAATCTGGTTTACCCTCCACAAAACTGGGATGAGCTACTTCTTTATTGGAAGCTGCCCACGCACGGAATTGCGGTAAAAGCTTTATGAAGGAAAGTAATTCCTTTTCGGTTATGGGGCCTTGATTGACATAAACACTTTGAGCCATGGCTGGTGAAGCCATAAACACAGGCGCCGCAGGCA
This sequence comes from uncultured Rikenellaceae bacterium, assembly GCA_964371385.1. Taxonomy (GTDB): domain Bacteria; phylum Bacteroidota; class Bacteroidia; order Bacteroidales; family Rikenellaceae; genus Mucinivorans. The sequence continues at coordinate 787 of CAYJLY010000108.1, forward strand.
CAAGGCCCACAAATGCTACAAGAACAAGGCTTGGTAAGACATTTCGCATGGCTAATCCTTAGTATTGTACAGCTGAAAAAGCGTTAATTTGCTCAATGTTATGGTAAGATTCAATATAACGTAAAGTACCAGTCTTACCACGAATAAGCATAGAATGCGTAATGGCATTGCTTCCTGCATATTGCACACCGCGCAAGAAAGAACCACCGGAAATGCCAGTCGCCGCAAAGAAACAATCATCAGAACGCACTAAATTTTGCACATGTAAAACTTCACGTATATCAATGCCAGCTTCTGCAATGGCTTCCTTTTCTGGGAAAGATTGTGGGTCAAGGCGCGCAAACATTTGTCCGCCAAGGCCACGAATGGCACATGCTGCAAGCACACCTTCAGGGGTGCCGCCTGTGCCCATCATCACATCCACTTCAGAACGAGGATCCACAGCCATAAGTGCACCGGTTACATCACCATCAGTATGCAATTGAATACGAGCGCCAGCAGTACGAATTTGTTTAATGAGCTCTGCATGGCGAGGCTTATCCAAAACAAAAACCACAAGGTCTTGCACTCTTTTACCAAGGGCTTTGGCAATACTTTGCAAATTCACATCCACCGGAGCATCAAGATCTACCACATTGCGAGCAGCATGCGGCACCACGAGCTTTTGCATATAAAAGCTCGGCCCTGGCATAAACATACTGCCAGCCGGTGCCACACCAATAACAGAAATGGCATTGGGGCGACCATAAGCAAGTAAGCTTGTA
>CAYJLY010000109.1:0-1510 GCA_964371385.1 uncultured Rikenellaceae bacterium
ATCTCAATGATTATTGGAGATGATGGTGTAATTCTTATCGACGCAGGTAAATTCACCCACAACTCGCAGGAGGTTTACAAGGAGTTTCGCAAGATCACCGATCTGCCAATTACAGGAATTATCTACACTCACGGACACGGCGACCACACAATGGGCTCTCCTGCATTCTTGAAAGATAATACACTCCAGATATGGGCAGCCGAGAGCTTTGGGCGTGAAAATGAGTTTCCAGCAGCAGCTGGATTCAAAAATCCACGTGCTCACCGTCAAAACGGGATGACACTCTCGCCCCAGGTGCGTATCAACAATGGTGTCGCACCACTTGTCTACCCAGGTGGCAAGTTCGTAGGAGGGAAGGCACAAGAGGAGGCAGCAAAGTCGCAGTATATCCCATTTGACAAGAGCGTGATAACAAATTTTGTGAGCGAACAGAAGCAGATAATCACCATATCAGGTGTTACATTAGAGCTTATCCGTACTTATGGCGAGACCAGCGACCACCTAGTGGTGTGGTATCCAGCCCAGAGGGTTATATTCCCTGGCGACCAGTTCTACAAATCATTTCCAAACCTCTACGCAATCCGTGGTACGGAGTATCGTGATGTAATGAAGTGGATTGATGCACTGAACGTTGTCTTAGAGTACCCCGCAGAGGCGATGGCACAGGGACATACTCGCCCGATTATTGGTGCCGAAAATGTCAAAGAGGCAGTAACTGTAATGCGTGATGCGATCAAATATACATTCGACAAAACCATCGAGGGTATGAACAAAGGTATGACTCCTGACGAGTTGGTTGAGTATGCTGCTCTTCCTGATCATTTGGCATCTCATCCAAATCTATACCCTTATTATGGTCGTCAAGAGTGGGCAATTCGCAACATCTTCAATGGCTACTTGGGTTGGTTTGATGGCAATGCCACAACACTCTGTCCACTACCCGTAAAGAGTGAGGCTGAGAGGTTTGCAGCGGCAGTTGGTGGCGTTGATAAATTGGAGCAGTTAGCTCGCACAGCTCTAAAAGATGGAGATTACCAATGGTGTGCCGAACTAACCGACCGACTTATCGCATTGCAACCCGACAATCGCAGCTACAAGTTGATGAAGGCAGATGCATTGAATGGCTTGGCGGACAATATGGAGACCGCAACGGGTCGTAATTATTACAACACGTCTGCTAACGAGCTGCGTGCAGAGTAGATCTAAAAGAATATCTCATATATATTGTTGGGGCGTCCTATTTTATTAATATGTTTATAGGGTATGACCCTATAGTTTGAGAAAGATGTAATATGAATGCTTAATCCCATACTTCTTGAGAGTAGAGTAGGGGGTTAAGCATTTGCCTATCTATACGCTGTGATTCTTACTCGCAGCTGGGTAATATAAGCTGGATTGCATTAGTTTTTCAGCAACGACTATTCTCAATATCGTACTCATTAGCCAATGTTAAAGTTCTTGAGGTACTTGGTCGTAGTGTTATGCGAACATTTGCGAACTATCTTAAAGT
>CAYJLY010000110.1:0-1490 GCA_964371385.1 uncultured Rikenellaceae bacterium
GCTATGTTTTCTATGTCTTTATTTATCACAATATTAGCACTCACTTGCTTAGTGAAAGCGTGGAATGATTCTCTTATGCTCTCAAGACTGCCATAGCTGTCTAGGTGATCAGCGTCAATAGCCGTAATCGCTGCAGAGTGCGGAAATAATTGCAGAAATGATCTGTCAAACTCGTCAGCCTCCGCGACTAAAATATCGCTCTTACTTAAGAATAGATTAGAGTGATAGTTCTTCGCTATGCCGCCTAAGAAGGCATTGCATCCTACAGAGGATGCCCTATAAATATGAGCAAGCATAGTACTGGTAGTAGTCTTGCCGTGAGTACCAGCTATGGCTAGGCACTTGTGCTCCTTAGCGATGTGTCCTAGCGCTTTAGATCTTTTAACTACCTGGTAACCATTATTTAGTACAAAATATAACTCACTCATAGTTTCGGGAACTGCAGGAGTATAAATAACTAGTGTGGAGTCCTTTTCTTTAGGAATGTAGTTAATATTATCATCGTAGTGAACCTCTATCCCCTCAGCCTCTAGTTCTAGAGTTAATTTACTAGCAGTACTGTCATAACCACTTACAGAATAGCCAAAGTGATTATAATAACGTGCAAGGGCGCTCATCCCTATTCCTCCTATTCCTATTAGATATACATTTTTCATCCTTCTATCAGTCTTAAAATTTGAGAAGCGATATCCTTACCTGCGTTTGGCCTTGCAAAATTCGCGATATTTTCTTCTAAACTAGTGATTCTTTCTTTATTATTTATGAGCTCATTTATACTTTCCAAAAGCGAGTTATCTACTTGATTATTCTCTACCATAAGTGCTGCTCCTTTGTTTACTAGGGCTTTAGCATTATGAGTTTGATGATCCTCGCTGACATAAGGTGAAGGTACAAAGATACAAGCCTTTCCCATATATGCTAGCTCTGAGATAGTGCTAGCTCCAGCTCTAGAGATAACAAGATCTGCAGCACGAAGTGCAATATCCATATCCGAAATAAAGTCATAGCTGTGCACGTTAGCGGGAAGTTGATCCTTAAGTTTACTTAGCTCTTGTTGATAAGCCCTTCCACTTTGCCATACGTATTGTATATCCTTTCCTAGCTTATTATTATTCACCCAGCCCTTGACACAATTATTAAGAGCTGCCGCTCCGAGGCTGCCACCAATAATTAAGACACAAGGTCGTAGTGGGTCTAAGCCCATCCTTTCCTTGGCCTGATCAGGGCTTAGCTCCTTGGAATTAAGAATGCTCTTTCTTAAAGGGTTTCCAGTTAGGACTATTCTATCAGCAGGGAAAAACTTTTCCATACCTTCATAAGCCGTACAGATGCATTTTGCTTTTTTTCCGATTACTTTATTACTTAATCCTGCAAAAGAGTTTTGCTCTTGGATTAAACACGCTAATCCCATATTTGCCGCTGACCATAATAAAGGGGCACTAGCGTAGCCTCGAACGCCAACTGCGCAGTCGGCTCCAAAATCCTTAATT
>CAYJLY010000111.1:0-1482 GCA_964371385.1 uncultured Rikenellaceae bacterium
TAAGGTAGTGAATATTCATGTGGATGGGGAGCTTTCTTGTGACCTCAAAGAACCTACGCTTATGGAATTTGAAGCCGCAGGCCCAAGGCAAAATTTATACTTTGATCCTTCACGTACCAAGTGCGCCATTGTGACCTGCGGCGGCTTATGCCCCGGCATTAATGATGTTATACGGGCCTTGGTTATGCAGGGCTATCATGCCTATAATGTACCCAGTGTTTTAGGGTTTCGTTATGGATTAGAGGGTTTTATTCCCTCTATAGGGCATGCCATAGCAGAGCTTAAGCCTAAAACAGTTTCAGATTTACATAAATTTGGCGGCACCTTGCTTGGCACTTCACGTGGGCCGCAATCTCCAGAGCTTATTGTGGATACGCTGGAGCGCATGAATATCAATGTGCTCTTTGTCATTGGCGGAGACGGCAGCATGAAGGCTGCATCGGCCATTAGTAATGAGGTGCGCGCCCGTGGTTTGCGTATTTCTGTGATTGGTATTCCAAAAACCATTGATAATGATATCAATTTTGTGCCGCAATCCTTTGGTTTTGATACAGCTGTGGATCAAGCCACAGCCGCCATTGAAGCGGCGCACACTGAAGCCATTTGTTCCCATCATGGTATTGGCCTCGTGAAACTTATGGGGCGCGAGTCTGGCTTCATTGCTGCCCAAGCCACATTGGCTTTAAAAGATGTGAATTTTGTGCTCATTCCTGAGGCTCCCTTTACTTTACATGGCGAAGGGGGGCTTTTGCCTGCCATTGAAGAGCGTTTGCGCCAGCGTCGCCATGTGGTCATTGTGGTGGCTGAAGGGGCAGGACAACATTTATTACAGCGCTCGTGCCAAGCTGACGCTTCTGGTAATGTGATGTTAGGTGATATTTTCAGTCTGTTACAGGACGAAATCCGTAAATATTTCACTGCCAAAGATTTTCCCTATGTATTAAAGCTCATTGACCCCAGCTATATGATTCGCGCCACGCCTGCCAATGCCAATGATAGGGTGTATTGTGGCTTCTTGGGCCAACATGCCATGCATGCCGCCATGGCTGGTCGTACGCATATGGTGGTGGCAAAAATTCAAGATCATTTTGTGCATTTACCCTTAGATATTGTAACCAAAAGCCGTCGTAGATTGAATATTAAGTCTGATTTATGGCGTGCAGTGCTCGAATCCACAGGACAAGGTTTTCTTTCGGGTATGTTGCCGCCTGTTCTTTAGTTTTTTAGCAAAATTCATATTGCCACAAGCTTCGGGAGATGCGTATGCCGCACATGGAACAGGTAAAGGCTTCGGCTGGATCCGGTAAAACTCATGATATCACTCAGAGATTTTTAACCTTTTTAGCAAAATCTACGGTGCAGCCTTATGCACCGCAATGTTTGCTAAGCTCCTCTCATGGCCCTGCTGCCGCTTCTGCGGGCATGAGTCAGCAGGAAAAGGCCGGTGCATGGGGCGATATTATGGCCATTACCTTTACCAAT
>CAYJLY010000112.1:0-1437 GCA_964371385.1 uncultured Rikenellaceae bacterium
TGCAAGAGCATGGGGTTGTCTTTTTCTCTTTGCGCATTTTCCACATCAATAAAGGCAATGATTTTTTTCTTAGAAAAGATAGGTACTAAAATAAGAGATTTGACTTGTCTTTCTTTAAGCGATTTGTACACATACAAGCTATGGTCAATTTCTTGGTCTATGTCTTGGATAATATATTGCCCTTGGGCTTTAAATATATCCACCAAGATGGCTGTCTCTTCTCGCGTCATGCGAAAAATACTGTAGATGGCAGCATGAGGACCGCACACCCATTCATGAGGGTCGCCCAGAAGAGTTTTGTTTTTATCAAGCTCATATAAGCGCACTCTGTCGGCTTGGTAATATTCTCCAATAAGCGCTAAAAGCTTATGGATAGCCTCATTTTCGTCCAAGTCTTCGCTAAAAGTTTCAATGCAGCGCGCAAGGGTTTGCTCCAAGGCACTTTGGGCACCCTTATTGCTGTAGTGAGCTTGGCGAAGCATGCTTTGAGAAAGCACCTTCACGGCGCTGAGGGTCATGTCATCGTAAGAAAGTGCCAAATCAACACTTGTTTGACGAAAATCTTTGGGTTGCATGTACCAGCGTAAACTTTGTGTTTTTACAGAGGTAAGGAAAGATGCAGGGGTGCGCAAGTTGGATATAGGACTTAAAGGAAGACGTGCTTTAGTACGGTTGTTTTTTTCCCCAAAAAGCTTGCCTGGCTGAGCTGACTCTAAATGCGTATTCTTGCTATGAGACATGAGAAAAACCTGTAATCCAAACTAAACTATTTTGCGTTTCGAGCAACGCCTAAAAAACACCTTTTTAACTCTTTTTTTGAGAGTGTTACTGTGTAAAATGTGTGGCCTCACTCTCAAAAAATACAGTAATACTTCCTAGTTAGGTGTGGGTGTACGACTAAATCGTCTCCTACCATAATGCTTGTAAAGGTGCAAGGCAAAAGATGTAAAAAGTATAAAGGTAGGTTTTATGGACTGAGCGTTACAACATGAGAGGCACTTCATAGCTCGCAAACGCGTCTTTGGGATAGTTTTAAGCCGTCAAATAGCTATTTGAAGTAGTGTATGTAGTCTAAAAGGTTGTTTTTTTAGTCGGCTAAGATGTCATATTGTTCAAGCTTATCGGCTACGGTGCTTAAAACTAAGGCCATGGTGCCGGAGATAAAGGCCAAAGCGCGTGGAGGCACCTTTTCCATGCTTTCTATGCCGCATACCGTGGCAAAAAAGTGCTGTGGGCAGCTTTTTTGTTCGCTGTGGCCCACGAGTTCCATATAGGGGGAAAAGTGCTTATCCACAAAGATGCTTGATTCTTCCTCTGGGATATCACGAGTTTTGAGCAAGGCGGCGGTATTGCGTAAATATTCCACTAAGACGCTATTGGGCGCATGTACCATGAGCCCTGCCACAATGGCAGCGTGTACAAAGCCGTACCATTCAC
>CAYJLY010000113.1:0-1427 GCA_964371385.1 uncultured Rikenellaceae bacterium
CGGAGAAGCTCATGTACCAGGAAAAACAAAACGCGCTTACACCTAATGCACAAAGCACTTCTAAAAGGTCACGATTAATCCTTTTTGCTGGTGTTGTTTTAGCTTTTTGCGGTGTTACGGCACTCATTTGCCACACATTTTACTCCGCACAAAAAGAAGATATCCTTCGTTCACAAGAGGAACGCTTACAGCTTAATGTGGACACCACCACAGAAAGCATTCGTTTATGGCGTGTGAGCCTTGAAAACCAAGCCGCCCGCGTCAGTGAATCTGAGCTCTTTCGACTCTTTGCACAAGATATTGCCAGCATGAATGCCAGCGATATGAAATTGCTTAATGATGCCGAAGAAGTTTCCTCACAAAGCGAAGACATGGCCTATATTGCTGAGCAATTGCCCATGATGCGTAACATCCTTTTGGACTTTACCTCGTATAATGGCCTACAAGATGCGCGTATTACCAATGCGGAAGGCAGCACTCTGCTCTCCTCTGCACCGCGCCCCTTGCCCATTACAGCCGCACAAGCTAAGACCATCACTTTAGCCGCATCATCAAATACAACCACGTACGCCCCTGTGCGTAATTCTACTACAGGTATGATGCTTGATTATGCCAGCCCTATCTTGGCAGAACAAGGACAAAGCAATCAGCCGCAAGCCGTAGCTACCTTTCTTATTACCACACCTGTCACTGGGCAGTTAGCCAATATTCTCAGTCGTACTTCAGGGCAAAACCAAGAAATTCGTTGCAATATTTTGCAGCTTAATGACAACCAATGGCAAGTACTGCGTTCTGATGGTACCAAACCAGCCCCTGAATCTTTACAGCTAGAAAGCCAAGCAAAACAATTGGCTTTTGGGCGCCGTACCACGCTTTCTGGCAATGGTAATGTCTACTCCATAGGTCAACGTGTAGACGGACTTAACTGGATGGTTACACAAGAAATTGCTGCCAGCATTGTGGAAGAACAGTTAAGCCGCGCTTTTAATCTTGTATACGGCGCTGGTATCTTCTTATGTCTTAGCGTCCTGCTTATGTTCTCCTTAGTATGGTGGATGATGATTGGTCGTGAGCAGCGCGCTGTGGCAGAAGAATTCAAAAAACTCTATCAGGTTATCAGAAAGCAAAAGCATTTGCTCGACAGCATCAACGTGTCTTTGGACGTAGGTCTTATCATGGTAGATGTCAGCGGAATGTTGCATCTAGCTAACCGTGCTTTTGGTGAAATTCTTGGTAAGAACGAAAGTGAATTACAAGGCCAAAATTTGCACAGCTTCATGTCTGACAAAGCCGCCATGCAAGTACAAGAAGCCATCTCCATGGTGGCCAAGAGCGAAAGCTCTAAAACCATTGAATTGGTTATGAATATCAAAGGTGAAGACCGCTTATTCCGCGCAACTCTCTTCCCCTTCTTAGATAAGGAAGAT
>CAYJLY010000114.1:0-1390 GCA_964371385.1 uncultured Rikenellaceae bacterium
CATAAAAAAACTCACACAACTTCTTTTCAGTAAAAGCTGTGCGAGTTTCATTATATTTATTCAGTTCGTTTAAAATTTCTGTCGCAAGATTAAATCCAGACTTAAAACTTTCGAATGCAAAATCATTCATAATTAAATCTTTGTTATCAATTATTTGTAATATCAATTTTCTATGCGACTTATCAAGTTCTGCAATTAAATTTTTATGAGCAGAATTAATATTACTTTCATACTTTTCATTCGGATTAAATTCCGTATAGATTTTAAATAGTTCATATAGCTTTTCCATAATTATCACTCCTTTCTGCTTTTTTCAAACACAAGGATAGCACAACGATTTTGAAATAGCTATCTTAATTTAAGTTATTTGCAGAACAATATTTTATATGTTATACTCAACACATAAACATCTTTCGAAAGGATAACTATATGATTCACAAACAATTCAACTCAGAATATGGCGAAGTTCATTACTGGATAAATAAAAACAATAATCCTAATGCTAAATGTATCGTTTTCACACATGGAGTTACGGCTAATCATACAATGTTTGAAAAGCAAGCAGAATATTTTTCTAAAGACTACACTGTTATATCTTGGGATATTCCACTTCATGGATTATCAAAACCATACACGAGTTTTTCATATAAACAATCAGCTTTAGAATTATATAATATTTTAAATACAGAAAACATCGATGATGTAATTTTAGTTGGAGCATCTTTAGGTGGATATCCAAGTCAGATGTTCGCTTATCTGTATCCTAACATGGTATCTGGATTTGTTGCATTAGACACAACACCATTTGGTTTGCAATATTACTCAAAGCAAGATTTGTTTTGGCTAAGACAAGTAAAATCTATGGTATATTTAATACCAAATTCAATTTTAAAAAAGAGTATGGCAAAGTCTGTTTCCAAAACTGAATATTCATATAATCTAATGATGGATATGCTGCTCCCTTTATCTAAAAAAGATATTGCTCAGCAAATGGATATTGCTTATGGAAAATTTGCAGATGAGAATATTGATATGAAACTCTCTTGCCCTGTGATTATTCTACTTGGTGATAACGATAATACAGGAAAGATTAAGCACTATTGTAAACGTTGGTCAAACTTTACTGGATATCCTTTGCACATAATTAAAAATGCATCTCATTTTTCTAATGGCGATAACCCAGAACAAGTGAATTATGAGATAGAAAATTTCATTAAAAGTTTATAACTATTTTTCTGTGATTTAAAAACTCCCTATTCTTTGTATATTGCATAGCAAATTTTGATATGGGTAGCTGCGATTTTTCAGCTAATTTTCCTCTCTTTGTTTGCAAAGAAAATAGACCAATTGCGATGTTTTTCGCTTTGCAAGGCAAATAAAAAACGACAGT
>CAYJLY010000115.1:0-1365 GCA_964371385.1 uncultured Rikenellaceae bacterium
CATATTATTCTTCGTGGAAACCAACAATACTGGACACTAATCCAACTTAAATATAGAAAACCCATAAAGGCCGACCACGGTGAGGGTGGAAGTGGCGCTCTTTGTCATGGAGCCAATGGTAAGGACATCTATCTTGATGTACCTCTTGGAACTGTTGCTAGAGACGCTGAAACCAGAGAAATTCTTTTCGAGATATGCGAACCTGGAGAGGAGCGCATTATCGCTCGTGGAGGTAGAGGAGGTCTAGGTAACACTAACTTCAAGTCCTCAACTAACCAGACTCCTAGATATTCTCAACCAGGAGAAGAAGGTGTAGAGGGCTGGTTCATTCTTGAGCTTAAAATCCTTGCTGACGTAGGTCTTGTAGGTTTTCCTAATGCAGGAAAATCGACTCTACTTTCTTGTGTTTCAGCAGCTAAACCAAAGATTGCAGACTACGCCTTTACTACCCTAGAGCCAAATCTTGGTATCGTTAGTTACTATGATGATAAATCATTCGTAATGGCAGATATACCTGGAATTATCGAGGGTGCTCACATGGGTAAGGGACTAGGATTAAGATTCCTAAGACATATTGAGAGAAACTCTATTCTTTTATTCTTGGTACCTGCTGATTCGAAAGACATCCTTGAAGAATACAAAGTTCTTGTAAAAGAATTAAAGATGTATAACCCTGAATTACTTGACAAGAAACGCATTCTAGCGGTCTCTAAATCAGATATGTTAGATGATGAGCTAAGAAGAGAAATAAAAAGACATCTACCGAGGAAGATTCCTACAGTATTTATATCATCTATCGTTGGCGAAGGACTTCCTGCCCTTAAGGACCTTATTTGGAATGCCATCAACGAAGACCCTACAGCATAACAACCCGCTAAATACACACATAATATGGATTGGTTAATAGGTTTAGACAAAGAATTACTTTTGCTTATTAACGGCGCTCACACTCCTTTTTGGGACGCCATAATGAAGTTTTTTTCGGCTATCCCTGTATGGATCCCTCAATATTTACTTATAGTTGGGTGTCTATTCATTCCCAAATTTTATGGTCCTAAATCGTTAGTGTCCAAAGGACAATACCCTTCGATTCCACACTGGCTAATCGCTACTTTCGCTGTCCTTGCACTAATTCTGTGCTTTGGCTTATGCGATCAAGTCTCATACCAACTAAAGGAGGGAACAGACAGATTTAGACCAAGCTGGGACCCTACCCTTGTTAACGAGGCTGGAGAAAGACTCGTACGCCTTATTGCTGGAAAATCTAGCCAACACGGCTTTCCCTCAGGACATGCTACTAGCTCTTTCGGACTAGCTGATCTTAGTTCACTACTTTATAGAAGAAGATGCTATACTATATATATA
>CAYJLY010000116.1:0-1359 GCA_964371385.1 uncultured Rikenellaceae bacterium
TTCAAACTCTTTGTCTATGCCAGGTTCAACAGGCTTTTTTACTTCTCGTAGCGGCTGAGCAACGGAAACCATGGGGCGCACAAAGGGGTCGGTTCGTGGAATATGTATGGAACGTGTGCCTTCCACCGTATGCAGAAAATAACAATTTATATATAAATTTGAAATACCTACATTTACAACTATGGCCATTTGCGTTGCCATGGGTTTACCATTTAAAGATTGCAACATCCAAGGATATTGGTAAATACCTCGTTTTGAAGCTTTCTTGATAAATTCATGCAAAGTATCTATGGAATGTAAACCATCGGGCTGATATTCCGGCATAAAATCCATAGCTTGCAAGGTTCCGATGCCGGCCAAAAGAGAAGCGTCCGTATTATCAAGCTCCACATAGGAGGCAAAAGCCGCGTTAAAATATAAAGCCTCAAGGCTTGAGTTAAAACAAATCATAGGGATGGGCATATCCCTAAGAACTTCGGGTGCTATTACTTCTGGCATGGCCTCGAGCAAGGTAAAATCTTCTAACATGAGAAATCCTTTGCATAAATAATAATGATAATCAAAAAACATGGAGTAACCCACTTGCCTCGATAACAACATTACCCTTGTTTGTCAACCGCCTTGTATACATTTTAGTTTACACTCTCCTAACATCAATAAGTACTACAATATCAAAGAATAACATGTTTTTCATGAAGAACAGCATTTCATATTTCTCTAGGGAATATTAAGCCAAATTATGAATCATTGAACATGTGAAAATCTAAAAAATGTCATAGTAATTGTAGCTTGTAGTTCAGCCCTACGCTCACACCATTATCCACATGGCAAGGATAAAACCAAGGCCGCTGTCATGTTCATACCCCGCCCTAAAGCATTTTGCCAAAGAGAGTTTCCGCATAGGGGCGATCGCCCATGCCAAGCACGGCGTACTATCTTGTCCGTTGATGGCATGCCCATCAATACCATTGGTAAAACTCTTCATAAAAACCGACAAAGCCGCCACCCAACGGGAACCCAGGGCCTTTGCATTTGCCAAGAATAAGCAAATACACAAATGGACAACAAAACATTCATGTCTTTTATGACCTAGAAAGTCATAATGTGTGCGCACCCTATTTTCATCGTACTACAAAAAGGTTACGCTTTCCGCTTACATTTTCTTCTATAATTTAGGCTTGTTCATTGTGAAAAAATAGATTACTTTACTGTACAAGATGTCACATTGTCCTTGAATTTAAACTTTAGCTCTGAGGAAAAACTCATGTTAAAAAACAAATCCATTGGCTTTAAAATTTACACCATTTTATTTTCTGCCATTATTATCATGCTTGGCATCGTCGTGGCTTTTTACTTTGG
>CAYJLY010000117.1:0-1343 GCA_964371385.1 uncultured Rikenellaceae bacterium
TCGGATTTTATACTGCAATAGTATAAAATCAAAACACTTTCACCTTGGCTAATCAAACACAATAATATAAACCCCATTCACAAAAACTTCTATCTCGCTTTCATCATCATTTATACTAAAATCTTGCAAGCTCGCTTTCATTATCCCATCCCCGCCAAACATCTCATCAATATCATAGACATCTACAAGCTCGAGCTCATCCAAAACACTATAAAGTTCTAACGATCCACTTTCCTTATTCGCCACTATTATGTAATCTTTGTTTTTCAAAAAAACCATTCCCATGATTTCAAAAGTTAAATAATCAGGCAATAGCTGTTCGACTACCTCACCATCATGCTCCCTAATAAACACCGATTGTCCATTTCGCTCTTCGCCATAATTGCCAAACACTCCACCTCTATAGTAAAGTCTTTTCCCAAAACCTAAATCTTCATAATTCACCTGACCTGGCGGCTTGTAAACAACATTATTAGTTTTAAAATTGTAAAAGCAACTCTGAAATAGCGTTCCTTGTAGAGATTTGTCTTCATCTGTATTATATTCCACGATATTCAGCACCACTATTTCCTCTGAGAAAAATTCGTTAAATTCTAATACAACATCTAAATCGCCATCATAAACATCTTCAACCGAAACAACCGCAATAACTTCACTACTATTTTTGTTTGTCAGCACCAACGACCTCCTATCATCGGCACTACACACTTCAACTAAGCTCACTAATAACTCTTCAGCCTCTTCATTCTCATTAACACTCTCATACTCTAATTTTACATTCACTTCTTCATTAATATTCACTATGAATTTCCAATCGCCATTATCCGATATAAGCTTTGACTTTTCAATATCAAAAACATCAAATTCAGCTAATGTGACATCGATTAACTCTGTATCTAAAATCAAAGGCAAATCTCCATTGAATTCACATAAAGAAACACTACCCCAGTATTCATCTACAACGGCAAACAGTTGATTATCTTCTGAAAAAACCGTGTTCTCACCATGCATTAAAATGCTATTAATTTCTGATTTGCTAACCTCTCGGTCATGAACAGACAAAATATAGGCATTGCCACCCTCGGCATTTTTCGGAAGATAAGCATTTCTATCAAGCGACAAATTATATCTATCGTAATCGCCATTTGTTTCAAAAATCAGTTCATCATTTACCAAATCGTAGAGATAATAACTAAAGACACCTGAATATATTCCCTCTTCAACAGTGATATCCAAGATAAAATCTGATATTAAATCATAATCGCTAAAAACAGCATCGCTGTCTTTCGAAAAACTAGTTATCGAAAGATCCACAACCTCGCCTTCATCATTTGTAATCGATA
>CAYJLY010000118.1:0-1236 GCA_964371385.1 uncultured Rikenellaceae bacterium
GTCGTAGAAGGTGTAAATACCTTTTTTCTTTTTAGATCTATACAAAGCTTTGTCTGCTCTGGTGTATAGGTCCTCGTAATTATCCGCGTCGGTGGGGAAAAGGGCAATGCCAATACTGCAAGAGATATTAACCACAACGCCTTCGCCTTCCAGTTTTTGTTTAAAGAATTCTATGACCTTATCTAGCTTAACCAAGAGTACGCCAAGGTTTGGCATATTCTTAAGGTAAACAATGTACTCGTCGCCGCCCATGCGGCCTACAATGTCATCGCTGCGGAATATTCCAGCAAGTCCAGAGGCAAGATTTTTGATAACTAAATCGCCAACAGCATGGCCCAAATTGTCATTAACATGTTTAAAATTATCTACATCTATGATGCACAGCACGCCGCGCTCACCTTGGTTTTCAAGCACAGCCTGTTGTATAAGCTCAGTGGAAGCTGTTTTATTATACAAACCAGTAAAAGCATCGCGTTGTACATCGTCACGTAACTTTTGCAGACAGCGTGTTTCTTCGTCCACATTTTTAATTTCACCAATAACTTTTGTTTCATTGGTGGTCATATCTGTCCAAGAATTTTGGCGTAATTGACACCAGACCCAAGAACCATGAGCATTTTTTAAGCGCATTAAAGATTCAATGGAATTTCCACCAGCTTGTAATTTTGCCTGCATAGATTGGAATAAATCCATATCTTCTGGGTGGATAATGTCTAAATCAACGGTGTAATAATCGGCTTTATCTTCCGGCAAAGCATAGCCAAATTTTTTGAAAAATTGCGCTGTAGTGCGTAGTTTCTGGCTAGTCCAACTGTATTCATACAAAATGTTTTCTGAAGCTTCAAAAAGATACCGGTAACGCACGGTCATGTTTTGATCGCGCAACTCTTGCTCTTTGCGTTCAGATATATTGATGATGGTACTCCAAAACCAACGACCAGACGTATCTTCAATGGGGCGTACACTTTCTAGCACCCACAGCGGCACAGCTCCGCGGCTTTGTAATCTATACTCTAAGATAACAATTTCTTCTTGAGCGGCAAGGGCATCGCTAAGATTTTTTCTTACCATTTCCCTGTCGTCAGGGTGAATGAGCTCTACCCAGCTATTATTATACTTTTTGCGTAACTCCTTGGCAGTGATGCCAATGGTGGAAAGGAAGGAATTACCGTATTCCAAAACTGTCCACTGTTCATCATCTTTAAAACGCACCACACCGCAAGGGCTTTGGTCAAA
>CAYJLY010000119.1:0-1186 GCA_964371385.1 uncultured Rikenellaceae bacterium
GCAGATTTTTTTGCACAATGCGCAAAATAGCTTGTTCTGTGTCGGTAAATGTATAACTCATGGTGTCACTCTTTAGAAAAAATTAATGAAAAAGCTTAAGTGGGCCTCACTATACAGCAAGCTCCTTAAACTTAGCAACTAAAAAGAGCTCAGCAAAAAAACGTACAAGCGAGCGGCTATTTTATGCCTTGTCAGCTAAGCGTTTTTTTGTATGTTCATATTGGCGAATATTGCACCAAGTGTACAAGGCTAGGGCTGTCCAGATGCAAATAAGCATAATTCTATTGGCGTCGGACACCTCTTCGCCAAACATATACACCCCAATAATTAAGTTAATACTAGGTGCAATGTATTGCATAAGGCCCATGGTAGAAAGCTGTACGCCTTTGCTGGCATAAGCAAAAAGTAATAGGGGTAAAGCTGTAATGGCACCTGTGCCCATGAGTAAGAGCTGGGTAGACATATCATAGGCAAAAAAGTTGCTTTGGCCGTTCATATTCATAATGAACAGAGCAGAGGCAGCCACAGGGAAAAGCACCATGGTTTCCATGAAAAAACCTGGAATAACAGCAACTTTAATGCTTTTTTTTATGTAGCCATAGGTGGCAAAAGAGCAGGCCAAGGTAAGGCCTATAAGGGGAAATTCGCCATAGGTTATAAGGCTATAGCCTACACCAAAAGCGGCAATACTTACGGCAAGTATTTGTAAACGTGTCATTTTTTCTTTGAGCAGAACACGGCCTATGAGCACAGAAAGTAAGGGGTTGATAAAATAGCCAAGGCTTGCTTCAACCACATGTCCATGGGTTACACACCATATATAGAGCAACCAATTACTGGCAATAATGCAGGAGGCTATGGCAAGGCGTAGCAGGAGCTGTGTGTCTTTTAAGGATTGTCGAACTTGTGTGTATGAGTGCGTAAATAGGGCTAAAATACTTACGACAACCAAGGACCAAAACATGCGATGAGCTAAGATTTCAAAAGCTTCTATATGACCAAGGGCTTTCCAGTAGAGGACCAAAGAGCCCCAAACGGTAAAGGCCAAAAGTCCGGCACTTAGGCAAAGGGTAGAGGGAGATGTTTTCACAAGGCTAACCGGTGCTGGTAAAAGTGAAAAGGGCCTGAACAAATGTTCAAACCCTTATACAAAATTTCTTAAAAACTATGGTCGAGAACTTATTTT
>CAYJLY010000120.1:0-1186 GCA_964371385.1 uncultured Rikenellaceae bacterium
CGTTAGCCCCAAGATTAATCTTCCGTGGTGGGTGGGAATGTTGTGATATGCGTAACTAGATAATGAATACTATGTGTGATATAAAATGATGTGACCCGTCGGAGTTTTTGCCCTCTGAGAGCATCTTTTGCCGACAGACGAGGTGTTAGCTCTGCGATGGTGATATGGTAGGTCTGAAGTACTAACTTTTGGTTGCTAAGTTGCTAAGTAGTATGAGGAGTTTCGTTTAGTTCAGTTAAGAGCTGTTTCTCTTCACTTTTTAGAGCTAGGCCTTTTTTGGTTTTAATACCAGTTTCAGCTAACATCTCAGCTTGACGTATGATGCCACTTTTTTCTCCTAGTTGAGTATGTGCACTAGAGTAAATAGCTTGCAGTGAATTTATATGTTCCCCAACCTTTCTGAATGATTCAATAAAGTTACTACATTTTTCGTAGAGAAAACGACCACGCTCTAGAATAGTTTCTACATTTTGAAGTTGCTTTTCTCGTGACCATAGATCTGAAACTATCTTCAGAGAAGTTATAAGGTTGGTAGGGGATATGATAAGAATCTTTTTATTGTAAGCTTCTTGCCATAAATTTATATCATTTTGCTGAGCTACCATCGCAGCAAAATCATTAGGAATAAACATCATTACAAAATCCAATGAGCCATCAACATAATTCTCATAACCTTTAACATTAAGACCCTTGATATGTGATTTGATAGATGCTAGGTGATTTGTAAGATGTAATTTCTTATCATCTTCATTTTCTGCATTACAGTAATCAGTATATGCAGAGATAGAGACCTTTGAATCTATAATTACATTTCTATTGTCAGGAAAGTGAACTATAGCATCAGGAATCATTTTTTTTCCATCCTCATTAATGTAAGCTTTACCATCAGCATCCCTTAACATAGATTGTAATTCATATCCTTCTTTACCTTGGGTTAGACCTGAATTTTGAAGAATATTTTCAAGGATAGTTTCTCCCCAGTTACCAGCAGCTTTATTATTTCCCCTTAAAGCATTACTTAGATTCTTGGCCTCTTCACTCATACCTTGACTGATTTCAACCATCTGCTTAATCTTTGTTTCAAGTTCAGTTCTCTCCTTAGTTTGCTCCTTGTTAGCAGTACTAATTTGATCTTTGAATTCCTTTATCTCTTTCTCAAAAGGTTTCATAAGTTCTAGCAGTCTAT
>CAYJLY010000121.1:0-1181 GCA_964371385.1 uncultured Rikenellaceae bacterium
TCGCCGCCTAGGCCTACCCTCCTTGGTGGGCATGCTCTTGGGGGGTGTGGTGTTGCAATAGGGAGGAGTTCGAACGGTTTTAATTTTGTTTTTTTCTAAGAATGACCGTCGCGATGGTTGGTGTTAGTTGAGAAAAGTAGTGAAAAAGATGTGAGTTAATAAAATATTGCGTATCTTTATGCTGAGTTTTTATTACGATTAACTGTTTTTGCATTGTATAACCTAATAAATATTTCAAGCAATGAAAAAAATTCTTATCCTAGCATTTGCCGCCCTATGTAGCATAGGCGTGTCGGCACAAAACCCCAGTAAAGAGTACAAAGAACTACTCAAAGAGCGTAAAGCGATAAATAAACTCTCGAAAAAAGAGCTCAACGACCGTGCAACTAAAGATGCTCGCCGTGATGCTCGTGGCCTTGAAAAAGAAGGTTGGCGTTACTCTCCCGGGGCGCTTCCTGTCGAAAAACAACTTGATCGTTCCTATCTAATGCAATTTGAGTTGGACGAGAATGCCTATCCAAAATACATCATGGCGGAGGCTATGGCGCTTGGCGGGAACTACGACGCTGCGAAAATGCAGGCTCTAGAACTTGCGAAAGTAAACCTTGCGGGGCAAATTCAAACCGAAGTCACGGGACTTATCGAAAATACCGTTGCCAACGAGCAACTCACCGATGATCAAACGGTTTCGATAATTAATAGTGTTGCATCAAGCAAAAATCTCATCAGTCAAAAGCTTGGTCGCATCCTGCCAGTGGTAGAACTCTATCGTGATGTGAATGGTTCTAAGGAGCTTATGGTGAGAATAGCGTATAGCTTTGACGCTGCAAAAGCAGTTGTTAAAGAGGCTGTTAAGCAAGATCTAGAATCCAAGGGCGAGCAGCTGCACGGCGATATCGACAAGATGCTCGGGCTATAAGAAATTATTTAAAAACGAATATGGAGCATAAGGATAATCCTGTCCTTATGCTCCATGTTGTTATCTGCGTATGGGGAGCAGAGCGGCGTCAGCGGCACTTGCGAGCTGTGAGTGAGAGTGCTGGGCAACGATTTAGCTTCGTGGGGTTTGCCTTTTGGGGCGTACCGCAGGGGAGGGTGAGGCTTGCCTTTAGGCTAAAGCCGCGCTCCCCGTTGGGGGGCGGTGCGCCCGTCTATGGGACGCATAGCGGTGCCAGCGGCAC
>CAYJLY010000122.1:0-1167 GCA_964371385.1 uncultured Rikenellaceae bacterium
CCGCTTAATCTACCCACAAAATTTAGATTATGCGTGCGCTTTGCATGCTCTTTCCATGGGTAGGCATCACTTTTACGTGTCAAGCGATGCGTATTGGGGTGCTGCCACGATGCAGGCAAGTGCGTCAAAAAACTTTTATGTGGTGTGAAAAAAATATCGTACAAACGCCCATAAAATTGCTGCCACCCATAATGTAAATGGGTGTCAATACTCCAAAACGCAGTTCGGCACGATAACTCATGTATGTCGACAAAAAATATTTTTGTGCCTAGAGCCTCAGCATGAAAAAAAATATCAGGCTGCACAGAAGGCGGCATATACTTTTGCAAAAGGAGTTTGGCAGAATACATACCCGCATGGCGCACGCTCACGTCATAGACAGTATGCCCCAAGGCTTGCAAAGCCTGCGTAAAACAACTATTGACGGTAAAAATAATAGCCATGTCTATGCGTTCCTTCATTAGGTATCTTACAAAGCATGTAACATAAGCGCTATTTTTCAGCAATATGCCTCTCTTTACCCTCAAAATTCCATGCCTCTTTCAATCATTGCGCCCCATAACTTTTAATGCTAGAATGCGCAATTCACAGGCATACAAGGAACAACTATGACGCACCACGACCATGAGCCCTCTCAGGCCTCTTCCACATCTCCCACTTCCCAAGCGCTTTCTGAAGAAACTCCCGTAACACTTATACGTGAGCCAGAAGATGCGTTAGCCTCTACAACGCTGACACAACTTCCTGAAAATATACAAGAAGCCTGCGCACGAGCGCAGTGGGCACAACTTATGCCTGTACAAGCCTTGGCCTTACCTTATTTGCTTGCACGGCGCGATCTTATGGTGCAATCGCGTACAGGCAGCGGCAAAACGGGCACGTATGTTTTACCTCTTTTGCAGCAGCTTTCAGCAGAAAAAAATGTAGTACAAGCTTTAGTTATGGTGCCCACACGCGAATTGGCTGTACAAGTGGAACGCGAAGCAAAAACCCTTTTTGCCGGAACAGGGCTTGATGTGGTGGCTGTGTACGGTGGCGTAGGCTATGGCAAACAAAACACAGCCTTACGTTCCGGTGCGCAACTAGTAGTGGGTACCCCCGGACGCGTACTAGACCACCTTTTGCGCCGCTCCTTAACCCTTGATCATGTGCGCACCCTCATTTTTG
>CAYJLY010000123.1:0-1139 GCA_964371385.1 uncultured Rikenellaceae bacterium
GTCCAATTATCCCTCTTTCTTCTAAAAGGTCGATTAATCTTGCTGCACGATTGTAGCCAATACTAAATCTTCTTTGAAGCAACGATGTTGATGCTTTTTGTGCTTGAATAACATATTCTTTTACTGAGTCATACATCGGGTCTTCTGAAGCACTTACAAACGAAGTTGCATCATTGCCATTTACACCCTCAAGTTTAATAAATTGGTCTTCATAAAACGGCTGATATTGATTTGAAGCAAATTTAGAAATTCGTCCAACTTCATCATCGCTCACATAGACACCTTGTACACGATGTAAAGCAGTTTCTCCCATTGGATGATATAGCATGTCTCCGTAACCCAATAATCGCTCAGCACCTACACTTCCCAATATTGTCCTTGAATCAATGCTACTTGATACCGCAAAGGATATTCTTGACGGAATGTTTGCTTTAATAATACCTGTAATTACATCTGTACTTGGACGCTGCGTTGCTACAATCAAATGAATTCCAGCAGCTCTAGCCAGCTGTGTAATTCGTTGAATACTTCCTTCTACTTCTTTGTTTGAAACAGCCATTAAATCAGCTAATTCATCGATAATAACAACAATATAAGGCATTTTATTTAATTTTGGATCACTTGCAATTTTTTCATTAAAACCAGTTATATTGCGCACACCAATTTGCGAAAATGCAGTAAAACGATTTTCCATCATTTCAACTATTATTTTAAGTGCTCTTGATGCTTCAGCTGCATCCGAAATAATGGGTGCCATTAAATGTGGTATTCCAGCAAACTGAGAAAACTCAACTTTTTTCGGATCAATCAGCATTAATTTTAGTTCATCTGGTCTAGTTCTTAAAATGAATGATGTTATAATCGTGTTCATACACACTGATTTACCTGAGCCAGTTGCACCTGCCACTAATAAATGTTGATGCTTAGTTAAGTCACCATACACTGGTTTCCCCATTAAATCTTTACCAAGAAAAAACAACAATTTCTGATTTCTTTTTTCAACCGGAATACTTTTAACTAATTCCATCATTTTAACCATTGTGTTTTCTGCATTTGGAATTTCAATTCCAACCGCATTTTTTCCTGGAATTGGCGCTTCAATACGAATATCTTTTGCAGCAAGTTCCATTTTAATATTA
>CAYJLY010000124.1:0-1130 GCA_964371385.1 uncultured Rikenellaceae bacterium
AGTTTTAAATGGGAAAAAGAAAAAATATCAACTTTCAGAGCGCTTATATAATATATACTACCTCATGCGTCGTGGTCATGAAAATCACCGAGTCTATGCTGTGGTTAATTTTATGCTACATTTTTACGGTGACAATGGAGCCTTTGAAGCCTTTAACGACATTGCACAAGAAGCGTGCGTATTAGAGAGAGGCAAGAGAAAACCACACTATGCTGCATTACGTTATCTTATTGAACACTCAGAGATGCAAAGACATCTTGCAAGAAATATTTTGCCACAACAGCTTTTTCAATTGGAAAATACTCCGCGTGATTTAAAAGAATCCTCACTGGCATATTTCGATTTCGAAACAGCGCAAAGTGAGGAGCGTTGGCAAGATATTGTAGAATATTACCAACGATATAGAGAAGTGCATGGAGAGAGTGCAAAAACATTGTGCCGTCTTGGAGATGCATTATCCGAGCAAGGTAAACTTGAGGAAGCTATAGACTGCGCTCAAGCAGCTCTTCAACTTGAACCGAAAAATGCGGCTTGTTGGATTAAGCTTGGGCAAATGTATATGCTTTTTACAATAGAAAAAGATAGCTCTACTGAAAAGAAGACATCTTACTACAACAAAGCAATTCAATGTTTCCGCGAAGCTGTCAATTTTTCGCAAAGAGATAGTTTTATAATGGCTCTTCTTGCTTTTCATTTGTCTTTTTTTGGTGACAACGCGAAAGAATCCCAAATTGTTATCGAAGAAGCTTTAACAAATAAACCTAATATTTGGGTATATGGTCTTGCAGTAGGTGTGTATGCGCAATGTAAAAACAAACATCAAGCCCTACATAACGCTATGATCTTTTTGAATAATTTTGAAAAAAATACACAAATAACCCTGCCACCACTTAGCATAGCCTATCTACTCTCAGAAAATCACGGCGAAGAAATTTTGCAAGCCATGCAACAATCACATTTTGCCAAAAACAATGAAGCTTGGATTGCAGCCATAAAACTCTATCTTGGGCATGAAGTACAAGCCCCGCAAGAAGTACGAGAAGTGGCAAGTGATATTTTACATGAGCTTAAGGCCTTTACTATATAGCGGCGCTCTATCCAGTACTAACAGTAAGTCAGTTTTAAGGTAG
>CAYJLY010000125.1:0-1130 GCA_964371385.1 uncultured Rikenellaceae bacterium
AATGGGAAGTACTACAAGGGAAGAGGACTTTATCGAACATATCTATGTTGCCAATATGCATAGTACCCTAATGTTATTTACAGAAAAGGGAAGATGCTTCTGGCTAAAAGTGTATGATATCCCAGAAGGAACTAAAGCTTCAAAAGGTAGGGCTATACAAAATGTTATAAACATAGAACCAGATGATAAGGTTAGAGCTTATATTAATGTAAGGAACCTAGGAGATCAAGATTTCATAAATAATAACTATATAATATTAGCTACAAAGCAAGGTACCATTAAGAAGACTTTACTGGAAGCCTATTCAAGACCTCGTGTAAATGGAGTGAATGCGATCACAGTTAAAGAAGGAGATCAGCTAATTGAAGCTGTTATCACTGATGGTAACTCTCATATATTATTAGCTGCCAGAGAAGGAAAGTGTGTTCGCTTCCACGAATCTAAGGCAAGAGCGATAGGTCGAACTGCTTCTGGAGTAAGAGGTATAACCATAGAAGGTAAGAATGAGGTAATAGGTATGATCTGTATGCCATCTGATTCTCAAGGACATATAATGGTCGTTTCTGAAAATGGCTTTGGTAAACGTTCTTCTATAGAGGATTACAGAGAAACTAACAGGGGTGGAAAAGGTGTAAAAACCATTAATATCACTGAGAAAACGGGCGACCTTATAGCTATAAAGAGTGTTACTGACGAGAATGATTTAATGATTATTAATGAGTCTGGAATCACTATTAGAGTAGCTGTTTCGGATATCCGAGTTGCAGGTAGAGCAACACAAGGGGTTAAACTAATTAACGTACGAGAGGGTGACACTATCGCAGCAGTATGTAGTGTAAATAAAAGCGAAGATAAAGCAGTTGAAACAAACGAAGAATTGTAAAAATTTTAAATAAAAAACAAGTTATATGAAAAAAGTATTATTAATCATGGCCGCGTTAATGATGGTAACTTCATTATTTGCGCAAGATAAACCAAAATCTGTTAAGTCTCTAGATAAGGCTATCGAGGCTTCAGTAAATCCTAAAAAAAGTGAAAACCCATCAACATGGATCAAACTCTCAGATGCTTATATCAAAGTATATGAAGCAGAAAGAAATGGTTTGTCAATGGGTATTCCAAGAAATATG
>CAYJLY010000126.1:0-1101 GCA_964371385.1 uncultured Rikenellaceae bacterium
GTCCACGTCTGTGCCCAGATAATCGGCCATTTCATAGCTAAATAGTTGCAGTGCAGGCAAAGCATAAAATGCGCTAAGTAAGCCCTCTGCATAAGGCACACGCCACATATCATCCACTTGTAATTCCGCTTCACCTTGAGGCCCGTTAATAAGGCCAATGACCTTACCACTACGTGCTTGCACTTCTAAAATATTAGACTTTACCTTGGGAAACAGCGCGTCATCAAAGGCCAAGGCAAAGGTGGGGAAGTCCGGTGCAATAAGAGCAATGGGTCCATGCTTCATTTCCCCAAGGGCATAGCCTTCTGCGTGAATATAGGATAGCTCTTTAAGTTTAAGTGCTCCTTCCAAGGCAAGGGAATAGGCTTGTCCGCGTCCCAAATAGAAGAAACTACTATACTTGGTATATTTGCGAGAAAGCTCCTGCGCTGTACTGCGCATGGCTGGCAAAGCATGCTCCATGACATCTGGAATAGCTTGCAGCTCTTTAGCTATGGCTTTGTATTGCTCTATAGGCAAGGTTTGCTTACGCTGCCCCCAGTGCATTGCCAACAGACCAAGCACCAGCATTTGTGAGCTCATGGCTTTGGTAGAAGCCACAGAAATTTCAGGACCGGCTTGAGTATAAATGACAGCAGAAGCTTCGCGAGCTATGCTTGACCCCACCACGTTGCATAAACCAATGGTGGCAATGCCTTTTTCTTTAGCTATGCGTAAAGCGGCTAAGGTATCGGCTGTTTCACCGCTTTGGCTGATAACCATGACCATGGCATCAGGCTCCAGCAAAATATCATTATAACGAAACTCAGAAGCTATTTCCAAAGAGGTAGGCACATGAGCCCAAGACTCTAAAGCATGCTTAGCCCAAAGACCGGAATTGTAGGAAGTCCCACAAGCCACAATATGTAAGCGTTTAGGTATGGGAAGCTTTTCTAGCTCAGGCAAGGCCACGCTGTCTTTTTGAAAGCGTCCCACCAAACCATCACGAAGAGCTTGTGGCTGTTCAAAGATTTCCTTCAACATAAAGTGTTTATAGCCACCCTTTTGTGCGGACTGCATATCCCACTTCACAAAGACAATTTCTTTTTGCACAGGGGCTAA
>CAYJLY010000127.1:0-1098 GCA_964371385.1 uncultured Rikenellaceae bacterium
TATTGCCCCTTTTGGCAAAATGCGCCTTGATGAAATCAAGGCCGCCGATGTGCGTACATTGTTTTCACAACTGGAAGCTGAGGGAAAATACGACACCCTACGCAAAATTGCTGAAATCACCGTGCGCATTTTCAATTTTGGCATGGCGGTAGGTAAGTGTGAAAATAATCCTGCTTATGCCATATGGAAGGGCTTGTCTTTTAAGCGTCCAGACCCTAACCGTGGCTTTGCCACCATCACTCATCCCGATAAGGTTGGCAAGCTACTTGTGGCTCTTGAAACCACTTTACCACAAAAATGCGGTATCGAAGTGGCAACGGCTTTGCGTATCGCTCCCTATGTGTTTTTGCGCCCCGGAACACTTACCCAAGGCGAATGGTCAGAAATTGACTGGGAAGCCGCCGAGTGGCGTATTGATGGCACAAAAATGAAGAACCACAAGTCGCACATTGTGCCCTTAGCAAAACAGGTGCTGGCGCAACTGGAAACTCTGTATAAATTTACAGGCGAAGGGCAATACATGTTCCCCTCTTGGGGCAAGGCTGGGCATATTAGTACTAATTCCCTGCTCAAAGCCATTCACGCCGCCGGCTATGGCTCAAGAGAATTTACGGCGCACGGTTTTCGACATATGGCAGTGACGCTACTCAAAGAATTGGGTTTTAACCACGATGTGATTTATTTGCAAATGTCCCATACACTAGAAAAAGACTCCGCCAAAGCCGCTTATGACAAAGCACAGTTTTTAGAGCAACGCAAGGAAATGATGCAAAGCTACGCCGATTATTTGGACGGATTAAGGGATAAGGCACGGACAAGCAGTTCAAAAACAGCAATCTGCACCGTCAACTAAAGAAAGCCAAACTGCTTATGTATGTTCAATACACGGCGCACCTTGGCTTTCTTTGTTTCCTTGCATCTTACTATTTTTGAACGGCCTGTCTAAAGTCAAATGTGTAAAGGTGGCGAAAAAAGAGAATTAAGCGAAATAAGCGCCCATAATAATAACAGGGGCGAAAAAGGGGTAGTCATGAACAAGGTACTTATTTCGCTATTTTCGCTTTTTTCGCCCTTTTCATATATGGCCGCTAAATTCGC
>CAYJLY010000128.1:0-1023 GCA_964371385.1 uncultured Rikenellaceae bacterium
AAGAGAATGTATTTTCTTCTGAAGCAGATAGACAAAGCTATGCTTATGACTCTGCAGTACTACAACAAATTGTGCCCTCATTGGTGGTTCGCCCCACTAATATAGAAGCCCTTGGTGCCACTGTAAAAAAACTTTACGATCATGGCATCCCAATGACTGTACGCGGCGCCGGCACCAACCTTTCCGGTGGCACCATTCCCGATAGCCCCGAGAATGTAGTTATTCTCACCAATGCCTTAACAAAAATCATAGAAATCAATCGCGAAGACTTATACGCCATTGTGGAACCGGGCGTAGTAACCGCACACTTTGCCGCAGAAGTGGCTAAAGCGGGTCTTTTTTATCCTCCAGATCCAGGCTCTCAAGCTGTATCTACCATGGGCGGTAATATTGCTGAAAATGCCGGCGGCTTACGCGGCTTAAAATATGGCGTTACCAAAGATTATCTCATGGGCCTTGACTTTTTTGACGCCACAGGAGAGCGCGTTACTTCTGGCTCCCGTACTGTAAAGTGCGTCACAGGCTATAATCTTGCCGGTCTCATGGTGCAATCTGAAGGCACCTTAGGTATTATTTCTCAAGCCATCATGAAGCTTGTTCCTCCGCCTAAGGCCAGCAAGGCCCTCATGGCAGTTTTTGACTCCATGCAAGATGCAGCTGAAGCTGTAGCCGGTATCATTGCAGCCCACGTAGTACCTTGTACTATGGAATTCCTTGATAATAATACCATCGTGCGTGTGGATGACTACACCAAAGCAGGACTGCCCCGCGACGCCGCAGCCATTTTGCTCATTGAAGTAGATGGCCACCCTGCCCAAGTTGCCGACGAAGCTGAGGCTGTGGAAAAAGTATTAAAACAATGTAAGGCTACGCAAATTCATGTGGCTAAAGACGCCGCAGAAAAGACAAAGCTTTGGGAAGCTCGCCGCATGGCCCTGCCCGTACTTGCCCGCTGTAAGCCCACTACCGTTTTAGAAGATGCCACCGTACCCCGTTCAAAAATTCCTGCCATGATGCAAGCTC
>CAYJLY010000129.1:0-1013 GCA_964371385.1 uncultured Rikenellaceae bacterium
CCATTGAAATTAAGGAAGCATACGCTTCCGAAGGCGGAATACATAGACTATTTTTACAAGGTATGTCAAGTGGTATATAACGATGCTATAATTTTATTTGCACTCCTCATAGTTTGCATATACTTTCCTCAAGTATATTTTGTACGCATACCTCAAAAAAATAATTCCAAAATAACAAGGATAGCATCATGGATAAAAACATGCAAGATTATTATAATTATACTATTTCTCCCTTGGGAACTGTTTTTTACAACACGGCATGGAAACAGCTTGAACATATCGAGGGCAAAACTATTCTTGATTTTGGTAGCGGGTTTGCTTTTACCAGTAACTTTCTTGCAAAAAAAAATACCGTTACAGCCCTTGAACAAGATGCAAGCATGATTGAAGCTGCACAGCAGTCCTCTTCTTTTACACAAATTCACGGTAATCTTGACTATGTAAAAAATCTTCCCGCCGAAAGCTTTGACGTGGTAATTTGTCATTTAATTTTTGAATTTGTAGACAACGCCCAAGAAATTTTGCAAGAGCTCATACGCGTGCTCAAAAAAGACGGCACTCTTTCTCTCATTCGCCACAATAGGGCCGGTCGCCTTATTCAAGCTATTGTTCAAGAAGAAAATATAGAGGAAGGCCACAAATTATTGGAAGGAGGCTACGCCTATTCCGGTGCTTTTGGGGACATTAAATATTACGAAAACGAAGACGTTCTTTACTGGGCAGAGCAACGCCTTAGTATAAAATCTGTGCAAGGCATTCGTGCTTTGGCAAGTTTACATTCAGCACAAATGCAAAACCAAGAGCAGTGGGCAGAAAAAATGCTAGCTCTTGAATGGGAATTGCTCAAAAAACCACATTTTGTAAATATTGCCTACTTTAATCATCTTTTATTAAGGAAATGCTGATTAAATGAAATTTGCGATACTGTACCGCTCAAAATTTAATTGATTGTTTAAGTTGCGTGTAGATTGAGAATTTCAGTAAATTGAAATTCTTAATAATAAAAGCATTTT
>CAYJLY010000130.1:0-1010 GCA_964371385.1 uncultured Rikenellaceae bacterium
TAGTAGCAACATATTAGCTGGAGTAGTGGCGGTAGTTATTATGCGTACAAGTGGCGAGGATGTTGCTACTATGGTAGGTGTGATGTCAGGAGCGATTACTAATACTCCAGGATTAGGTGCGGCTATTGAAACCTACTCGAGTATGAATGGCGGAGCAGCAGAGCCAGTAATCGGAATGTCTTACGCTGTAGCATATCCTTTAGGAGTGATAGGATTAATACTTTCAATCCTATTTATGAAAACAGTTTTTAGAGTTAATTTAGATAAAGAAAAAGAGGTGCTTGAAAAGGCTGCAGGGTGTAAGGAGAGTGCTAATATTATCGCAGTGGAGTTAGTAAATCAGAGTCTTTATGGAAAGACTATCTATGAAATAAGTCATCTTATCCCTTTTAGTCTAGTGGTGTCTAGACTTTATCATTCAGATGGAAAGATGGAAATACCTTCGTCTTCATCTATGGTTGAGGAAGGAGCAAAGATGCTTTTAGTAGCCTCGAAGACTGACGAAGATGCCATCATCGCATTCTTGGGAAAGAGAATAGAGATGAAAATGGAAGAATGGGAAAAATTAGATACTCAGCTTATTTCAAAAAGATTAGTTGTTACTAAGTCAGAAATAAACGGTAAGACTTTAGCTGAACTAAACATTAGAAGTCAGTATGGTTTAAATATAACAAGGATAAATAGGGCAGGGGTAGATGTCTTTGCTGCACCTAACTTAGCCTTGCAGGTAGGAGATAGGGTTACTGTAGTAGGAAACGAACAGGCGATTTCAAAGCTGGCAAGTAAACTAGGTAACGCTATAGATAGATTAAAAGAACCAAATCTGATTCCTATCTTCCTTGGAATTTTCTTAGGTGTTGTTTTAGGTTCACTCCCAATATTCATCCCTGGTATACCTCAGCCAGTAAAACTAGGTCTAGCGGGTGGTCCGCTTATTATAGCTATCCTTGTTGCAAGGTTCGGTTACAAATATAAAATGGTAACTTACTCTACCATAAGTGCGAATAGAA